>JBEIGB010000042.1:0-30587 GCA_040382095.1 Lewinellaceae bacterium
AATAAAACCCGCGTCTCAAAAAAATATTATTTGGCTGCACAAGCCGATGATCTATTTTAAAGGGTATCGGGTATTTTTTTGCGCAGCTCGAAATGCTTGCCCAGATAAACCTTCCTGACCATTTCATCAGCTGCGAGCTCTTCAGCCGTACCTGACCTCAGGATTCTCCCTTCGAACATCAGGTACGCCCGGTCAGTGATAGAAAGCGTTTCCTGTACATTGTGGTCCGTGATGAGGATGCCGATATTTTTAGTCTTCAACTTAGCTACAATAGACTGGATATCCTCTACCGCGATCGGGTCTATACCGGCGAAGGGTTCGTCGAGCAGGATGAACTTAGGGTCGGAGGCCAGCGCCCTTGCAATTTCTGTCCGCCTGCGCTCGCCGCCGGAGAGCGTATCCCCCCGGCTTTTGCGTACTTTGACGAGGCCAAACTCCTCGATTAGCTCCTCCAGTTTTTCTTTTTGCGCCTCCTTTTCCAGATGCGTCATTTCAAGGATTGCCCGGATGTTGTCCTCCACACTAAGCTTCCTGAAAACAGAAGGCTCCTGTGGAAGATAACCAATGCCATTACGTGCCCTTTTATACATGGGCAGGTCAGTGATTTCTTCGTCTCCCAGAAAAACTTTGCCGCTCCTGGGTCGGATAAAGCCTACCACCATATAGAAGGTAGTCGTCTTACCGGCCCCGTTAGGCCCAAGCAAGCCGACGATCTCCCCCTGATGGACTTCTATTGAGGCATCCTGTACGACAGTCCTGGCGCCATACATTTTTACCAGGTCTTCACTTCTTAAAACCATATCGTCAATCTATGTAAACGATTTTATTAATAAAACGAAAACCCAAAGATAGTTCGAACGTCAGGTTCACAATCTGACGTTCGGGGATGTCTATACGGTTAGTCCCCCCAAAAGGATTTGGATTAATAACATTCCGGATGACCGGCTGATTATATTGATAGGAGAAATCCGGGTTAACGCTGAACTCGAGTACCATCCCTGTGAGTTCAGCAAAAGGCAGTTCTATACCACCGCCGACCGTAGCGCCATAATTGAAGCGGTTGACGAATTCGTCGAAAGGATAGATACTGCCGTAGAGGAGCAAAGCGTTGGCAGGCAGGTTATCCGGGCGCAATTTCGTACTGATTGTATAGTCCCCGCGGATACCAAAAAGGTAATACAGCTTCTTCATCCCGCTGAAATCAAATTTTTGCTTGACGCCCAGTGTCAGCGACGCATTGTTGAAAATGAACGGTGTAGAGGCTGCCGGCACATCCACCTGTGTGCCGTCCACCTGGGTAAAGACACTCCGGTAAGTCCGGATAGCGCTACCTTTTACATGGTATCCTGCCTGTGCGAATAAGGCAAACGGCTGGGCTTCTTCTGCAGACTCAATAAATGCGATGATATGTTGGCGCAGTAATGGCTCCCGATCAAAGCTGTTGTCCCATTTTTGGGTGCCCACAGTAACCCCTCCCTTTATACCAAAAGCATAGCTTTGCGCATGGCCGGTAGCCAAAGCCCACCAAAATAGCCCAAGGATCAAGTATCCCGATCGTTTCATATCTGTTTATACTTTTAAGGATTGCCGGTGATCATTACACCGGGAATATTAACGCTCAAAGATCATCCAAATCCACCACAACAAAAAGAGCAAAGCAATTAACATTGCAAAGGCCAGGGAGAGCTGTGGTGCAAAAAGGCTACCTAAAAGAAATACCGTTGCGCCGATTGAGAGGCCAAATATCAGCTTGCCCAATACATTTACCGCACGGATAAAAGTCCCCAGCAACAAGAACACCCCGGTAATAGCCCCCCACTTGATGTAGGTATATACGGTAAGGTCCGATAGTGCTGCTGGCCATAATGCGGGGGTTCCCTCAAGAATCGCCATGAGGGCGCCATTCTCCAGATAATCAAATATTGCAGCGGCCAGACCCAGGCCAAGTCCTGCCAACACGATGCCTTTCCGCCAGCGCCGCCATGCCAGCAAACAGCTGACCATTAAAAAAGCACTGTAGGCCAGGATAAAAATCCGATCCTGTCGTACACTTTGTACCATTGCCGCTATGATATCCCTCCGGCCAGCCAGTACCTGTTCCACGTCTGCTGCACTCCGTGCAAATTCCAGCGCGATAATCGGACTTTCCACACCTTCTGCAGCAGGAATCGTCGGCATTGTAAATGAAATAATCAGGGTCAGGGCCCCGAGCGGTAGTGCGGGAAGAAAAAACCGTTGCTTCATATCTTTGCGTTTCATTGATTCTGGCCATTTCGCTGCTCGCGCCCAATACCGTCTGCCAGTTATGGGTCAGAAATCCGGCTGCTTCCCTGCCGCATTCGTTTTGGGCCATACCAAAGCCAAAACCCGGTAATTGTAAACAGCAGCAAAGCTACCCCAATAACCGATGTATAACCGAGTTTGATTTGCCCGTTTGCCGTGCCCAGATAACGGTCGAGGATGGATCCGTCGTGGATATGCTCAATCGCGTCGGAGACCCTGCGTTCTTTATGAAGCAGGCGTCCGTTCGCCCCATCGAGTTGCAGCCCCCAGTAATGTCCACTGAAGACGAATTTCACCGTACCTTTTTCTTTTCGGATATCAATGCGGTCGAGGTCTGTAGAAAGCGCAGGGGAAATTGAATCCCGCAGATAGGCACAGGCGAGCTGATGCAGGCTATCGAGCGGCAGCCACTCCCCCAGGTCGCTGGAACTACCCTTGTAGGTTGGAGAAAGCAGTATACCGCCGCTGTGCTTTTTCCAGCCCAGCAGCAAACCAGTGACTGCCACGATAAAGAAGAAGAGGAACAGGGATGCCCCGAGCGCACGGTGCACTTTTCTGAAAATGCGCAGGATCCTCGCCTGTCGCTGGCGATGTTGATGTTTGTTCGTTGCCGTCATCAATAGTACTTTGAGTCCGTTGACCGGTACTGCCACAAAATACTATTTTATCGTTCAGCGCGAAAATTATTTGCCTATGTTATCTTTTAGGTGGCCATTGGAAAATGATTGGAAGGCACGACGATCGTTTCATCGTCAACGCGGCTGGAAAACCCGTACGTAGTCCACGATCATCCAACGAGGGAAGAGGGTACTTTCAGCCGGAGGCCCTGGCAGATTGCCACCAATAGCCACATTGAATACAAAAAAGAAAGGTTGGTTAAAAGGATATGCAAGCCCGTTCAGATTGGCAGGTGTAATTTGAAAATAGGGCTCGTCGTCCAGCAACCATTGTATTTTATCTTTTTCCCAAAGGATAGAAAAAACGTGAAATGCTTCCGAGAATTTGGCCCCGCCCTGGAGAAATTTCGCTGAGGTCCGAAATTGATGCTGCCCGATGTTGGGCCCAAAATGTGCTGATCCGAGTACCCGGTTGGGACGGTCTCCGGTCAATTCCATGATATCAATTTCCCCGCATGCCGGCCAGGGCGTCCGGTCAATATTGGCTCCCAGCATCCACAACGCCGGCCAGTATCCGCGACCCTCGGGCAAAGCGGCCCGAATATCTATACGACCAAATTGAAATTCGCGTTTGCCCTTGGTGATGATCCGGGCAGAAGTATAATTTCTCGTTCCTGCGCTCTCTTTCCGGCCTTCAATAACCAGATATCCGCCACCTACAAAAGCATTTTTTTCCTGATAGAACTGCAGTTCGTTGTTCCCCCAGCCGCACAAAGCCGGGCATCCGTCGCCTGTTTCAAAGGTCCAACTGGAAGCGTTCAGCTCCTGGCCTTCAAATTCATCCTGCCAAACCAACTGATAGCCGGCATACGAAAGGGGAGAAGAGGGCCCACCAACAGGAATAGCCACCCGGTCAACAGGGTTGAGATCGTCGTTGCGCAAAGTGATTTTTGCTTTATTCGCACCTAATTTGGCATTGACTGCATCCAACAGGACCAGTTCCAGGGTCTCGTCTGATTCTTTTACAGGATCGCCGATAATCTTAATACTGATTTCGCGGGAGGAAACCGAGGGGGAAAACAGGATCGTACCCCGTTCGACAAGCTCAAAATCAGATCCAGCGCTGGCCGTACCTGCAACGGTAGCGTAATACACCACGATATTCGTAAGGCTAAGCCCTTCAACCTGTACTTTGAACGTCAGGGTAGTATCCCGGTTGCCTTCTGAAATTTCGATATCCCCTTTTTCCAGTCGGACGACCGGCATCGGTGAGACAGGCAGCCCAGGATCATCGGCTTCGCGGATACAACTGCTCAGTCCAATCCATAAAAGAAAGAGTACTTTGAACGTGCCGGAAATTCTCATGTTATGCATTACTGTTATTATTGATAGACCCTGACGTAATCAATTTCCATGCGCTGGGGCCAGATGGTTTCGTCAATCCCGTATTTTCCAGCCCAGTTCCCTCCCACAGCGAGGTTCAAGATCAAGTGGAACTGCTGGTCAAAAGGCCAGCTCTCCGGGCCTGCCCCAGCTTCCCGCGCATAGTGGAAATAGCGCTTCCCATCCGCAAAAAAACCGATTTTTTCCATATCCCATTCTATGGAATATACCCTGAATACATTTTCCAGCGGCTCCGGCCACTTGGCCCTTACCCCTTTTTGGGTCCCGGAAAGATGGTTGTACTTCCCGGTGTGCACCGTGGCAAAAAGGGAATCCGGGGCATATCCGACATGCTCCATGATATCTATTTCCCCACAATTGGGCCACCCGCCGTAGGTGCTTCTGGTCGGAAGCATCCATATAGCAGGCCAGGTACCACGGCCCTGTGGCAACTTAGCCCGGACTTCAATACGGCCGTACTTCCAGTCCCCTTTGTCCCGTGAAACCAGGCGTGCAGAAGTATAATCCCTTCCAGCACGAGCTCGCCGATGACATTCAATAACAAGGTTCCCATTTTCGACCCTGGCGTTGGCCGCGTCCGCCGTGTAGTACTGCAATTCCGCATTGCCCCAGCCACAGAGGTTGGGACATCCGTCGCCCAGGTCATACCCCCAGCGGGTCGAATCGGGCAGACCAGAATAATCGAACTCATCGGCCCATACCAAGGTATCGAAATCGCCAGCCTGCCCCTTGCCCCACAAACGGCTGCAGGACATTCCTGAACCAATCGCTGTGGCAGCCAACAAAAGCAAGCAAAAGACAATATTAGTTTTCATCTCATGATTTTGTCGGAACTAGTCTAATGGATGTTTATTTAGCAGATACGAAATAGAGTTCGAACCAGCCCCCTCCTTTCAGGAAGGGCGTACGCACGACCAACTCTTTTTCCGTTAAAACAACGATATCATAAATATTGGAGGCATCCCAAACTCCGAGAAAAGCACCTTCCGGAAGGATAATCCGGGGCTCGCCACCGACCCCACCTCTCGGGACGAGCGTCCAGGCCTGGTCTTTCGGCGGCGAATATGGTACAGGAGCATAGCCTTTCCAGGGATCAATAGTCAGCCCGTTATTTTCGTAAACAAAGCGGTTGTCGTTTAGGGAAAAGCAGAAGCGGTCATCGTACTGCTCATTCTGTAACCCGTCTTTCGTGGATTTGAACCACTCGCCCGAGCCTGGTACGGGCCCGACCGTAACAGCACCGGCAAACCGGCTGAACGTCCAGCACCGGGAAGCACCCGGTACACATCCCCCTACCAGTAATTTCACCACATCGTCGCAGGGGGGAATAGCATCTTTATAAATACGTACGGGTTTCCCGGCTTGTGCCGTACCACTTCCTCCGGTTTTTGAGACATAAAGGGTTACCGTATATTCTCCCGAACGGGGGAAGAATATCGTATCCTTCTGTTGCTTGGACTTATCCGGCTGCCCACCGGGGAAGCTCCATATCCGGTCAAAAATCCCCGGCGTGAGGTCCTCGACGACGACCGAGTTAGAGTCGCTGGCCAGATACCGCAGCGAAAAAACAGGAGGATCCGGGAGTGGTCCCTGTGGGATTTCTTCTTCTAAAAAGGGGGTACAAGCAGCAATTGCAGTAGCCCAAAACAGCAATGCAGCAGTTTTTTTTATCATGGCTGGCATTTTTCAAATGTAGTAAGTCTAATAGCCGGGGTTTTGGGTCACAGCACCATTTGAGGCCTGTATCTGAGATTGTGGGATCGGAAAAACACGATGGGTGTTTTCCTTATAGCCCAGCGCACCAAGCGCCTGTCCCGCGCGCCCCGTGCGCACGAGGTCGAAAAACCGATGACCTTCAAGCGCCAGTTCCAGCCGCCGCTCGCGATAAATCGCTTCCAGCAATGCAGTGCCCGAAACAGTCACGAGGGGGATTTTCACCCGTGCACGCACCAGGTTGAGAGAAACCCTCGCCTTTTCCGGCTGGCCGTTCTGAAATGCGGCTTCCGCATGCATCAGCAAAACATCCGAATAGCGGATAACACGGTCATTGGAACCACCGTTGGGATTGGGATCTCCGAAAGAAGCCTCTTCCCGTTTGTTGTTGAAGAATTTTTTAGGATAATACTTATGTGGGAAACCACCCGTCGCCTCCCGGTTGAAGATACCACGGTCGCCCATGGCCTCGCCTTCGCGGAAAACAGTAGCTTTCAGGCGGGGATCTTCAAAACCTTCTGCAAAAAAGGCATCTACCAGGCTTTGTGTCGGGATATTGAACCCATAGCCCTCGAACTGCCCCCGGGCACGCTGGAAAACATTGGTAAAAGTCCCTTCGTTATTGGCATTATACCCCCAGTTTCCGCCCGACTCCGTCATATATTGGATTTCGAAAACCGATTCCGGGCCATTTTCACCGGCAGTGGTGAAGATGCGGTTAAAATCTGTTTCGAGGCGGTATTGCCCGGAATTAATAATCTCTTCCGTCAAGGCCTGGGCTTCGGGCCAGCGTTTTTGCCAAAGGAACACTTTAGCCAGCAAACCCTGTGCTGCACCTTTCGTGATTCTGCCCAGATCGGCAGGTGAGTAAGCGCTGCGCAAAGGAAGGCGCTGCGCAGCAGCCTTAAGATCAGCTTCGATAAACTTCCAGATCGTCCCCTCGTCGGTGCGGGGCTTCCGGTATTCGCTTGGGGCGAGCGAACCCTCTACCAGGGGTACACCACCAAAGATCGTCACCAGATTATAGTAAAACCAGGCACGTAAAAAATGTGCCTCGCCGAGTATCCGCTCTTTCAACCCGGCGTTCATCGAAATACCCGGCACCCGCTCCAAAACCACATTTGCACGGTTAATCCCCTCGTAATCCGCACGCCACTCCGATTCCAGGTACTCGGTGTTCACCGGGCCCTGGAAATTTTCCAATGCAGAGAGCTGTGGCTGATCATTATCGCCAGACCCCCCCTTTTCCGAATCATCGGACATAATATCCCCCCAAAACCAGCGGAAATGCCCGGAAGGGGTCAATTCAAATTGTAAAGGTGCATAAGCGGCATTGATTGCAGCTACCGCATCTTGCTCCGTTTGGTAAAAATTCTCAATCGTAGCCCCGACCAAAGGACGTTTCTCCAAAAAGTCCTTCTGACAGCCAAAAAAGAGAATACCCATGAAAATCAATGCCCCATATCGTTGCATATCCCTGATTTTTTAAAACGATACATTCACCCCCGCCAAAAAAGTGCGGGCCTGTGGATAAAAACCCTGGTCAATCCCGATTTCCAGGGCACCGCCTACTACACCTATCTCCGGATCGAGGCCACTGTACCCGGTGAAGGTAAACAGATTCTGCGCACCGATATAGCCCCGGAATTTCTGTAATTTTAATCGTTTAAGCATCTTCTGTGGAAGACTGTAGCCCAATTGAAAATTCTTGACCCGGAGATAAGACCCGTCTTCGATAAAGCGATCTGATGCACGGGCATTGTTATTGGGGTCGTTGAGGTTCGCCCGTGGCTCGATATCCGAAGTGCCGGGCCCTGTCCAACGAAGTAGTGCAGACTGTGGCCTGTTGGTATAAAAGAAATCGTAGCGGAAAATCCCGTTGTAAATTTCATTGCCGTAGCTGCCTTGTATAAATAAGCTGGCATCAAACCCCTTGAAACCTGCCTCCAGAGTAACTCCATACGTAAAATCCGGGGTAGGGTTACCGATGAACGTACGGTCGGCATCATTGATCGTCCCGTCGCCATTGAGATCTTTGAACCGGATATCCCCGGGGGCCGTTTGCGCATTTTGAAAGGCATGCGCCTTGACCTCTTCCGCTGTCTGGAATATCCCGTCTGTAACATATCCGTAAAATGCGGCTACCGGATGCCCGATTTGTGTACGGGATACATTTCCTGCCGAAAATACATTTCCTGCCACTATTGGCTCCCCACCTTCGCCCAGGCTGAGGACTTCAGTGCGGACGAAAGCGATGTTGCCCCCTATTTGATAGGAAAACCCCCCTTTTGCGTTTCGGTGCTGAAGGGCCAGTTCGACCCCCTGATTTTGTACCGTACCAACATTCTGGAAAGGTGGCCGTACCCCTGCAATCGCGGGAATCGGTACCCGGGAAAGCATGTCCCGGGTCGTTTTCAGATAATAATCCCCTGTAAAATTCAGCTTACCCTGCCACAATTCGAGATCGAGGCCGAAATTCGTCTGCTCGCTGGTTTCCCATTTCAGATCGGGGTTACTGGCTTCCTGCGGCGCACTGCCGTTGATAATTTTTTCATCGTTGCCAAACGTATAGTTCTGCCCGGGAAGGACAATGGTCGTATAGCTGTAATCCCCGATCTTATCGTTGCCATTCTGGCCCCAGCTCCCCCTGACTTTTAGAAAACTGACTGCCTCCGATTTCCAGAATGGCTCCCGGCTCATAATCCAGCCGCCTGATACAGAAGGGAAATATCCGAAGCGGTTATTTTTTCCAAAACGGGAAGAACCGTCCATCCTGAAAGTTGCCGACAGAAGATACCGCTCTTTAAACCCATAATTTGCCCTTCCAAAATAGGAAAGCAGGGAGGATGCACTGGCAAAATCACCTGCGCTCTGCGATTCCCGGGGGTCAATGGTGTTCCCCAAATAAGCATCTTCGACGCGGTTGGAAGGCAGGTTCGTATTGGCACCTGTCAACTGCCGGAAGGTATTTTCCAGAGCAGTAGTGCCCAGCATCGCCGAAAAATCATGTCCGTTCTTTCCCTGATTCCGATAAGTAAGTACATTTTCCCATTGCCAGTTAGACCAGGTAAACTCTGATTTAACCACCGAATTATTGATACTGCGTTCTACTGAAGGCGCATCGCCCAGTTGAGGGTCTATACTCAAATCAAATTTTGGGAAAAACAAATCCTGGAATGCAAAGGTGGCATCCACACTATAAGCAGACCGGAAGGTCAGCCCTGTGGCAATTTGTACTTCTCCAAAAACAGACCCCAACAGGCGTTTACTGCGCCAAGTATTATAGGTCTGTTCGATCGCATTGACGGGATTGGCGATGTCCGTATCGGCATAAACGGAGTAATTCAAGGTGCCATCGTACTTGCGTACGCTCGTCACCGGGTCAATATTCAATGCCCTGATCAAGGGCGTATTGAATTCGTTGTTTTCGGGCAGGCCCTTGCGTTCGAGGGAGGTGAAGACCATACTACTGCCAACGTTCAGCCATTTCTTCGGCTTATGGGTAGCGTTGAACCTGGCGTTATAGCGTTCGAAACCCGCCTTGGGCCCGCCGACGATCCCGTCCTGTGTAAAATAGCTGCCACTGAGCGAATAGGTAGAAAGTGCCGATCCACCAGTGATGGTCAACTGGTGGCTCGCCATGGGCGCCTCCTCGAATATGGCTTCCTGCCAGTCCGTACCTTCCCCAAGCAAATCGGGGTTGGAAAATTCCGGGCGAGGGACGCGCCCTGCTGCAATGTGTGCCTCGTTGGATAAAATTGCGTATTCCCGGGCATTTAATAAGTGCATTTTTTTCCAGGGCCCTTGCGTACCATAATATGCATCGTAGCTGATCGTGCCGGATTCCCCTGATTTTCCGCTGCGCGTAGTAATCAATACGACGCCATTGGCGCCACGGGCACCATAGATTGCTGCCGAGGCGGCATCTTTGAGTACGTTAATCGAGGCGATATCATTCGGGTTGAGGAAGTCAATCCCTTCGGCCGGGACGCCATCTACCAGATAGAGCGGCTCGCTGTTGTTGATCGTCCCGACACCCCGTACCCGGACGGTCAGGGTACTTCCCGGAGACCCCGAATTTTGGGTTACCTGGACCCCTGCTGTACGGCCTTGCAACGCCTGCTCCGCACGTAATACAGGTGTTTTGGCAATTTCGTCAGCAGAAATTGTCGAAACAGCCCCGGATATCGCACTCCTTTTTTGTGTACCATAGCCTACCACGACCACCTCTTCGATAAGCGTAGCGTCCAACTGGAGTACCACATTGATTTCCCGCTGGCTACCTACCCGGACTTCCTGGCTCTCCAAGCCGACAAAGGAAAAGACGAGCACAGCATCTGCGGAGGGAACATCTATTGAATAGGTTCCGTCCAGATCGGTAGCGACGCCATCGGAAGTTCCTTTGACGACCACCGTTGCCCCGGGTAGCCCCTCAGTACCGCCCTTTTCTGTAACTTTACCGCTCACGCGGATTTGTGCAGATGCCAGTGGTATTATGCCGATATAAAAGAAGGCACCAAGACATAAATATTTTAGCATAGACGATTGGTCATTAAGGAGTTGTGTGAAAAATATTCCACCGCCTTCGGCGGCGAAAGAAAGTTTCGAATAGGCATCGTTTTTTCTGATTTCGCAAAGGGAAATCAGAAAAAACGATGCCTATTCGAAATATAATTTGGCGGCGTCAGCCGCCAAAGAAAGCTTTCAGACTTTTACACAACCCCACAATATTCTTTTAAAACGGCGTTTCAAAAAATTTTACATCAATGCTGTACGACCAGCTTTTTCACATCTATCTGCCGCCCGCTGCGCACAAACACCCAAAATAGCCCTGCAGGTAGCTCTGCGACAGAAACCCTTGCTGTTTCCAGTGATGAGACGGCTCTTGAACTCATCTGCACCCTGCCGAGCATATCGTAAAGTTCCCACTCCACTTGACCATCGAGCGCTTGATTGAATTGAAGCAGGACTTCGTTATTTGCCGGATTGGGGGATATGCGGAAAAGATGGTCAACGCGTTCGAGGCTGTTTACCCCTGTTGGGGCACACGCGGTACACGCATTGAAGCAAACTGCTGGAAAAATGGAATCCTTGCTCACGGTCGCGATCCGGTTAGTGAAGGCGCCGGTTGTTTTGGTACAAGCCTCCCCACCTACAAAATTTTCCTGCGCCGACCATCCGTCCAGTTGGAATTTATATTCATACGTACCTTCGCTGAGTTCTACCGTAGTGGTCCAGATATTGTCGAGATCGTCATCTTTCAGGACATTGGCATTGGCCGACCAGTTGTTGAAGGTACCGCTGAGATAGACGTTAACGAAGCTGCTTTTATATGCCGACATGTTCACCCGGAACGTCACCTTGCGCTTGACCAGGGCACCACAATTGGTATTATCCGTGCAGCGATCGAAACAAGTATTGAGGACGGTGTCTTTAGTGAAAGGCCCCATTTTCCTGTCGTTGTAATTATCCGGATTGGCGCAGGCTTGTCCGGCGATATTTTCCTTACAGCTATAATCCGGGCACTTTCCATTGGTGAACGTATAAAAAGAGGTGAATCCTTTAGGCCGTTCAAAGGTAATTGAGTAAACGCCGTCCTTATCGGGGTCCTTGAGCGGGAAATCCCCCGGTGCGCCAAAATTTCCCCCTCCGGCGATAAAGACACCGGTAGGTGCCACGGGAATATGTTGAGTACCCAGATTGACCGTAATTAGAACTGCTGTGCCACAGGCATAGCAACTGTTCCAGCAAACCGTATCCAGCACCAATGCTGAAGAGGGTATCACCTTGTAGCGATTGGTAAACTGGCCATCGGGCGTTGTGGCAGTACATGTTTCCGTACCCCGGAAAGCTTCCTGGTCTTTCCACTTATCTACCTGGAACTTATACTCGATGGCCCCTGTTGTGATGGGCAGGGTTGCCGTCCAGATACTATCTTTATCGGGATCCTGAAGAGGATTGGCGTCCGCTGACCAGTTGTTGAAGGAGCCCGATACGAAAACGGTATTGAAAGTTCCCGTATAGCGTTTCATATTTACGGAGAAGGTAACATTTGCTGTCGTCGGCGCACTCGTTGCCGAAAGCAGGATATCGTCGAAGTAAGAAGTTGCTGCAGACTCCGCACCTGTTTTTCCGAAATCAAAGAATAGCACTACCCGCGCATATATCTGCCCGGCAGCAGGTTTCTTTTCCCCTTCCAGGCCCGGAAGCTTAGGGTCAAAGCAAAGCTCTACCCATTCTTTTGCCTTACTTACCGGAAGTGTCTGAATCCAATCGGCCCCACCCGTAGAAGACGCCTCCAGCTTTAGGGACACAGAACCCACGTGATCCAGCCAAACCTTCACACAAACCATACTGCCGGTCGCTGTAAGGTTTATCGGTTTCCTGGGGTTAGGGTTAGAAAAAGCCCCGGCCCAGACCTGGGCATCGGCAGGCTTAACAAATTCACCTACCTTGGCACTGGTGTTTATACCCCCTGGCGCAGGGTTATTAACAACCTTGTTAAACTGCCCATCCAAACCACTTCCGAAATACTGAAACAGCGTCGAGGTGGAATCCGCTTCGAAATTCAGTATGACCTGCTGGCCAGATACATCAAACTGTATAAGCAGGTACATCAATGCTAAAAGTAAATTTTTTTTCATATTGCTTATTTTGTTGCGCCAAAGCTACTCCAACTAATTAAAAATGATTCTTTTTTCAATACATCACAGTTACAACAAAGCATCAATATGTTCTAAATAAATACATCATTTGCGTATTTACGATTTCATTTTACTCAACATTACTACATCAATACAAAAAAATTTACCTTTATAAGACGTACGTTATAAATCTGCCCCGATGGTATTTTCTTTTCCAATCCTGCGAAACACGCAGTCACCGTTTTGCGAGACAGCCCGGTCAAACTCGCCTTTCCGGTTTTGGCTACTGGGGGTAACCTGGCTTTTTCCCATACTGGCCCAGGCACAAGGTGTACCTTTTTCTTTAAATTTTTCAAAAAACGACTACAAAGGCGGTACCCAAAACTGGGATATCCGACAGGACAGCGCCGGTATCCTATATGTAGCCAACAACAATGGGCTGATGACCTTCGATGGGAATCATTGGAATATCACACCGGTAGCCAATAAAACAATCCTGCGTTCGATCGCTTGTACTAATTCAGGAAAAGTCTGGGCCGGAGCACAAGGCGAACTCGGCTACTTCCAGGCGAATGCTGACGGATTAATGGAATACCACTCGCTTCGTCATTCTTTGCCAGCATCCGTGCGCACAGTCGCCGACATTTGGAACATAGAAATAACGCCCGGCGGCGCAGTACTCTTCCAGGCAGAAAATATCCTTCTCTTATGGAAAAAAAAGACCTTCTATCCTTACTTCCCAGATGCTGGATTTCTGTTTCTTGGAAAAGTAAACGACCGCATCCTGTTGCAGGATCGTGAAAAAGGGCTGGTCGAGTTCATCAATGAAAATATGCTAAAACCCGTGTGTAAACTTCCCGGGGATATCGGTGTCATCTCTGCCCTCCTCCCCTGGGCGGGTGACACTTTACTCATCACTACCCAGAAAGGTGGCATCTGGGCGCTTACCGGCAGCAATGAGCTTATCCCCTGGAAAACCACGGTGGACCGTTTTCTGGACGAAAACCGGATTTATACCGCTACTCTACTTCGCGATGGGAAAATTGCACTTGGCACCTCACAGGGTGGAATCCTCATTCTGGATCAGCGCAAACCAAAAATTATCATCAACAAATTCAACGGCCTTCAAAATAATAGTATCCTAAGCCTTTTTACCGACTATCAGGGGAATTTGTGGGCCGGGACAGACAATGGCATTGGCTATGTGATGGTTAACTCTCCGTTCTCCTATCTGTTTCCAGATGGCCAGTTAGAAGGTGCCGCCTATTGCGCAGAAATAAACGCCGCTCAAGCCTATTTTGGAACTAATAATGGACTTTATGCCGCCGGCTATCCCCCCGGCGGCTATCTTGCAAATGCTGATTTCGAACGGGTACAGAATACCCAGGGGCAAGTCTGGGGCCTGCACCGCATAAATGGGCAATTATTCATGGGCCACCACGAAGGGCCTTTCAAAATTGGGACAGAACGAGTAGCAGCACCCATCGGAGACTATCCCGGAGCATGGACGTTCGTCTCCCCTGAAGGCCGTCAGGATATACTCATCGGCGGGGGATATCATGGGCTTTACCTGTTTCAAAAATCTGGCAACGACTGGCGCATGATTAAAAAATACCCCGGCCTGGACGAGTCCTGCCGTATCATGGCCATGGAAAATTCGGGTATGCTCTGGGTTGCTCACCCTTATCGCGGAGTGTACCGGGTAATATTCTCCGAAGATTTTCAGGATGCCGCAATAACATTTTTTAATGTCAAAAATGGGCTGCCTTCCAATAATTTCAACCACGTATTCAAAATTGGCCAGGAGGTCGCTTTCGCAACGGAAAAAGGAATATTTCGGTATGACCACCTGCGCGAAACTTTTGAAATTTACCCTCTCCTCAATGATTTTTTTCCTCCGCCCACCCGCGTTCGATACCTCCGCGAAGGGTACAACGGGGAAATCTGGTTTGCAGCAGATAGCGAAGTCGGCTATCTAGAGCCCGTTCACCGCTCTGCTTCAAAGTCCTACCAAAAACGTACAATCCCTTTCCTCAAAGATAAACTCCTCCCGGGATTCGAACTCATCATGCCCATCAACCGACAACAGGTTTTATTTGGAACAGATAAAGGGTTCATCTTTTACGATCGAAAAAACCGCCACAAGCCCTCAGGCCGTATCCTCATCCGGGAAGTTTCCCTCGACGGACCCAATATGCGGCAGCTCCCTACTGGCTATCCGGTAAAAATACCTTATCACAAACTTAACAATCTCAAATTCCGGTTCTCCTTTCCCTGGTACGGCAGCCATGATGACCTGCAATATGCCTGGAAACTGACCGACTTTGATACAGACTGGTCGGATTGGAACGAAAAACCCGAAAAAGAATATGCCAACCTCCAGCCAGGGAAATACGAATTTCAGGTAAAAGCCCGCTTATCTAATCATCCGGAAACAAGCTCCACGATCTATCGGTTTGAGATCTTGCCCCGCTGGTATGCCAGCACTTTAGCCATACTCATTTACTGCTTAATATTGATCTCTCTGCTCATCATACTGGTAGTTGCTCCCAGAAAAAAAATCGCCAAAGAACGCGATGAACACCGCAGAAAAGTAGAAGCCCAACAACGACATACCGAAGCAGCTCACCAGGAACTCCATAAAATCCGCCAGGAAAAGCTACAAGCAGAAATCGCCCACAAAAACAAGGAACTCGGCGCTACAACCCTGCACTTGCTCCAGAAAGGGGAAATCCTCAATAAAATCCGGGAGGACCTACAGCGCGTCGCCGAAGCTTGTGAAGAACCCCATACGCGAAAGGCTCTGCAAAAACTTACCCGTGTACTGGCCGAAGACGCCCAACTCGACGCCGACTGGGAGCAATTTGCCCTCCACTTCGACCAGGTCCACAGCGACTTCCTCAGGCGACTCCGCGAACGCTATCCCCAACTCACTCCGCGCGATCAAAAGCTTTGCGCCTACCTCAGAATGAACCTTTCCTCTAAAGAGATCGCCCCCCTGCTCAACATTTCGCTCCGCGGTGTAGAAATCAGCCGCTACCGCCTGCGGCGAAAATTACAAATGGAAGCCGATGCCAACCTGACCGAATTCCTGCTCAATTTTTAGGGAGTGCCATTAGTGCCAGCTTCCCCTTCAAACCCTGCTGGGAATTTCCGCCTACCATCACCTCAAATTCCCCGGGCTCCACGACAAATTTTCCGGCATTGTCGAAATACCCCAGGGCCTCTTCGCCGACTTCAAACTTTACCTGCCGCGTTCCGCCGGGTTCAAGTGCAATCTTTTTGAACCCTTTTAACTCCCTCACCGGACGCACAATATTAGCAACCTTGTCCTGGATATAGAGCTGTACCACTTCTTCCCCGGCGCGTGGCCCGGTGTTCTTTACCGTGACCTGGACTTCAAAATCGCCCTGGCCTTTCGGATTAATCGCCAGATCAGTATATTCAAACGTCGTATAACTCAATCCGTAGCCAAAAGGGTAGAGCGGAGCATTCGCCTCATCGTTATAATGCGCCCAGAATACGAGCTCCTGCGGACCAGGCCGCCCGGTGCTGAATGCATTATAATACAAAGGAATCTGCCCGACACTTCTTGGAAAGGTCATGGGAAGCTTCCCGCTGGGGTTATAATCCCCAAAAAGGACTTGCGCAATGGCATTACCACTTTGTGAACCCAGGTGCCAGGCTTCAACGATTGCCGGAATGTGCTCCTGCGCCCAGGTAATCGCCAGGGGCCTGCCGTTCATCAGCACCAGGACGATATTTTTATTGACTTTATACACCGCCTCCAGTAACTCCTGCTGAACTCCCGGCAAATCCAGATTTGCCCGGCTACGGCCTTCTCCGGACTGTAGCCCATGCTCTCCCAGTACCATAATCACCACCTCTGCACTTTTGGCCGCTTTGATTGCCTCGGCAAACCCGCTTTTATCCGTCTCGTTGATCGCTACTTTTCGGATGAATTCAGTCGTTCCGAGTGCTACCTCAGCACCCTTGGCATAACGCACACCGGGAATATATTTGCGCACGCCCTCCAAAACAGATACCGCAGAATAATCATCAGCAGCTCCACGCCAATTACCCAGTGGGCTGTTTTTATCCTCTGCCAGGGCGCCAATGAGCGCGATTTTACTGGCATTCTTGCTCAAAGGCAATAGATTGGCTGTATTTTTGAGTAAAACGATAGACTTCTTGGCCATGTCCAGGGCTGCCGCCTGATGATCGGGGTGGTAAAGCAGTGCGTTTTCCCGCTCTTCGTTACAATACCGGTAAGGATCATCAAATAAGCCCAGTTCGAATTTTACCCGTAGAATCCTCCGCACGGCATCGTCTATTACCCCCATCCCTACTTTTCCTTCCTCTACACACGCCTTTAAATGGGTAATATATGCGTATGATTCCATATCCATGTCCGAACCCGCATTTGCTGCCAGCTCGGCGACGTGCTTAAGATCTCGTGCGTACCCGTGGTTGATCATTTCAAGACCGGAACTCCAGTCCGAAACCACAAAACCCTCAAAACCCCATGCACCCTTCAGGATATCGCGCTGAAGCAATGCGTTTGCAGTAGCAGGAATACCGTTCAGGGTATTGAAGGAATTCATCACCGTACGGGCGCCTGCTTTTACAGCGGCATGGAAAGGCGGCAGAATGATGTTGTAAAGCGTGGATGTACCCACATCTACCGTATTATAATCTTTGCCAGCTTCTGAAAATCCATAACCCGCAAAGTGCTTGACAGAGGTTGCGACTGTATTGTGCGCAGCAAGATCGTCTCCCTGAAATCCTTTGACGCGTGCGGCCGCAATCTTCGACCCCAGATAAGGGTCTTCGCCTGCACCCTCCATCACCCGCCCCCAGCGGGGATCCCGGGAAATATCCACCATCGGCGCAAAGGTCCAGTTGATCCCTGCGGCAGAGGCCTCCACTGCCGCCACGCGCGCCGATTGCCCGATCGCCTCAAGGTCCCAGCTCGCCGCCTCCGCCAGGGGTATCGGAAACATCGTCTTATATCCATGAACGACATCCATACCAAAAATCAATGGAATCCCAAGCCTCGACCCACTGAGGGCCAATGCCTGCATCTTCCGCACTTGCCCGGCACCCCGGATATTCAACATAGACCCCACCAGCCCCTTTTCCAAATTTGCATATTTCAAAGCAGCGTCCCCAACCGTCGGAACAGGCCCTGTAATATCCCAAAAACCATTATACTGGTTCATCTGGCCAACTTTCTCCTCCAGCGTCATCACCCGCAGCAGGGAATCTATCCGCGCTTCAAAGGGCCTCACCTGAGCGTGCAATGAAAAAGCGCACGCCAAAAAACTGAAAATTAATCCTCCTGATTTTAAAAAATTCTTCTTCATAAAGTACTTATTTATTAAACTTTTTGATCTTCCCATAGCTTCTCTTGGCGCTCAGGCCCAATCACCAAAGGACAGTACAGAATCATAGAACCCCAAAAAACCATGCCCCCAGCTCAACCAGTCCGGCTCCCGGATGTTGTCAGATAGAAGGCAAAAGCCTTTTCACCGCTCTAAATTATAAATTTTCTCGCCATGCGCATCATTGACAGTTCCAAACCAATCCTTGTTACCGGGGCAGGGGGATATATCGCTTCGTGGATTATCGAATATTTACTGGAAAAGGGATACAGCGTGCGCGGTACCGTGCGCAGCCTCGCCCAAAAAGAGCGGCTCTCCCATCTCGAAGATATGGCAAAACAATATGAAGGACGACTCGCGTTGTTTGAAGCAGACCTCCTGCGGCACGGCTCTTTCCAAAAGGCGATGGAGGGTTGCGAACTAGTGTTCCACACCGCTTCTCCCTTTAAAATCAACGGAGTGAAAGACGCTCAGCGCGAGCTCATCGACCCCGCCCTGGAAGGTACCCGCAACGTCTTCCTTTCTGTGGAAGAAACCCCTTCCGTTAAAAGGGTCGTGCTCACCTCCAGCGTCGCCGCAATTTTTGGCGATGCCCGCGAAATAGAAGATCAACCCAACCATACTTTTACAGAAGATGCCTGGAACCTCAGCTCCAACCTCCAGCATCAGCCCTATTCGTTCTCCAAGACCCTGGCAGAAAAAGAAGCCTGGAATATGGTCGGGCAACAGATGCGCTGGGACCTCATCGCCATGAACCCCGCCTTTGTACTGGGGCCCTCCCGAAGCCGCCGCACCGATTCTACCAGCACAGGATTTGTGCGCGGCCTCCTCAGCGGCTCTTTTAAAAGCGGAACCGCCGCAATGTATTTTGGTGTCGTGGACGTCCGCGATGTTGCCCAGGCACATATCCTGGCCGGCTTCACCCCTGCTGCCGAAGGACGGCACATCCTGTGTAACGAAACCCTCAGTATGCTCGAAATGGCAAAAATCCTCAACGAAGCATATTCCGGGCGTTTTGCGCTACCTAATCGGGAAATACCCAAATGGCTCCTCTGGCTCATGGCCCCCAAAATTGGATTTACCCGCAAATACGTCCAGGATAATATAGGCTTTAAACCCCTGTTTGACAACCGTAAAGCCGTGGAACAATTCAACCTGCGCTACCGTCCCGTCAGGGAGACCTTGCTGGACCAGGCCGCACAGCTTATCCAGGATGGACTGATCAAAAATGCGCAGCCTTGAATCTTTCCCCCGTCCAATCCAGCCGCTGGATTGCAGCACTCCTGATTTTTATCAGTGCTCTGTGCTTTTCTGCAAAAGCCGTCATCATCAAGCTGGCCTACCGGTATGATATTGACAGTACCTCCCTGCTCACGCTGCGCATGATCTTCGCCATGCCCTTCTTCCTGGCTGTCGCCTGGTATGCCCGCCCCAAAAATATGCCGGAGGCCCGACTGCGCAGAAAAGAATGGGGGCAAATCCTGATATACGGCCTATTGGGCTATTATTTCGCAAGCCTGTTCGATTTTATGGGGCTTCAATTCGTTACTGCTTCGCTGGAAAGGCTCATCCTTTTCGTATATCCAACGATCGTATTGATGCTTTCTGCTGTAATATTCAAGAAAAAAATCACGGCCACCCAATTGGTCGCACTCGTGCTCACCTATCTGGGCATCAGCGTAGCATTTCTGGATGGTGCAGAAGTGCTGGCGGGAAGCAATATTCCCTGGGGCGCCTTCCTGGTATTTCTCAGCGCTGTATCCTATGCCGTTTACCTCATTGGAACCGCCTCCCTGCTGCCCAAACTTGGTACTTTGCGCTACACCTCGCTTGCCATCAGCGTAGCGGGAGTGGCTATTATCCTCCACCATGGTATCCAGTTCCAATGGAAATTATGGCACTACCCCCCACAGGTATATGGGTTGTCTTTCCTCATGGCCATCCTGTCAACCGTCTTGCCTACTTTCTTAGTCAGTGAGGGTGTACGGCGGATAGGACCTGGTAATGCCGCCATTATCGCAAGCATCGGACCTGTAGCCACTATCGGCCTGGGATATTGGTTCCTGGGCGAAGGGTTTGGTTTCTGGCAACTCATGGGCACCCTGCTCGTAATGGCAGGCGTAGTCTATATCAGTACTGCGAAAGGGGGTGTCTAATAAGTATTCTGCCGCCTGCGGCGCCAAAGGACTTGTGAGACAGCCTCACCCTATATCCCGATGGCGGATGTGTGCCGCAATCTCCCCTCCCGGAAAGAGATCAGGGTAGGGCTCCGAACCAAGTTGTGCCGGAGAGGGTCCTACCCAGCTACTCTGTCGCCCTTTAAGCCGGATTACCTGATTCGCAGGGTCCACAGTAAGAATAGCAAAAAGACTATCGCGATAGGGACAGGTTAGCGCAGCAAAAGGGTATTTTTCCATGATTTCAGCGGAATAGGTCGCGTGCCTGTACTTTTCCCCAACCCAAAAATACGAAGCAGAATTCAGGTGGAGGTAGGGAATGCCTTGTATGCGCGTCAGATAATCCACATGCGAATGCCCGTTGATGGCAAGCAATACTTTCTTTGGAAACTCCCCGAGAATGCGCTGCACCTCGTCAGCATCGTCCACTGCTAAGGGTCCGGCCAAAGGCTGATGAGAACATACGATTACCGGACCAGTAGCCGATGCCAGTGCTTCTTGCAACCAGTTGCGCTGTTCAACCCCGATGTAACTCGCATACCCTCCCTTAAACTTAGGTGACCCCGTTTCATTCCCATCAAGAACCAGCAGGCGTATCCCTTGTACATCCTTCGCATAATATCGTGCCGGCATACCCCACATAGCAATACACTGTGCTTTTGTGAAGCCACTATCGGTATCGTGGTTACCGATTACATGCAATGGAACCCGACTACTTTGGTTAAAGAGATTGATTATGGGCTCATTTTCAGCCTTCGGTATTGCAAAATCACCGAGTTGAACCGTGGCATCGGGTCGCGCTTCCTTCATTGCATGTACAAATCCCCGCAGGCGTTCGAGGCCATCGTGGATAAGGTCCTGGTGTAGATCTGCAATTAATCCCAACTTTACAGCGGTATCGAGTCTGTAAAAAGCCGAACGAACAGCCTTTGGAAATAAGAGTACCAGGCTGCCGGAGAAACAAGTCTGAAGGTATTGACGACGGTTTATCATATCATTGGAAAGAATTGGCTTATCAAATTTTGCACGAGTATTGCCGGAAATTACCTGCTATGTTATAATATACAATTATTAACATTCCAGGATCCAGGATAAAAAACAAACCCGTTATCTCAAGGAAATCCCCCCATCTTCAGACACCTGTCAATACCCGCTTTCAGTTCCGGAAGATATTCCCCAAACCGTTCAGAAAAATGAACGTAATGCACCATCGCAACAGGCAGCAGTTCCAGATCCGGCCGGTTGACATACGCTTGCAGCGCTGCTTTCCCAAACCCACTGACGCGCTCCAGTAAATACCAGGTCTCTTCCCCCGGCTCCGGCCAGGGCCGCTCAGGATAGGAGAGGATAAAAGCCCTTGCCCACTCATGCAAGGCAATATCGTAGTACCTCTCCGGCTCCGTAAATCCCTTCATCAGATGTTGCGCTGAAAAAAGCAGCACCCCATCTTCTTCATATAATTCAGAGGCATGGAATAACTCCGGGTACTGCAGCGATGGGAAAGGGCCCTTATATACCACAATAACCGGAAATTTAGGAAGCAAAAAATGGTCTTCCCGGTACGTCAATACCACCGCACTCACCGCCACAATCAACTTGAAGTCCTCCGGTAAACGCTGCTCTATACCCTGCTCCCTAAATTCCAGCGCCATCTGAAATAATGCCACCTTTTGCCGGAATACCCTACGTGCTTCCTCCTCCAGGCGCAGATAGGGCCGGTAAAACCGCTCTAAAAAACGACGCCCCCCCTCATCTATATCCGGCGGAAAACGACGGTACCACCACCAGTTAACCTGATGGCTGAACGTAAGGATGACCGCAAGTAATACCCCCGGCGGAACAGCATAGGACGCAAAATGGTCTTCGCCACGGAAACCCAGGAACAACATCGCGGCAGTAATAGACCCAAAAAACATTGCAAGTATTCTCGAAGGCATTCTGCTGTTTTATTCGTATCCCAATCGTCTAAGGTACAAAATGGGATTGTGTAAAAGTATTTTACTTTGATAACGCCCCTCACCAATTTACCTCAAATATAATTGGGATTTTTTCTTATCAGCCTTGCACTTAATAATTTTAACCCTTATCTTTGCCCTCGCTTTGATTAAAAAGCGGTACGGTAGCTCAGTTGGTAGAGCACAGGACTGAAAATCCTGGTGTCGGCGGTTCAATTCCGCCCCGTACCACAAAAGTTAAGCGATATGCTGATTACGCACCATCATCATCATCATTCTTATGCTTGCCTGTGCAAGTGGTGACGATGTCGTGGGTTTTTACTCAAAAAGAGGTCTGCCATTTGCCGGCAGGCCTCTTTTTTTTTGCCTCGAGCCGCTGAACATATTTGATATCGAAGTACTTAAACAAATCTTCAATCATGGATACGACGCTGAAAATCGCCGTCCAGAAGTCCGGCCGCCTCCTCGAAGACTCTCTCCAAATCCTGCGGGAATGCGGTATTAAAGTTGCCGAAAGCAAAGACTCCCTGAAAGTCGCTGCACGAAATTTTCCTCTGGAACTCTATTACCTGCGCAACTCCGATATCCCCGCCTATGTAGCCGACGGTATTGCGGATATCGCCATACTCGGGGAAAATACCGTCATCGAATCGCGCCGCAACCTGGAAATGCTCCTGCCGCTGGGTTTTTCGCATTGTCGCCTCTCCATCGCCATACCCAAAGGGACCGCCTATCCAGGCACGGAATGGCTGCATGGAAAACGTATCGCTACTTCCTACCCAAACTCCCTTCAGAATTTTCTGAAAACCAACCGGGTAGAAGCCGATATTCATGAAATCTCCGGCTCCGTCGAAATTGCCCCTAATATTGGCCTCGCAGATGCAATTTGCGACCTCGTCAGCTCTGGAAATACCCTCTTCATGAATAATCTCGAAGAAAAGGAAATCCTGCTCCGCTCCGAAGCATGGCTGGTCAGCGGCCCAAAAATAACGCCAGCCGTATGCGCACTCCGGGACCAACTGCTCTTTCGCCTGAAATCCGTCCTCGCAGCACGCAGCAATAAATACCTCCTCATGAATGCCCCCAACGACAAACTTCCGGAAATTGTCAAAATCCTGCCCGGAATGAAAAGCCCAACGATTATGCCCCTCGCCGAATCCGGCTGGAGCTCCGTCCATACCGTTATCAGTGAAGAACGCTTCTGGGAAATTATCGGCGAGCTCAAAGCCCATGGCGCCCAGGGTATTCTCATCGTCCCAATTGAAAAAATGATCCTCTAACTATATTTATCATGAAAACTTATTTTCACCCGGATCGCAACTCCTGGGCCGAAATCCTGGCAAGGCCTTCCCTGGAAATACAGAACCTCGACCTGGTCGTCTCTACTATCCTCGACGATGTCCGCAAACAGGGAGATGCCGCAGTGAGGCGCTATACCGCCCGCTTCGATCAAGCCCAAATCCAGGAACCAGAAGTCATGCCGCAGGAATTCGAAGCGGCACGCAATGCCCTCGATGATTCCCTCAGGCAGGCTATTCTGGTCGCTAAGGAAAATATCGCACGGTTCCATGCCGCACAAGCTATGCCGGTAATGGAAGTGGAAACTATGCCCGGTGTACGCTGTAGCCGGAAAAGTGTACCCATTCAAAAAGTTGGACTTTATGTGCCCGGTGGTACGGCTCCGCTGTTCTCCAGTGTACTGATGCTCGGAGTACCCGCAGTACTGGCCGGCTGCCCCGAAATCATACTCTGTACACCCCCATCGCCGGACGGGACCGTTCATCCCGCCATCTTATTTGCCGCAGAAGCTGTAGGCATACGGCGCGTATTTAAAATCGGCGGCGTACAGGCTATCGGCGCCATGGCATTCGGAACCGAATCCGTACCCATGGTTTTTAAAATTTTTGGACCCGGCAACCAGTACGTCACTACCGCCAAACAAATCGTCAGCCGTATGGGGATTGCCATTGATATGCCAGCAGGGCCATCAGAAGTACTCGTCCTTGCCGACCATAGCGCTATCCCCGCCTTCGTGGCAGCCGACCTGCTTTCACAGGCAGAACATGGCCCCGACAGCCAGGTCGTCCTCGTTGCAATGCAGGAATCCTTCGTCGCCGCAGTCCAAAACGAAATCAACCTCCAACTGGAATCCCTGCCCCGAAAGGAAATTGCCCGTCAGGCCCTTGCCCACAGTATTGCCATCATCGCCCGCAGTGAAGATGAGGCCATGGATTTAGTGAATTTATATGCGCCCGAACATCTCATTCTCGCAACCGAAAATGCCGGACAACTCGCGCAAAGGGTCATCAATGCCGGATCGGTGTTCCTGGGCAATTTTACCCCCGAATCGGTCGGGGATTACGCCTCCGGTACTAACCATACCTTACCCACCAATGGGTTCGCCCGTGCCTTCAGTGGCGCTTCACTCGATTCTTTTGTCAAAAAAATCACTTTCCAGGAATTGAGTGCCGATGGCCTCAGACGAATTGCCCCAACCGTTGAGGCAATGGCCGAAGCTGAAAGCCTTCACGCTCATGCCGCCGCGGTACGCATCCGCCTCCTCAACCAACCAGTATAATCCAAGTTTATGGAAATCGAAAAATTAGTCCGTCCCAATATCTTGCGCCTGGTCCCCTATTCCTCAGCCCGCAGTGAATTCAAAGGTCATGCCGGGGTCTTCCTGGATGCCAACGAAAATCCTTTCGATAACGGCCTAAACCGATACCCAGACCCCCTACAGCAAAAACTCAAGACCGAAATTTCAATGCTGAAAAATATCCCCACCTCCAGGATATTTCTCGGCAACGGCAGCGATGAGGCAATAGACCTTCTGGTACGCATCTTTTGTATCCCCACACAAGACCATATCATCATCCTCCCTCCGACCTACGGGATGTATCAGGTCGCCGCAGATATCGCCGACGTCGAAATCCGCCAAATTCCTTTGACGTCAGATTTTCAGCCAGATGTGGAAGCCATCCTCAACGCAGCCGGCCCACAATCGAAAATCCTCTTCCTCTGCAGCCCCAATAACCCTACAGGAAATGCCTTTCACCCACAAATCCTCCGGCAACTGGCCAAAGCGTTCCCTGGTATCGTCGTGGTGGACGAGGCCTACATTGACTTTTCAGAAGACCCGGGAGCACTGCCTTTATTGCCTGAATTTCCCAATCTCGTCGTCCTTCAAACCTTTTCAAAAGCCTGGGGATTAGCCGCTATCCGCCTGGGGATGGCTTTCGCCGGTGAACCCATCATCCACCTGCTCAACAAGGTCAAAGCTCCCTATAATCTCAACTTGCTCTCCCAGGAAAAAGCCCTTCAGGCTATCCGGGACCCCGGCCATAAACAACAAATGGTTCAAGTCCTGCTCGAAGAACGTAAACGGCTCGCCAACGCATTATCTGCCTTTCCTTTCGTTCGACAGATCTTTCCCAGCGATGCCAACTTCCTCCTGGTAAGGGTGGATGCACCCGGTAAACTCTACGACTTCTTGACCCGGCATGGAATTATCGTCAGAAATCGTTCCTCCGTATTGCTTTGCGAAGGATGTCTGCGTATCTCCATTGGCACCCCTGACGAAAACGCTGTTTTGTTACAGGCCCTGAATATTTTTACGTCAGCAGGCCAACCATAATATCCCTTGAATCCTTCACCCGGCCTTGTCAAACAGAACATCCCAATGATATGAAAAAAGTCCTCTTTCTCGACCGCGATGGCACCCTGGTGCGCGAACCCGAAGACTTCCAGGTGGATGCCCTCGAAAAAATTGAATACCTGCCCGGTGTTTTCCGTTATCTGTCCAGTATCGTGGCCGAACTCGACTATGAGCTCGTCATGGTCACCAATCAGGACGGACTAGGCACTCCTTCCTTACCAGAAGAAAATTTCTGGCCGGCACACAACGCCATCCTCAAAGCACTCGAAAACGAAGGGGTTACTTTTAAGGAAATTATCATAGACCGCACCTTCGACCATGAAAATGCCCCGACCCGAAAACCCGGAACCGCGTTGCTCACCCATTTCTTCGACGGTAGTTATGACTTGAGCAACTCTTTTGTCATCGGCGACCGACTCACGGATATCGAACTGGCCAAAAATCTCGGCGCCAAAGGCATCTGGATTCATTCCAGCGAAGTGTACGGCAATCCGGATTTGCTCAAGTCTGCCGAATACCTCTTACCCTCCCTTGCACTCATTACCCCGGAGTGGTCAGAAATCTATCAATTTTTGCGCAATAGCTCACGTACAGCAACCGTACACCGCATCACCAGGGAAACCGAAGTCCGTATCCGTCTCGATCTCGACGGGCAGGGCCGTTCTCAGAATAATACCGGTATCGGCTTCTTCGACCACATGCTCGACCAACTCGCCAAACATTCCGGGTGTAACCTTGAGGTGCACGTGAATGGCGACCTGCATATTGATGAACATCATACCATAGAAGATACCGCGCTCGCACTCGGCGAAGCATTCCGAATTGCCCTCAGCGACAAACGCGGTATCGAACGCTATGGCTTCGCTATCCTCCCCATGGACGACTGCCTGGCCCAGGCCGCAATTGATTTTAGCGGAAGGCCCTGGTTGGTCTGGAATGCCACCTTCCAAAGGGGAAAAGTCGGTGGGATGCCTACAGAAATGTTTTTCCACTTTTTCAAATCCTTCAGCGACCAGGCACAGTGCAATCTCAACCTGAAAGCAGAAGGAGAAAACGAACACCACAAAATAGAAATCCTGTTTAAGGCGCTTGCCCGGGCAATCCGGTCTGCTGTAAACAGAATACCTGGAAATAATGAAATCCCAAGTACCAAAGGTAAACTGTGAACCGGGGCGCCGATCGCGGAAATCCAGTAAAGCCACCCCCAATTTTCACCTGAAAATACGCTCTCTATGGTCGCCGTCATCCAATATAACGCCGGCAACGTGCAATCTATCCTCTTCGCTCTACACCGTATGGGCGTAGAAGCTGTACTTACCAGTGACCCCCATGCCATACGCAGTGCTTCAAGCGTAATTTTCCCCGGGGTGGGGGAGGCCAGTACAACGATGCAGTTCTTACGGGAAAGTGGCCTGGACAAGGTCATCCGTGGACTTACCCAGCCTGTACTGGGCATTTGCCTCGGTATGCAACTGCTCTGCAGCCATTCGGAAGAAAACGATGTGAACTGCCTCGGCATTATCCCTCAGGAAGTACGCCTTTTCCGCCCTCAAAATGGTGAAAAAGTACCTCATACCGGATGGAACAGCCTCCAATTGCACACAAATAGCTGGCTTAACCCAGAGCTGGAAAATGCTTATGTCTATTTTGTACACAGCTATTACGTCCAGGAAGGCCCTTATACCTCCGCAACTGCTGATTACATCTTGCCGTTCAGCGCCGCTCTGCAAAAGGACAATTTCTTCGCCACCCAATTTCATCCGGAAAAATCCGGCCCCGTGGGCCAGCAGATTCTGGAAAGATTCTTAACCCTCTGAGATATGTTTGTCATTCCCGCAATAGATATCATCGAAGGAAAGTGCGTGCGCCTGACGCAGGGCGACTTCTCGCAGAAAAAAGTCTATAACGAAGATCCCCTCGAAGTCGCCAGGGCATTCGAGGATGCCGGCCTGGAACGGCTCCACCTCGTAGATCTCGACGGCGCCCGGGAACAGCGCATCATCAACTATCGCGTCCTCGAAAAAATTGCCACAAAAACCCGTCTTTGGATCGATTTTGGAGGTGGGCTCAAATCTGACGATGATCTGCGTATTGCTTTTGAATGTGGGGCACGCCAAATTACAGGAGGCACCATCGCCGTTAAAAATCAAGACCTTTTCCTCCGCTGGTTAACACAATTCGGACCTGAAGCAATTATCCTCGGCGCCGATTTCCGCGAAGGACTAATCGCTGTAAGCGGATGGCAAGAAAACAGTGGACAGGAACTCATCCCTTTTCTCCAACAGTACGCGGAAAAAGGCGTGCGCTATGCTATTTCTACGGACGTGTCCAAAGACGGCCTTTTGCAAGGTAGTGCCCTCAACGTCTATCGCAGAATACGGGATGCCCTGCCGGAACTAAACCTCATCGCCAGTGGGGGCGTCAGCTCTTTACAGGAGCTGGAAAACCTTCGGGAATGCGGGTGTTTCGGAGCTATTATCGGAAAAGCCCTTTACGAGGGCGCTATTTCACTAAAAGACTTAAGTACATTTTAATATGCTCGCCAAACGCATTATCCCCTGCCTGGATATCAAAGATGGCCGCACCGTAAAAGGCGTAAACTTCGTCAACCTCCGGGATGCAGGCGACCCCGTTGACCTGGGTGCGTTTTACAGCAGCGTGGGTGCCGATGAACTTGTCTTCCTGGATATCACTGCGACCCATGAAAAACGAAAAACCATGGCCGCCCTAGCACGGGATATCGCCCGTCGCCTCAGTATCCCCTTTACCATTGGCGGTGGGATCAGCTCCGTCGAAGATGCCGGGGCGATGCTCGATGCCGGGGCGGATAAAGTCAGCATCAATTCGGCTGCCGTACGCAACCCCAAACTGCTCGAAGACCTGGCCCTGCATTTCGGCAGCCAGTTCGTTGTCCTCGCCGTAGATGCAAAACTGGAAAATAACCAATGGACTGTTTATCTCAATGGCGGCCGGATACCTACCGAACGCACCCTCCTGACCTGGGTAAAGGAAGCGGAATCACGCGGCGCAGGGGAAATACTCTTCACCTCAATGAACCACGACGGTACCAAAAACGGCTTTGCGCTCGAAGCAACCGCTATGATCTCTGAAAACCTCCGCATCCCTGTCATCGCCTCCGGTGGCGCAGGTACCATGGAACATTTTTTCGACGTCTTTACCCTCGGAAAAGCTGATGCCGCCCTTGCCGCCAGCATCTTCCACTTTCGCGAAGTGGATATCCCCGAACTCAAAACTTTTTTAAAAACCAAGGGTCTCCCTATACGCTGATAATCATGCACGCACTCAATTTCGAAAAATCGGATGGGCTAATCCCTGCTATCATACAAGACGCGACGACCCACCAGGTGCTCATGCTTGGTTATATGAACAAAGAAGCACTTGAAAAAACCCTCGCAGAAGGAAAAGTGACCTTCTTTAGCCGAAGTAAAAACCGTTTGTGGACAAAAGGGGAAACTTCCGGCAACTTCCTGCACCTGGTAGATTGGAAAAGCGATTGTGACCAGGATGCCCTCCTTATGCGCGTACGCCCCGAAGGACCCGTATGCCATACTGGCAGTGATACCTGTTTTAATGAAAAAAACCTCCCAACCGATTTTTTGACCCAACTCGAGGAAATCATCCGGCAGCGGCGCGATAATCCGTCGGAAAAATCCTATACGGCCTCCCTTTTCGAAAAGGGCCTGAATAAAATTGCACAAAAAGTTGGCGAAGAAGCAGTTGAACTCGTTATTGAAGCCAAGGACAACGACGAGACCTTATTTCTCAATGAAGCTGCCGACCTGATGTTCCACTATCTGATCCTTCTTAATGCAAAAGGAAACTGCCTCCAGGATGTCCTGGATGTCCTTCGTGAAAGGCATCAAAAAACTAAAAACTAAGGCTAATCAGCTTACCTCCATCTCCCAAACTAATTCCTTGAATGAAAAAACTCCGTAGGCGACACATTCGGATGTAATTTTCGGAATGCAGAATAAAAAGCGTTACGGGAGCCAAACCCTGCCTGGTAAATCATCGCCTCTATAGAAAATTGCTGCCACTTTTCATTGATTTTAACCTGCTCTTTCATATAATCGAACCGATACTTGTTCACGAGATCCGTGTAGGAAATTCCATAATATTCTTTAATTTCTTTCGATATTTTATAAGACTTTTCCCCAATCCCTGCAGCCATCCTCCCTATACTGAAATCCTGCTCCAAAAAGGGTTGCTCAATCTGCATATATTCGTCTATCCTCTTTAGGATTTCCGACTTTTCCCCATTCATTTCAATAAATTCAGCGTCATCCTCCGTTCCTGGCTCTCCATTTACTTGCAACTTATTCCCTTGTCGCAATTTTTCCCTCACACTTTTTACCGGAGACTCATTCCATTTTACCCCCTGTAGTAATCCGGGATTCACCAATACAAATACTACGGTAAATATAGAATCCAGAAAAAAGATGCCTTCCCAAATACGTTGGGCATAATGCGGCAGATAGGAATGAAAAATGAAGCTGATTAAAATAAAACATACCATTAACCACTTTATTCCTATTTCTATTAAAACCCATTTTACAAGCAATGAATTCCGAACAAAAATTGGATGGCGGCTATTGGAAATTAACGGCCTAACAATATTAAATGCCAGAAAAGAATACAAAAAAACGAATAGTGCTTTTATACTTCCCGCCGTCAAGTTTTGGGCATGAGGATTAAATAAAAATGGAGCGGCATCATAGATTTGAGGTACCAAAC
>JBEIGB010000043.1:0-29641 GCA_040382095.1 Lewinellaceae bacterium
AAACCGCGGCTCTGAAAAAATATTATTTGGCGGCATAAGCCGCCAAAGGACGTGCCGGAGGCTTCATACACAACCCCAGGCCTAACCTATCAGGTTGGGGTCATCGCGGTCGTCCACCAGGAAAGTACAAATTGCCGCCACGACGAAAGAAACCCCGCCGGTGAGCAAGGCATAGACGGCTTCGCCGCCAAAAAGCTTTTTTAACAGGAAGCCCAGCAGGGAGGCAGCTACGATCTGCGGTATGACAATAAAAAAATTGAATACGCCCATGTAATACCCCATCTTTTGCGCGGGCAGCGTACCCGTAAGAATCGCATACGGCATAGACAGGATGCTCGACCATGCGAAACCCACCCCGACCATGGACAGCAGCAACAATTGAGGATCTTTAATGATATAGAAGGATGCAAGTCCGGCAGCACCCAATACCAGGCTCAGGGCGTGCGCAAACTTCCTGCTGCTATAGCGGGCGATGACCGGCAGTAAGAATGCCACCAACGCCGACACCCCATTGTAAACCGAGAAACACACCGTCACCCAGTCAGCTCCATTGTTATAGGCTTCGGAAGTCGGGTCGCTGCTGCCGAAAATCCTGGACGTAACCGCGGAAGTCGTATATATCCACATTGCGAATAGCCCAAACCAGGAAAAGAACTGGACTACTGCCAATTGGCGCATCGTCCTTGGCATCGTCTGCAGGTCGCTCATGATCGTGACAAACCCATTATCCCCCGATCCGGTGCGCAGGAGCGTTCCGGACAATATCATCAGCAGGCCGAACAGGGCCAGGCCTGCTCCCAGGATATAGACTTCGCCGCTCGCCTGTACTTTATTCAGCAGAGCACTCAGCAGCAATCCGATGAACAGTGCGAAACCACCTATGGCCACCTGCCGTTTCCCCTGAACGACAGGGTCGCCCTGCTGCTGTACGTCCCCTGCAACAGACGAGGCCACCGTTTTTTCTTCAAACGATGCCAGTGTCTCCGGGTCGTATTCCCGGGAACGCAAAACTGTCCACATCACTGCCGACAGGAAGATTAAAGCACCAATATAAAAAGACCACTTCACAGAAGGGGGGATAGCACCCTCCTGTGCCGTATTGGGTATCCCCATCCAATTCGTGAACACCCAGGGAAGAGCAGAAGCCACCACGGCACCGATACCGATGAAAAAACTCTGCATAGCAAAGCCCATCGCGCGCTGCTCTGAGGGCAGGTTATCCCCTACGAAAGCCCGGAACGGCTCCATAGAAATATTGATGGACGAATCCATAATCCACAACATGCCCACTGCAAAGAACAACGACGGCGAATTGGGCATCAGGAATAAGGTAATTGTAGCCAGGATAGCCCCTATCGCAAAATAAGGCCTCCTCCTCCCCCAACGCGGGTGCCAGGTGCGGTCGCTGAAATATCCGACAATCGGCTGTACGACCAACCCCGTCACCGGCGCAGCCAGCCAGTACATCGCCAGCTTATCCGTAGCCCCGCCGAGGGTCTCAAATATCCGGCTGACGTTGGCATTTTGCAGTGCAAAGCCAAACTGGATACCGAGGAACCCGAAGCTCATGTTCCAGATATCCCAAAAAGAAAGTACAGGTTTTGTTTTCATCGTATGGATTTTAGGTAGTTAATTCCCGGGGGCGAGATCGGGGTTTTGCACCATAATCGCATACCCCCACGGCTGCATAACAAACGAAACATTTTCGGCTATGATAATATCGTAAGCGCCGAATACATCGCGGTACTTACCTTCGATCCCCGGGTCTTGCAGAGCGACCTCCCGGGTTTCCCCGCTCAGATTGAGCAGTACGATTACCCGGTTGTTGCCTTTTTCCCGCTTGAACGCAAAAGCATGATCATCGCTGTTGGTTTTCACGCGCATAGGCTCACCCCCTGCTTCGCCATTCCACAATGCAGGCTGCCGGTGTTTTAGGCCAAAGAGGTAGGAAAAAAACCGGGTACGGCCATAATCCCCCCATTCGATAGGATCTTTTTCAAAAAACTTGAGCCGCTTGTTGAGATTGGCTTCCTGACCGCTATACAGCAAGGGCATACCATCCAAAGTAAATGCCAGCAACGCCAGGACATTTTTTGCCGGGCCAAAAAGCTCTTCTTCAGTACCGCTCCAGGAGTTTTCGTCGTGGTTGGTAACAAAATTCATGTGAAAGCCTTTCTGAAATTTGGTACGGTCGGCTTTAAGCCACGCCTCGATATCGGCAGGCCCTTTTTTTCCCTGTGCAACATCTTTCAGGAGGTGGTGCAGCGACCATCCGTAAGTAGCATCGAAGAGCCCTTCGTTTCGGTGTGGCGGGTATTCGGATTCAGCGAGCATCATGATGGCCGGGTTGGCCGATCTAAGCTGGGGGATTACCTGACGCCAGTAATCCATTGGTACCATTTCGGCCACATCCATACGAAAACCATCTATGCCTATGGTATTGACCCAAAAAAGCATCGCGTCCGTCATAGCCTTGCGCAATTCCGGGTTGTCGTAATTCAAGTCGGCCACGTCCGTCCAGCCCATACTTTTACCCGCTTCATCCAGAGGATCTGTCATCTTTCCCTTTGTATCGCGGGTATAAAATTTAGGGTGTTTTTTCATCCACACATGGTCCCATCCGGTATGGTTCGGCACCCAGTCGAGGATGACCTTCATACCCTGGGCATGGATCTGGTTCACGAGGGATTTAAAGTCGTCCATGGTACCATAGTCTGGATTGACCTGCAGATAATCCGATACTGCGTAGTAGCTGCCCAGAGTACCTTTGCGTTTCGTCGTGCTGATGGGGAAAATCGGCATCAGCCAGAGGACATCCACCTGCATTTCCTTTAAGCGGGGCAGCTGTTGTGCAACACCGGCGAAATTTCCTTCAGGGGAAAACTGCCGGATATTGACTTCGTAAATCGTCGCGCTCTTAATCCAGTCACGGGGACTTGCTTCGATCGTATCAACGCCTACCGAAGCGGGGCTTTTTTTACAGCCCCAGAGGCTCACTGCTACAATAACAGCAGCGAGGAACAGCACGAATTGTTTTCTATTCAAGATGCACATATTGCTTTTTTAAAAAATAATTGAATCAATTTTTTCATCAAATTCACGGCATGGGGATATCTGCAGGGTTGGGCATAGCGGTGATTGCCGCTATGCCCGACTATCGGGGGCTGCCCGGAAAGAATGGGGTTGTGTAAAAAGGCCGGAGGCCTTCATAGACAGCCTCATAAAAATTTAATTTTACCGCCTTTGGCGGCAAAATTCTTTTTACACACCCCAGGACTTACAGGACAGCCTCTTTCCCCCGCCCCTATTCGACCCCAAACTGTTTTTTTGTTGGTAAGCTGAGCATCTGGATTACTTTCAGCAACGCCGCCTGACGGTCGCCGTAGTTTTCAGTTTTGACCCAGGACATGACATCTCCGGTGGATTCGATCCCTTGCATTTGGAACTCGGCATCGCGCATATCGTCCGTAGCGGAATCAACGAAGAGTATCCCGCTTTTATCGTACTGACTGCTGCCAGGGCGCCAGGTCCAGGTACCGTAGTCCAGTTGTTTGTCCCATTGGCCCCCGGCATAGGTTCCGTCCATGTTAAACTGCCACCAAAGACCTTTATTTTCCCTGGAGGGGATCAGCTTACCTTCTCCTCCCGGGAGCACATAAAATTCGGCTACCCAGATATTGCGGGTAAGCAACTGGGTTTCGCGGGAATTTGGCTGGGTGAGGGGCGGGGCAGCGGAGCCTACCCTGGTACCCATTGGGCTTTGGGGATTTCCCCCTGCGACACCTGCCGGGCTGCCGGCGTTTTTGGCATCTTTTTTACAAGCAGCCAGCCCCAAAGCTAAAATCAGTAGAGTCAAACCAAAAATTCGCATTTTCATAACGTATGATGTTTATTAATCACTTATTTATAAGCGTTCGGCATTCAGTGCGATGATCTCTCCCCAGGCGGGCAGGGTGTAGGGTTTTTGAAATACTTTTACCGCTAAATCCTGTCCGCTTAGATTCACCAGATGACACTGGGTTTTGGTGATATGGATTTGCAGGCGGCAATTTCGGTAGCAAAAAGGAAAACGCAAAGATTTCCAGCAAAAAGGAAGCGAGGGGCGCAAAGAAATCCCTGTATCCTCTGTGGAAAGCCCTGCGACACCGAATATCACCGACCACCACGCTGCGCCCATTGCAGGGAGATCGCACCCTGTTTTTGTATCTCCTCCCCAATCGTCGAGATCGAGCCGCAAGGCACGCATAATGAGGGAATGGGCCATCTCCCGCCTATCCATCCGGGCTGCAAGCAATCCGTGTACGGCAAAGGCCAGGCCGGATTCATACACTGTCAACGGTTCATAAAAATCGAAATGTCTGGACAGTTGTTCTTCTGTGAATTCATTTTCGAACAAAAAAAATACCAGCAGGACATCGGCATGCCGTAAAAAGGGTGATCTGAGGATGCGGTCCCAGGTCCAGTGCTTCCAAAGAGGTATATCAGCGGGGGCTATATCTGACCTACGCAGGTGCTGTTTTTGCAAAAAGCCCTCCTGCTGAAGAAAAACACCATGCTCCTGGTCGAAGGGGAGCCAGATCTCCTGGCTTATTTCCAACCACTGGGCAGTTTCTTCTGGTGCAGGCATTTCGAATGCCGGATCGGCAGGGGTTGCAGCAGCCTGCGCGGCTTCAGTGACGATTTCGGCAGCGAAGCGCAGGCACCAGGCGGCCATGTAATTCGTGTACCAGTTATTATTGACGTTGACCTCGTAGTCATTGGGCCCCGTCACCCCCTGCAGCACATATTTGTCGCGTTCATGGGACAATTGCACCCGCTGCGCCCAAAAACGCGCAATACCCACCAGGGTTTCCAGGCCGAAGGTATGCAGATAGTCCCGGTCGCCCGTCTGTAAAGCATAGCGATAAACGGCATAGGCGACAGCGGCATTGCGGTGGACAGCCTCGAAAGTCAGCTCCCATTGCGCGGTGGCCTCTTCGCCATCCAGCGTTGTAAAAGGGAACAGCACGGCGCCTTTTTGAAAACCCATCACCATTGCTGCCTGGCCCGCCCTTGGCAGTTGCCGGTAACGGTTGAACAACAGGCTTCTCGCCAGCTGCGGCTTGTCCACTGCAGCATAGAATGGAGGGAGGAAAATATCCGAGGGCCAGGAAGCGGCAGCACCATATTTATCCCCGGTAAGCCCATGAGCCCCGATACCGAGGCGCTCATCGTTGCCATGATAAGCCTGGAGTAAATGAAAAACGCTGAATCGGATTGCCTCCTGGGCTTCGCCTTGCCCTTCTATCTGAATATCGGCACTACCCCAGGAAGCAGCCCAAATATCGGCATGAGCTTTGAACAGGGCCGGAAATCCCGCACGTGCCGCCGTGCGCAACGTACGCCGGCATCGGCCAAACAAGGCAGCGGGATCTTTATCCTGATGGGCCGTCGCATAGGCTGCAAACTTTATGATTTCGATGCGATCACCTTTTTTACATGGCATATCTACACTCAGACCCGCATACCGGTCGCGTTGAATCCGAAAAGAATGGTACTCCGTGGCAGTACCGTTGAGCAAGATGGCAAGTTTCATACCCGAGCACACCAGAACGCCCGACTGTTTGTTTTCGGCCAGCAGATATGCCTGGGTACGGCTTTGCCTGGCTTCTACCTCTGCCCATTGTGCAACGGCCGCTTCATCCCCTCCCCTTTCGATATTGGCATCCACACCTGTAGTCAATGCAAGGGTGCCGGAGAAATCCAGGGGCTGCACGATATACTGCAGGACACCGAGGTCCCTGTCCGCTGCACTACAAAAACGCCGGGCCACGACAGCCACCTTCCGTCCAGAAGGCATCCGCACCGTAAAGGAACGTTCCAGCAGGGCTTCCTTCAAATGCAATATCCGCTCGAAATGGAGGACTTCGCACCGGGCAAGATCCAGGGACTCGCCATCGAATTCGAGCCCGAGGCCAATCCAGGCCGGTGCATTGGCTAATACCGCCCGCTGCGTAGGATAACCGGGAAAGAAAGGTCGCTGATCAAAAGGCTCCTGCGCAGAAAGCCCGCTCAGATAACTGGCCGCATAACTTTCACCGCTGTAAGTTTCTTCAAAAGAACCCCTATGCCCCATTACGCCGTTCCCAAGGCTGAAGATACGCTCTGCCCAGCGCTGCCGGTCAGGATTGAATCCTTGCTCTATGATATGCCAGCCTGTTATTTTGGGCTCCACCACAATACGCCTAGGTTACAGGGTGCAAAAAAATATTATTCCTCTTCTTCCCCGATTGCAGAGAGGATTTTTGAGAACCGGGCACGCTCCAGAGTCGGCAGGGATAAATCGGCGCTGAAGAGCGTTTCTGCGTCGCCGATACCCACCGTCCTGCACCCAGCCGCTATCGCTGCTTCCACCCCTGCCCCTGTCGCAGAAAATACCACCACCCGCGAGGCGGACACCCCAAGTGCCGCTGCCGCCCTGCTGTACATCTGCGCCTCGGGCCCAACACTCCCACCTTCAAGAAAAGCATGAAAATAGTGCCTCACCTGAAGACGGTTCAGGATTTCCCGCAAATGGGGACAGCAGGATACCGCCGCAAGGTTCAGCCCTTTGTTCTTAAGCTCTTTGATAAAAATGAATACCCCGTCCCGCAGGTCGTCGGGCATCAAATGATGGACCTCTTTCAACCATTCGGAATCCTCCCGGCCGCCTGGCACCCATTGACTAAAATCCGGTGGGAGATCCGGCAGCCTGCCGGGTTCCAGGATAACCCCCTCCAGATCCAAGATACATGCACTAATCATATTTTTTTTCTCATCTGTTCAAAATTAACAGATTTTTTCGAAGTTAGAATTAAACTTTTTAATTTTAGATCGTCTAAAGAAAGTGGCTTTGTATACCACCACTGCCCCCCCCTTACCCCTCAGCCCGCTTACTCCATAAACGGGAAAACCCTGGTTCAGATTATGAAGGTTTTCGCAGCCAATCGTCGGATTTGTCGAGAACGTTGCCAAAGTTAATAAAAGCACCTGTTATGCAAATAGATCGGAGAACCACCCTTTCCATGTTTTTTGGCGGAAGCAAAGGGCAGCCCGGGCAAAAAGGCAGTACTGCCCAAATGGACACCCTTCCTGTAAGCGGAGGACTGACCCCTTACACCGGGCCATGGACAAAATCCCAGGCTGCCCACCTCCTCCGCCGTACGACTTTTGGCCCCACCGTCAAGGATATCCGGCTGTCGGCGGAAATCGGGTTACAGCAAACCCTGCAAATGCTGTTTGTAGCCTTTCCTCAGCCCGAAAAGCCGCTCAACCTGGGCTATACCAATGATCCGCTCGTCCCTATCGGCCAGACTTGGGTGGATCAGCCCTATAGTGCCACAGATGCAGGGGTTTTGAACTACCGAAACGTCAGCCTGCGTGCCTGGCTGTATGACCTGATCCTCCAGGATGGCATCTCTATCCGCGAAAAACTTACGCTTTTCTGGCACAACCACTTTTCTACCAATGAAGTAGTGGACCCCATCTTCCAATACCACCACCTCAATCTTTTGCGTACATTCGCCTGGGGCAACTTCAAAGAGCTCGTCAAACGCATGACCATAGACCCGCTCATGCTTAGGTTCCTCAACGGCAATCAGAAGACCCGCACCGGCAGAAACGAAAACTATGCCCGCGAATTGCTGGAGCTGTTCACCATCGGCAAAGGTCCGCTTGCAGGCCCGGGGGATTATACCTTTTACACCGAAAAAGACGTCAGCGAAATCGCACGCGTCCTCACGGGATGGCGAGACTTGGGTTACCGCTTCACCAACCCCACGGTGAAGCCCGGTGCCTATTTCACAGCTTCCCTCCACGATACCGGTACCAAAACACTCTCCCACCGATTCGGGAATGCGGCCATCCCCAACCAAAATGAAAACGAATACAAAGCAATCGTGGATATTATCTTCCGCGAAGAGGAAGTTGCTAAATTTATTTGCCGCAAACTCTACCGCTGGTTTGTCTATTACCGGATTTCTGCCAATGTAGAAAACGAGATTATCGTACCGATGGCCAAAATCCTCCGGGACAACAATTACGAGATCAAACCGGCGCTCCTTGCCCTGCTCGGCAGCAGCCACTTCTTCGACGTACAAAATATCGGGCCACTGATTAAAAATCCTATTGATTTTACGCTCGGCATATTGCGCCAAACCGAAGTCGCCCTGCCCTCCAATCAGAACCTGAAGCACAATGTACTGATGACGTTGTTCCGCACAGTCGCCCTGCAGCAAATGGAATACCTCAACCCTCCCGATGTAGCGGGATGGAAAGCGTATTACCAGGAGCCGGCTTTCTACCGAATCTGGATCAACGCCACAACCCTGGGCGAACGCATGAAATTTTCCGACAGGTTCGCCCTCGACGGCCATCGCTATAATAATTTCCTGATCAGACTGGACGCGCTCGGCTTTATCAAAAAACTTGAAAACCCCGAAGATCCGGACAGCCTCCTCGAAGAAATTGCACAACTGCTGCTCCCGCAGCCGCTCACCGCTACTCAGCTCAAAGACTTAAAGGAAATTCTGATCCCCGGCCTGCCGGATTACGAATGGACAATCGAATACAACCTGCACCTCAACAGACCCAATGATACGGCATTGAAAAATGCCGTGGAAGGAAAACTGCGCAACCTGTTCAAGGCATTTTTCAGTATGGCAGAATTCTACCTCAGCTAATCATTTTTATTTGTTACCCTTAATCCGCTTCCATGAAAAGGCGAACATTCATAAAAACAGCAGGCAGCGCGGCAAGTATCCCTTTTTTCCTGAATGGCGTACAGCTCTCCGCTATGGGCCAATCCGCACTCTTCAGCGGTGCTGACCCCAACTCCGACAAGGTGCTGGTCATCATCCAGTGCAGCGGGGGCAACGACGGGCTGAATATGGTCATCCCGATTGACCAATACGATAAACTGGCCAATCTTCGCGCCAATATCCTCATACCACAGGATAAAGTCCTCAAACTCCAGGACCGCTTCGGATTGCACCCCAGCATGACGGGCATGCGGGCGATGTACGACCAGGGTAAGCTATCTGTTGTCCAGAGTGCAGGCTATCCAAACCAGAACCGTTCGCATTTCCGCTCGACCGATATCTGGCAGTCGGGCTCTCCGGCCAATGCTTACTGGGATAGCGGCTGGGTGGGGCGATATCTCGAATCCGTTGCGCCAGGTTATCCCCAGGGATATCCCAGCGATGGGCACCCCCATCCTTTCGCCATCACCATGGGCACGACTGTCTCCGAGACCTGTCAGGGAACGGTCTCTAATATGAGCCTCACCCTCAACGACCCCTTCGCGCTAGCCGCCCTCACCGAGGGCTCCGGCAGCGATGTGCCGGATACACCCTATGGCGACGAACTAAACTTCCTGCGCACTTCTATCCTGCAGACGAACGCATACGCAGAGGAAATCACCGCATCGGCAAAAAAAGGCAAAAACCTGGCTACTTACCCAACCAATAACGCCCTCGCCACGCAGTTGAAAAATATCGCCCTGCTGATTAGCGGCGGGCTTCAAACCCGTGTCTATGTGGCAAGGATCGGCGGGTTCGACACCCATGCCAACCAGGCCGACGCTGCCGACAAGACCCGCGGCGCCCATGCCAACCTATTGGGTGCCCTCTCCGCAGCAATTACTGCTTTTCAGGAAGACCTCCGCCTGCACCGCCTCGAGGAAAGGGTGCTGGGCCTTACCTTTTCCGAGTTTGGCCGCCAAATCAAATCCAACGCAAGTGCCGGCACTGACCACGGCACGGCAGCACCCCTCTTCGTTTTTGGCAGTTGTATCAAAACCCACAATATCGGCAGCACCCCCGATATTCCTGCCCAGCCACAAAATCAGGAAGGCGTGGCCATGCAGACCGATTTCCGGGATGTGTACGGGTCTATCCTGCAGGACTGGTTTGGGGTAAAGGAAAGCGATATCCGGACAATGCTCTATAATGGATATACTTACCTGCCAATCGTTAAAAGCTGTGGCGTGGCGACACCGACCAAAGACCGCTTCCTCGAGGATGCTGTGCAGTTTGTCAATTTCCCCAATCCTTTCGGAGATACGACTACCCTGAGGTTTACCACTCCGGGAGGCCGCATACGGATAACGCTCTTTGACAGTATAGGCAGTGAACTCGGTACCGTGACCGACCAGCAATTCCCATCCGGCGAGCAGCAACTGCTGTTCGACGGCAGCCGCTTGTCGCCTGGCAACTATTACCTCCGTTTTCAGGGAGTCAATTTTGTCAAAACCGGTAGGATCGTCAAAATGTAGCTTCTGCGGGAGGTTGGAAGACCCTGCTTTATTTTTTTTGATTTGGCACGAACTAAAACCGCGTCTTTTTCGTCAATTAATTATAAATCTATCGCTTCGCTCTTTGATTCCCAACCAATCCGAACCAACTGTATGATTGCACGTAACATTAAACGCAAGCTGCTGAAAGCGCGCATCAAACTTGGACAGACCCTTCAGTCCATTTTGCATATCAACAGGGCAAGGAAGCAGCTCCCTCATTTAACACGCGCAGAAGCACAGCACAAAGAGATCACCCTTATGGAGGCGCTCAAAGTGCTCAATAAAACCGCAGCTAACCAGGCTAAAATGATCCGGCGATATGAAGAGGCGCTCGGCGCAGGGTCGGGAACTGAGGGAAAAGTCGCAGATAAAGGTTCCCGGGCTGCATAAAGCGCTGAACGCCTTAACTTAATACTGGGCATTTTTACGTACTCCCCAACCAACAGGCAAAAACAGGCCCGATAAGCTATAAAACTGCGCCTGTCAACCCGTTTTCCGGGTTATACCCCCGCGAGAGGCGGTGAAGTGATGTATAAGAATGGGCTTTTTACCCAACCCCTATAGCCTTGACTATTTCCAGGATACCTGTTTTGAATGGAACCTGAGGTAACCATCCGGTCTCTTCGTTTATTTTTGAAATATCGGGTTCTATACTGACCGCACCAGTTGCAGGATAAGGTACCGCGCCAAAGATGAGTTCGCTTTTTGAGGCCAAAACATCCCGGATTTCGTAAATATATTCTTTTAAGGGTTTTGATATCCCACTGCCGAGGTTATAAACACCGTCTTTACAAGGTAAACGGACTAAACAAAGTAGTGCTTCAATTGCGTCAGAAATATACAGAAAATCCCATTTCTGCGTTGCCAGGGTCAACTCGCAGGGTTTTCCGTCAAGCATTGATTTTATTAAAGAGATGATCATGGTGTGCTCGAAATCGTGTGGCCCGTACAAGCTAAAAAATCTTGGTTCTTTTAAGCTGGCTCCCATTAATGCACACATTTCACTAGCTTCATTATAAAATCTTAATTTATGGATGCCATACTGATTGACCGGCCTTTCGATGGTTTTTTCAGTAATCTTCTCGCTATGTAGGCCATATTGGGCCTGAGAGCCAGCGGTAATGACCTTTTTACAACCAATCTTGAGTACTGATTCCAACCCTTCGATAGCATACTTGTAGCTTAGGAACTGCAGGTCAAAATCATCCCTGTCCCGCCCCCTTGTACCGTTCCAGGCGAGTGAGAAGAAAACATCCGGAGACTGGGGTATGTGCTCATGTAGAATACGATAATCGCTTAATTCAAGTTCTACATATTGAATGTTTTCATTAATAGGCAGTAAAGCTTTTTTATTTGTTGTAGGTCGTATTACAGCAGTGACCTCATAATCCGCTTTCAAGAGCGCCTGTATAAGGTGTATGCCTATAAAACTTGTTGCTCCTGTGATGACAGCTCTTTTCATCTGATACCAATTCTAAATCCGATCGCCGGGTTCCTCAATTCTGTCCTGCAGCGGTTTTTTAAATATAAAAAATTGATTTTCATTGAATTGTTTAGATTTGGGTTGACAAAAAATCCATAAACAAGCCAACTGAAAACTATTGCTAATTTAGAAAAAACTGTGGATACTTACATACCCTATGCGCTGATGAAAATGACTTTAACAAATTTATCTCAGTACACCACTGGGGGGCAGCCGGGGGTAATATCTTTGCCCTGATGACGGTTAAGCCTGAAAACCGACCAGATATGATCCTTTCGACCAATGTGCAAAAACCTGAAAACGACCTGTGTACCAACCGGGATACAGGTGCCCGAAATACCGTGCTCAACCTGGATAGTGGTTTTGACAGCCATAAGGATAGATCCTCCAGGTAAATTTCCTGAAAAAAATCAGTTTGGTGCACAAACCTATTCCGTAAACTCCCGGAGTTAGCAGTAGGGCGCATTCTAAACCACACTACCCGGTGCTTCTGCCCCAGCTTTGCATCAGGTCTGCTTACCAAGAAAAGCCTTTGCTTTCGCCAGATTTTTCAGCAAAAAATCATTGAGGTCGGGGGAAATTCGGAAGTACAAGATCGGCCCAATAAAAAGTACGGCTGTGGCCATCCCTTTTACTACAATATTCAACAGGGGAAAGCCCGTCCCGGGAATCCAATACCCTATAAAAATAACCAGCAGGGCAAGCACAAGGACAAGGAGCATTTGCCGGGAAAAAGGATTAATCCGGAGGTGACGCCATACCAGGAAGATATTCATGCTCTGGAAAACTAAAATAGATATTGCCGTCGCAATCGCGGCCCCTGCCATCTGGTAGCGGGGAATAAGCACAAAGTTCAAGGTCACATTTATCCCCGCCAGCAGCAACAAGGGAATAAGGCTCAGGCGGTAATACTTCGACAAGCTCAGGATGCCGCTGCTTATCCCAAACGTCATCACGAGCACCTTGGAAAAGCCGAGATACCAAACCACTTCCCGGCCCCGGATCAGTTCCTCGTACCTCGGGGTAATGCGGAAAAGGTCATCCAGGCATATAATCGCCAGCATGTAGAACAAAAAGCCCAAAATCATCAGGTTCAGGCTGCCTTTTCTGTAATAATCTTCCACCTCACCTTCCTGCTGCCGTACCAATGCACTGGCGATCAGCGGTCCCATGATTGCGATTACGGCGTTGAAAGGCACTTCAATGACGTTGGCGATGAAATAGGCGATATTGTACACCCCACTATTCAGGGTACCTGTCATAGAAGCCACCATAATCGCATCTATGCGGAAAGCGATCACGCTGCCGAAACTTCCCAGGATACCGAACAACGCATAGCTCGCTATTTCCTTCACAAGGGGACGGGTAAGAAAGTTGGGGGCAAGCCGGACATACCACTCCCCAAGATATTTCAGGTATAAGCTAAGCGCAAGCACAATAGCAAAGAAGACCCATACCAACGACCACTTGAGGCCATATTCCCCGATTATCCCATTAAAAAGCAGGAAAATACCTAATGGAAGGCTGACCTTGACAAAAAGGTTCGTGAATATTGAAGGGACCGTCACCCGTTTGAAATTAGAAGTATAAGCTTCCAGCACCGCTGCAAAAACCATCGCGGCACAAATCAGGAGGACGAACAGCATATTTTCTTCAAAAAGCGGTACATCGAACCCTATCCAGGCGATAAACCTGTACAAAGCCGAACGGAACAACCAGGCAATTGACCAGAATACCACTAACCCGGCAGAAGCCACAGCAAGCAGCAAGCCCAGGAAACCATTATGTGCACGCTGAGGATTTTCGAATACCGGAAAAAAGCGGACAGGTAGCACCGTTACCCCGAATGTCGCAAACGTCGCAAAAAACGATGCCGTATTGACGATAAACTGCATCATTCCAAAAACTTCCAGCTCCAGCGGATAGATAAAAAGCGTGCTGAATGCCCCGATACCCACCCCGATATAGGTCAGGATACTGCGTTTGATGCCCTGGCGTTGGATGATACCCATGCGATAAAGGTAAGGAAAAAATAAACTGTTTGAGCAAAGAGGGGGCAAAGTTAAAGGGGATTGGAGTATATTTATGGAGTTAAGACAAAAAGCGTTAATTAAATAAATTCAAGCTTGGTATCAGGCTGGGATTTACAATAAAAGTGCAAAGTTTCTTCCATGCTTTAGCGCTCCTGACAAGAAACTATCCACTAAATGGCCAAATATATTGGAAAACAAAAAACCAAAGGAGCATGGCCAAAACCCTGTCGTGTGCCCTGCTTTCCAAATATTGGGCTTTTATCTAAAAATCAAGTGCAATATCCGTAAATGTGTGGAATTGTTGGTGTCTTTAACCTGAATGGAGCCCCATTTAAAATGTCCTCGCTGGTAGAAATGACCAACCAGCTTGCCCATCGCGGTCCGGATGGAGAAGGCTTCTTTCTGCAGGACCATATCGCAATGGGGCATCGAAGACTTTCCATCCTGGACATAAGTCGAAAAGGAGCCCAACCAATGGCTTCAAAAGACGGAAAATGGATTCTCGTATTCAACGGATGCATCTATAATTTCAAAGAAATAAGAAAAACCCTCGAAGAAGCAGGACACTATTTCATTTCAAATACGGATACAGAAGTAATTTGCGAAGGGCTTTCTGCATTTGGCCCCGGTATTTTTGAACGCTTCAATGGAATGTTTGCTATCGGCGCCTGGAACACGGAAGAAAGGGCCCTCTATTTAAGCCGGGATAGATTTGGGGTCAAACCGCTCTATTATTGGTTCAACGGGGCTACCTTTGTATTTGCATCCGAGATAAAGGCCATTCTCAAACATCCGGATTATCTCATAGATCTTGACCTTGATGCATTGAACGAATACTTCACTTTCCAAAACCTTTTTACTTACCGGACCCTGTTTAAGGATATCCACCTCCTACCTCAAGCCAATACGATAAAAATAACTACTTCTACCACATCTGTACGGCATAACTCGTGGTGGGATTACGATTTTTCCCAGCCCGATGAAAGCCTTTCCTTTGAAGATGCCCGACAGGAAACCCTCCGACTGTTCCGACAGGCCGTTACCCGTCAAATGGTTGCCGATGTGCCCGTCGGCACATATTTATCCGGTGGAATGGATTCCGGCTCTATCACCGCTGTGGCTGCCGGCCAAATCGAACGCATTTCCACCTTTACCTGTGGATTTGATATGAGCGCTGTGACGGGCGTAGAAGCAAACTTCGATGAACGAATGGATGCAGAGGTCATGGCGAGCTATTTCAAAACTGAGCATTTCGAACAAGTAATCAATGCGGGGGATATTCGCTGGTCTCTGCCCAAAGTGGTTTACCATCTGGAAGATTTACGTGTAGGCATGTCTTACCCCAATTATTATATTTCCAGACTAGCTTCCAAATTCGTAAAAGTATGCCTTCAGGGTACCGGCGGAGACGAGCTGTTTGGTGGATACCCCTGGCGGTATTACCGGGTGTTCGATGCGTTGTCCAAAAAGGATTTCTTTGACCAATACTATACGTTTTGGCAGCGGCTCGTACCAGATGAAAGGAAAGGCCAGCTCTTCAACCCTGCCATCAATAAAATGATCCAAGCCGATGAACCCCGGGCTATTTTCGAACGCGTTTTTACCTTCAACCCCAAGTTGCGCTATGACCGCCCAGAAGAACACATCCAGAATTCCTTATATTTTGAAATCAAGACCTTCCTGGGGGGCCTCCTAATCGTAGGTGACAAGTTATCTATGGCCAGTGGGTTAGAAGAACGTTTCCCTTTCCTGGACAATGACCTCGTCGAATTCGCACAGAAAATCCCGGTAAGGTATAAACTTGGTAATCTCGACAGGGAAATCCGAAGGATAGATGAAAATATCGGACGTAAAAAGATCCTTTACAGGGAATTTGATGATGGAAAAAACATCCTTCGCAAAGCGATGCAAGACTTAATCCCCATGATTTCATAAACCGGAAAAAGCAAGGTTTCTCTGCCCCGGACGAAAGCTGGTATCGTGGGGAAAATGCAGCATACGTACAGGAATTGCTCTTGGACCGGAAAACAGTCTCCTCCGCATTTATCCAGTCGGGGTTCATTCAAAAGACCGTTCACGAGCATATCCACCAAAAAATCAACCACCGACTGCTAATCTGGAGCCTACTGTGCTTTGAATGGTGGTGCAGGATTTACCTAAACGGAGAATCTATAAAATAATATCCGCAAACACAAGGTATCTCATAAAGTGCGCTTAGTTCCAGAGGCGCTCTGAAATGCCCTTCCACGCTCATTTTCCTGGCTTGAATTTTTGCTCCTGATCAGCCATAAAATGCTTAATTACTGCTGAGGTAAAATTGTACCGGTGTATAGGTTTTTGGTGGGGAAAAGCTATCCAGGACATCTTAGCGATTGATAACTTTACAGCTCCGGCCAGCCTTTCTGACAAGAAGGCCCGAAGACCCATGCAGCGCGTTGACCGGAAATTGCCAAATTCATGAAATTAACCGGGCGAATACCCATAAAAAAAGAAATCTATGGAACTTGAAGGTTCAAAAGTGCTCGTTATTGGAGGAGCCGGGTTTATTGGCGGCTTCGTCGTCCGCCAATTACTGAAAGAAAATGTTGTGCAGGTAGTAATCTATGACAATTTCACCAGAGGAAAAATGGCCAATATCGGGGACTGCCTCGCCGATCCCCGATGTACTATTTACCCGTATGGCGGGGACGTCCGCGACATAGATATCCTCGACACCGCTATGCGAGGGATGGACTACGTTTTCCATCTTGCTGCCATGTGGCTGCTCCACTGCAAAGATTATCCACGCACTGCCTTCGAGGTAAATATTGGAGGAACATTCAATGTGTTGGAAGCGTGTGTGAAAAATAATATCAAAAAATTGATTTATTCCAGCTCTGCCTCCGTTTATGGGGATGCAGTAGAAGTACCGATGAAAGAAACCCACCCGTTCAACAACCGAAATTTCTATGGGGCTACCAAAATAAGCGGCGAAGCAATGTGTACGGCCTTTCACGACCGATATGGCCTTCCTATTATCGGGCTGCGTTATATGAACGTTTATGGCCCCGGACAGGACCAACATGCTGCTTACACGGGGGTCATCCCCATTATGCTCAATAAAATTGACGCTAACGAAGCACCTGTCATTAATGGGGATGGCAGCCAGGCATACGATTTCATCTATGTAGAAGATGCCGCACAGTGCAACGTCCAGGCCTTGAAAAGCGAGGTTACTTTCGGATTCTATAACGTTGGTACGGAAGTACAGACCACCATCAAAACCTTGTGCGATACGATCCTGAGACTGAAAGATTCTGCCCTCCAGGTCATTTACAAACCCTATTCCGAAGACGATGCGAGGGCCCTGGTACAAAATCGGATCGGTTCAAAAGAAAAAGCCTTGCATGAACTTGGGTTCGATTATTCTATTAGCCTGGAAGAGGGCTTAAAAAAGTTGATCGAGTGGAGAAAAAAACAATAGTCCGGGCACAACAGGAATAAAGCAGACTTTTACAATCAGGCCAGTGCTTTTGGCGGTGGATAATCCTTATATACCGGGGAAGCAACCTACTGAAAAATGCCGTGCTCCTGTCCAGTTACCAGACAGGATGCCCGATCAACCAAACCCTTTCATAACTGAGGCCCTTTTATGCCTCGTTTCGAGAACGAGGACGGGCAAAAAAAAATTACAATTCATGAAAAAAAGGGTCTTTATCGCTGGGGCAACAGGATTGTTAGGGCAAGCTATTTGCAAGGCTTTAATAGGCAATTATAGCGTATTTGCAGCACATGCGCCGAACTCGCCGAAAATAAAAAAACTCCCGCAGGACGTTATTCCTGTTGCGCTTGACCTGAGTCAACCAAATTTGAACGTTCTTCCGGAAGAAATTGAAACAGTCATTTATCTGGCACAATCGCCCCGCTTCCGGGAATTTCCAGAAGGTAGTTCCGACATGATAGGAGTCAATATCCTCAGCCCGGTATTACTGGCTGACTGGGCAGCTAAATCCGGTGTATCTTCTTTTATCTATGCCAGTAGCGGTGGGATTTATGGCAATAAAAATGAATTTGCTCCAGAATCACAACCCATTGATAATTTTAGCCCCCTCAATTTTTATTTCGATACTAAACGCTCCGCCGAGCTCCTGCTCCGCAATTTTAGCCCCCTGTTTTCTTCGCTTTTGATCCTGCGCCCTTTCTTCATTTTCGGCCCTGGCCAAAATCCTTCCATGCTCATCCCAAGGATTATACAAAATGTGGCAAAAGGTAATCCCATAACCCTGAACGGAGAGGAAGGCATCCAAATCAATCCCATTTTCGTAGAAGATGCGGCCAGGGCGGTCGTCCAACTCATGAAAATCCCAGGCTTCCAAATTTTTAATCTTGCTGGAAAAGAAACCCTAAGTATCCGCCAAATCGCCACGCTGGCCGGTCAGGTGATCGGAGTAAAACCCATTTTCGAGTACACAACCCCAACCGAGTCTTTGCTGGGCGACATCAAAAAATTGCAGGGTACCGGCTTCGATTTTCAAACAGATGTCCTAAGTGGCCTCAAGAAAACGGCTGCCGATCTAACTGAAAACGGAATACTATGAAGCCACGGATATTTATTGGCCTGATGAATATTGCCTCGCAATTGGGGGATTTCAAAAATGCTTTTGAAGAACTAGGTTGCACCGTAAGTATCGGGGTAATCCAGAAATCCGGGAACAATATCATCCAGGAAAAAAACTACGATTATGTCTTTCTGCCATCAGCACCTAAGTCCTTATGCCACATCCCCATTCCCCAAAACAAAATAAACCACTATATCCTTGCAACGAGAAGGCTCGTAGTCAATTACCGCCGTATCCCTTCCGAAATTATTAAAAATCACGATGTATTCATTTTTATATGGTCGAGCTTTGATCGGTACTTTCGGGACTACCAGAGACTTGCTGAAATGGGTAAAAAAGTAGTCGTTATTTTTTGTGGCGACGATGCCAGATGGCCTGCGGGGGTCAACCAGGAATTCGCGCTCCTCGGAAAACCACTTTTGCCTTATCACGGTAAACACCGTTCCTTCCTGGGGCGCCAAATCCATGTTAACGGGTATAACTTAACCCTTTCTGGACTCAAAAAACACCTCGAAGCTATTCGGCAGGCAGAAAAACATGCGCATGTAATTTTTTCAAAACGCGAACAAGCCCAGCTACAACTACGTCCTTTCTATCATTTCACAATGAACGTCCCTGTAAAACAAATCCCCTATCGAACCGAACAAAGGGCTGAGTGCCCAATTGTCGTACATGCACCTTCCAACCCTGCTATTAAGGGCACCCAATATGTCATGGAGGCATTCGAACGACTAAGATCGGAAGGGATTGCGTTCCAGGCGGAGATCATCCAAAACATCCCCAATACACAAGCACTGGAAATCTACCGGAATTCCGACATCGTTATTGATCAACTCTTAATCCCTGGCGGAGGGAAACTTGCCTCTGAAGCACTTGCAGCAGGATGTGTGGTGCTTTCACGCATGGATTACCAGACTTACGATCAGGGTCTGGACCTCTCCAATTGTCCGATTATTGACGTAAATCCAGATACCATTTTTCAAGTTCTTAAAGAAACCATCCTGAATGTTGAATTGAGAAGGAACCTCTCTAAATTGGGCCGGCCTTTTGTAGAAAAAAACTGGGATACTAAAGTTTTTTGCAATAGAATCCTAACAATACTCGAGGATAAACCCATCCCTTTCGACTTTACCCCGCGTTTTTTTCGTGAAACCTACAAACCTTCATTGCCAGGAGAAATCGAATTGCAAAATACCTGGATTGACTATGTCAAAGACTGCTCTTGGTATAAAGCAGTCGTGCCTCCCGGAGAACGCGACGGGCTAAGGTTTTAATTTTTATATAGCGGGAAGCCCCGGCCTAAAGTCTTATTATGGCAGCTTTAAGCCCCTAAGCGTTATGCTATAATAATCTTCTTATTCCCAGACTATTTCAAAATTATTCTCTTCAAACCAATGCCTAACTTTCTCCAGCGTATGTCTAGATGCGAGTATGGAATGTTTGACGCTCCCGCAAGGCTTCCAGCGCAATCGTCGCCTTTTCCTTGCCACTGAACATCTTTCGTTTCTTTCCCATAATCGGACAGTTTTTTAGCTTCGAAATATAACCTTTTTATAGCTTACTCACCTGTCCAGTTTTGGGGGAGTACTTCACGCTTGCGGGTACCGATAAGGTTTTAGCGTTGAACTGTTGTCTGGGGGATTTGAATTATCTGAAGATACACATTTACCTCATTAAAGTGCTTTGACCGTTCAGAAGAGACCCCGATGGCAAATTGACACCATTTTATCCGACTACTTTATCAGGATATTTTCATACAAAGAAAGCAGCGCCCGTTCACTTGAATCCCAGGTATAGCGCTCAATTACTGCCCTGTTTGCATTTTCCCGGATGGTAGGTTCCCGCATAATTCGATTTGCCAGAAACTGTAGCTGTAAGGCGAAATCACCAGGTTCATCATGCTGGTACACTGCACCCGCTCCGCTTTCGTGGATAATCCGGCTTAAGGATAGGCAATTCGAAGAGAGGACCGGAAGGCCATAATATAGATATTGGTATATTTTGTTGGGAGAAGAAAAATCCGTTTGAATGGATTTAAGATGGGGAATAATCCCAATATCATATTGTTCAAGGGTATTGCCTTCAGCAGGGAGATTTATCCTGCCTTTCAAGGAAACCTGGTCCTGAATTCCGAGTGAGCCAATCAGGTCATTTAGCGCCTGAAGATATTCTGGCTTTCCATCACCATAAATATCAAAAGTAAAATGGAAGGAAGTATTCTGGCTATTTGCGATTTTTATCCCTTTTATTGCAATCTCAAGACCTCGCATAGGAGAAATCCCGCCAACGAAAACCAATCGGAATTCACCTGCGCTTGTTTTGTTTTTGTGGTTAAGAAAAGGATTAGGCCAGTCCTCGGTATTTAATGTATTCTCGACCACAGCTCCATAAGATTCCGGGTTGAATACCAGCAATCGATCCCGCATTTCCTTAACAACGGCAATAAAAAAATTGGTTTGCTCCATCATCCTGCGCTCATGATTTTTCCACAACGGAATAGGTAAAAGCAACTTGCCCAAAAGCCCCTTACTGTAGGGTTCTTCTTCCAACATATAGGGATAATTTTCGTGGAAATCTACTAAAAATGGGATACCTGCTCTTTTAGCAGCACGTATTGCTGGCTTCGCCAGAATAAGGTCATGAATATGCATGAATTCAAAATCCTCTTTTGCCAATATCTGACCGAGGAAACGGTTCCAAAAAAAATGGAAAAAAGGGATAGTCAACGCAGCGGCCCTGAATTTTTTATAGAATCGAGGAGCTGTAGCTCTGATTACATTCACCCCCCGATAAGCCTCCAGAAAACGCTCTCCCTCAAAAGCAATACAGGCAACGGTAACGGAATATCCTGCTTTTATCAAGGATTCTGCCTCTTTTTCTACCCGTGCATCGGGCGGAAACGCCCCATCTAATACCATTAGTATCCTGGCACGCTGTTTGTAGTTCATGCTGCGATTTTTTGCTTTATTTTTATCCACAGATTTACGAAAATACCTTTCTGGCAATTAGAAGATTTGCATTCTTCACGCTTTATCATCTGAAAAGTACTGCTCTATCGCCCCAATGATTTCATACCGGGACGCACCATTTCCGTAAAGGGCTTCTACGTACCTGCCTGGTTTTTGGATAATCAATGGAGCAATATCTTCCAAACGTTCAAATACCAGGTGATTCCAGCCGTTCCGAAGCGTCTCCGGCCATTCTGTCTCTGGTCGCAGGGTAACACATTTTCGCTTTAACCAGTAAGCCTCCTTCTGTATTCCCCCGGAATCGGTGATAATCCCTCTGGCATTCCGCATCATGCGGATATTCTCAAAATAACCAAGGGGATCAAGAAATTCAATATTTTCAAACGTATCGAGTACTACTCCTTGTAAACTGAGCAGATTTTTTGTGCGGGGATGGATTGGAAATTTGACAGGATGATCCAGGACATTCAAGTGCCCCAGGATATCTTTTAGCCTTTGGGGATCGTCGGTATTGTACGGACGGTGGATTGTAGCGAAGTAATAAGTGCCTAATTCAGCAGACGGGTCGAGCAGACCTTTTGCCCTTACAATCTGAAGTAAATCATACATAATATCCCCGGTCCTGACGACACCTGTCCGGATACCTTCTTTTTTCAGGTTCCGTTCTCCCTGCAGCGTCGGCACAAAAAGCAGGGCGGAAACGTGATCCGTCAGGATGCGGTTGATTTCTTCCGGCATATCCCTGTTGAAACTCCGAAGGCCGGCTTCGACGTGGAAAACGGGGATATGTAGTTTCGCAGCGACCAGAGCACCGGCAAGCGTGGAATTGGTATCCCCATAGACCAACATGCCGTCCGGACGCTCGGAGAGTGTAACCCCTTCGATTTCCTCCATCATCCTTCCCGTCTGTGCCCCATGAGGCAAACTCCCAATATGCAACTGATAATCGGGGGGCCGCATACCGAGTTGATTGAAAAAGACCGCACTCATATTTTCGTCATAATGCTGACCAGTGTGCAGCGATTTCATTTCGATCCCCGGATATTGAGTGCGCACTGCAAGTTCAATCGGCGCATGCTTGATAAATTGGGGTCGTGCGCCTACTATTGCCAAAATTTTTTTCATACAACGTGTTAATTAATCTCCACCCCCCTAAAACCCCTTAGCAAACCTCAATTGCTCCGCGACCATAAGGTAGCGCCATGCACTGTCGGCCACGGGCTTACGGATAATTTTTTCCTGTTTGAGCAGCGCGACCGCGTCTGCCAGTTTTTCCTGTAAAACAGGGTGCTCAAGCCATGAACGCTGGGGCGGCTCATATCCGATTTTATCCCTTCTCCAGGTAATTTCCGGCGGCAAAAGGGGTTCCATGGCTTTGCGCAGGATATATTTTGTCCAGCCGCTGTGCAGCTTCATTTCGATCGGCAAAGAAAAAAGATACTCGACGAGCTCCCGCTCCAGATAAGGCAACCTGACCTCCAGGGAGTGCGCCATCGAATTTCGGTCGGCATACCGCAGGAGTTGCGGGAGGCTATCTGAAAAGCTGGCCTGGTACAACTGGCCCTCTACCGAGGCAGATTGCCGGAAGGGGTCTTCCAGAGCCAATGCACGCCGCCATAAATCGGGCTGTAACGAAGTGGCTTCCGGATTTACCAGGAAAGCCGCCTTTTTAGCCCATCCTTTTACCACATTTGCCAACCCCGGAAAAAACGCCCGGAATGCCATAAGTGGGCCTACCCCAGTTTCCAGACCAGTTACTGCCCGCAGTGCAGCCCGCTCGCGATGAAAGGCCGCCCTGTCCCTTCGGTACAAGTCCCGCAGGTAGTATTTGGTGTAAAAATAAAAATATCCCCCCAGCATCTCGTCAGGACCCTGCCCGTCCAGCAGGACGATGGTGCCGTGTTGCCGTGCAAGCGCCATTACCTGCTCCTGTACCACGATGCTCGCACTCCCAAAGGGTTCTTCCTGGTGCCAGAAAATTTTCCCGAGGCGCTGGGCGAGCTCATCAGGGCCAGGCCAGGTAAAGTGCGGAGTCACCCGGCATTTTTCAATGACCGCCTCCATGTACCTGCCCTCGTCTTTTTCAAAATTTGCAAAACGGGCCGAAAAGGTATTTTGTGTCTGCGCTTCGCCCTTTAACTGATCTATCAGCAGGACGATCGAAGAGGAATCCAACCCTCCCGACAGACTGGAACCTACCGGTACATCGGCCCGCAACCTCCGCGACACCGACTGCTTCAGCAAATGGAATACTTTTTCTGCCGCTACCTCCATGCGGTCATCGCAACGCTGCTCCCCGATCCTCCAGTAGCAGGTCTCCCGCATTTCCCCTTTCGCCGAAACCATACAATAATGCGCGGGACGCAACTGCATCACCCCCTCATAAGAAGTCTGCCCGGGATGCGCCGAAGATACGATTGTATTATAGGCCAGGTAGCGCACCAATGCATCCATATCGGGTGCAGGCCGTACACAACCAGAAGCAAATAATGCCTTCATCTCGGAAGCAAAAGCAAACATGCCCTGGGTGTGGACATAAAAAAACGGCTTCTCTCCAAAACGGTCCCGGGCGCAAAATAAACGGCACTCCAAAGCATCCCAAATGGCAAAAGCGAACATCCCGTCAAAGTCCTGCAGGCATGCAGGGCCTTTTTCCGCAAACGCCGCCAATACCACCTCCGTATCCGTTCCAGTGATAAACCGGGCGCCGTTTTGCTCCAGTGCCGACCGCAATTCCACATAGTTGTAAATCTCGCCGTTGAAGGTGATACTATAACGGCCATTAGCATAATGCATGGGCTGGGCACCACGTTCCGATAGGTCAAGGATAGACAAACGGCGATGCGCCAGCCCAATACGCTGCCCTTCCTCTATCCAGAATCCGGAACCGTCGGGTCCACGGTGCTGCATGATATCTGCCATCGCATGCAACTTATCCATTGTGACTGGTACTCGTCCTGTCGAAAGATATCCTGCAATCCCACACATAATCTAATGGTTCGTTCTTTATTCTTATTGGACGGGCCATCCTGGCAGGTAGCCTAAACCTTTGACGCCGTTCTTTTATAATAGACTTGTTGCGATGGGTCAACGTGGTGGGAAAAATGCGCTATTTTTCGTCCACGCGAAGGCTTTTTGAGGGAGCATAGCCCGGCTACGTGACCGAAAAAAGGCACAGCGTGGGCGAAAAAGAGCCATTTCTACCGCATGCTGATCCCATCGCAACAAGTCTAATAAACGCATCTCACCCAAACACCCCCTCCTCTATCAACTGACAGATAATATGCCCCATCAAAATATGCGCCTCCTGAATGCGGGGCGTATCCATTGACGGTACAGCGAGCATAAAATCACATAAGCCCTGCATCTTGCCTCCGCTCTGTCCCGTCATGCCGACGACCCTCATCCCCTGCGCCCTGGCCGCTTCAATAGCCGACAAGATATTCCGGGAATTCCCGGAGGTCGAAATGGCGAACAGGACATCCCCCGGGCGGCCCATCGCGCGGATCATCCGGGCGTACACCTCTTCGAAAGCGTAGTCATTGGCCACCGCGGTTAAATAAGAGGTGTTCACATGGAGGGCCTCTGCATACAACGGCGGCCGGTCGCGGTAAAACCGCCCCGACAACTCTGCTGCCAGATGCTGGGCATCGGCAGCACTGCCCCCATTGCCACAAAACAGGATTTTTCCACTATTTTTATAACAATTTACACACGAGCGCACTACTTCCTCTATTTGCCTCACCAGGGCTTCGTCAGCAAGGAGCCGCGTCTTTACCGCTATACTCTCTCCGATAATGCGTTTGATCGCCTCCGTCATGCAGCTTTATTTGTAATAGTTTTTAGTGTAGCCTTTAGCCACCTGCTCCCCTTTCAAACGCTGCAGGATGCCGCTCCAGGTGCCCATCCCATACGCAAAAACCTGGATAAACAGGGTCGCAATGGAAAGCAGGGCTACTTTCAGGCTACGGTACTGCAGGAAGGACTGGACAAAAGCGAGCAGGGCAATACCGGCCATTCCCGCAATCATCAGTATGCCCATAAAACGCAAAACGGGAAAAATCAGCATGAAAAGCACAGCGGCCAATGCCGCAGCTACCAGAAAAGCCGGTGCCAGATGTACGGGCTTCAATAGCTCCGGATAAGTGGTACCCAGGTTGATCCGCGCCACCCCCCAGTTGAAAATCTGTTTGTAAAAACGCCGCAGGTTGGTGCGCCGCTTGTGGTACACCACCGCATCGGGGATAAGCGCTACCCGGAACCCGGCGTTGTAAATCCGGGCCGACAAATCCATATCCTGCCCATGCCGGAGCTGGTTCATCCCCCCGATCTGCTCAAATACCCGCCGGTGCAGCCCCATATTGAAACTCCGGGGATAAAACTTCGTGACGCTGCGCGTACTGCCCCGCGTGCCCCCGGTACCCAAAAAAGAAGTCATGGAATAATTGATCGCCTTCAGCATGGGCGGGAAATCCGGGTGGCAGTCGTCCGGCCCCCCAAAAGCGTCCACCGGATCCTTTTTCAGGAACTGGTCCACCTTGGCGAGGTAATCCGCTGGCACGATGCAGTCGGAGTCAATGAAAATAAAATATTCCCCGCGCGCCTGCTGCATCCCGTAATTCCTGGCCTCCCCCGGCCCTTTATGCTGCTGGGAGAGGTATTGAAATGGAAAGCTGAAGGCCCGGGAGCGCAGGTATTCCCCCGTCCCATCCGTAGAGCCATCATCCGAAACAATAAGCTCGAAATCCACTGTGGGAAAATCCATTGCTTCCAGCGAAGCGATGAGCTCCTTCAATTCTTCCAGTCGGTTATAGGTGGCGATGATGAGGGAGTATTTCATAAAAATATGTTGCGGTGCTTTTAGCGAAACGCAGATTATGCAGCAAATATACAATTTTAGGCTGCCTCTTAAGGATTTTGAATGAGGCTGTCCGAAAAGTCCTTTGGCGGCGAATGCCGCCAAATAGTATTTTTTTCTTGTTTATCACCTCCCCGCCCAATCGTTCAGCATAACGAGGCGCCAGGCGAGCCTGGCGTGGGTATCATCGCCCTTTTTATAATTATCTATAATTCTCAATGCTTTTTTGAAGTTTATCCCTTCAAATTCCTGGAGGGGTTTTTCCAGTAAATGGCGCAATGGGCCGCGTAGCCATTGGACTTCTCCGGGGGAAACAAAGCCCTTTTTATCCATACGCGCATAGACTTTTTCCGGTAAAACCCCTTTGAGGGCTTCCCGGAGGATATACTTCGTAACCCCGTTATGCGCTTTGAAATCTGTAGGAAGGGAAAAAGCGAACTCGACCATGCGGTGGTCCAGGAAAGGTACGCGGGATTCGATGGAGAAAGCCATGGAATTGCGGTCCTGGTGGTGCAGCAGCATGGGCAGCTCGGTATTAAAAAGCAAATGGTAGAGAAAGTTGTCCACCCGGTCTTTTCCATCGTTGGCGAGGTGGAAAGGGATCGTGGGATCGAGCGGCATAAAAGGCAGCATCTTCCGGTATTCGAGTGCCAGCAGGCCTTGTTCGTCCATCAGCCAGGACGCCACGCCCTTTCCGAGGCGCAACAGTTTATCTTTTGGCCCGTAGCCCTCCCGCCGGGCGTGTGCATTCAGTATCCGGAATGCCTGCGGCCCTGGAAATGCGTTGCCGATCAGGCGATAAAAAGAACGCAGATAACCAATCAGATATTCATCAGAGCCCTGGCCGTCGAGCATCACCTTGATGCCCTGTTGCCGCGCCTGCTGCATGATGAAATACTGGGAAAAATAAGAAGAACCCGCAATCGGGAAATCCTGGACCCACACAAAATGGTCGAATGCATCGAGCAGGGCCTGGTCGCCGGGTTCATAGAAATGTGGGTGCAGGTTGGGGTATTTTTGTAAAACCGATTCCGCAAACGGCCTTTCGTCCATGCCACGGCGGCTGGTGTAGTAGATGGTAAAGGTATTGAATGCCAGTCCGGGGAAAGTATCCCCTACAACAGAAACTACCGCCGAACTGTCTATACCCCCGCTGAGGCAGGCCCCGACTTCCACATCGCTGCGCATGTGCAGGCGGATGCTGTCGTAAAAATACCGGCGGAATGCTTCCCTGGCTTCTTCAAAAGACAAGGCCACTTTCGGGGCATTGGCAAGGTCCCAGTAACGCTGTAATCGCAATTCCCCCGCTGAAAGGCTTAAATTATGTGCCGCCGGGAGCTGTTCTAAGCCTTCGAAAAAGGTTTCGCCGGCATAAGTGACCCATCCCAACTGCAAAAACCGTCCTACCTGCGCAGTATTCAATGTGCCTGAAAATACCGGCGACCTACGCAGCGCTTTTACCTCCGAAGCAAAGTAAAAACGGCCGTCCCGCCATATATAGTAAAATGGCTTAATCCCAAACCGGTCCCTGGAGCAAAAAAGCTTTTGCTTGTGGCCGTCCCACAAGGCAAATGCCCACATCCCCATGAAGCGCTCCACACAGGATTCGCCCCAGGCTTCGTACGCTACCAGAATAACTTCCGTATCAGAAGAAGTGGCAAACGTATACCCCATGCGGATCAGTTCCTCCCGGATCTCTACATAGTTGTATATCTCGCCGTTATAGGCTACGCTACAACGCCCGCGCTCCATGGGCTGGTTGGCCTCGTCGCTCAGGTCAATGATGCTGAGACGGTTGTGCCCGAGCGTCAGGGGGCCGTAGTGTTGGATACCCCGGGCATCCGGGCCCCTGTGGGCAATCGTTTCGAGCATCCGCCCGATGATGTCCTGCCGTGCCTCCTGCCCTAAACCCGGGTCGTAGAAACCTGCTATTCCGCACATAAAGTCATTTTAATAAAAGCGCTCCAGGGAAAAATCGTCGCCGTCGAACCCGGGATCCAGGAACATCTTCTCCCAAATCGCCAGCCCTAATGCTACCCAGAGATAATTGTAATGCCAGCGCATAGATGGGCGGGCGGGACTGTCCATGATGCGCCGGAGATAGTCGTAATTGAAAATTCCCTGTTTTTCCACAAACTCCGGAGTCAGAATCCGCTGCGCTACCGGTTTGAGGTCTTTTTTAAACTGTTCGTAGGGGTTTACGGTAAAGCCCCATTTCTTTTTCGTGATGATGCGCGGCGGGAGATAAGGTGCCATCGCTTTGCGGAAGAGGTCTTTCGTCCGGTTATGGCGTATTTTCAGTCCAACGGGGATGCGGAAACCAAAATCTACCAGGTCGAGGTCCAGAAAAGGCACCCGTTCTTCGATGGAATGGGCCATGGACATCCGGTCTTCCACCAGGAGATAATCGTTGATCATCTTACTTTGCGCTTCCACAAAAAGTACCTGATCCAAGGCCCCGAGCCCGTTCACCTGGGCGAATAAATCGTGGAAATGGGCTGCTATTCCCGGAACTTGTGCCCGCATCCGGCCATAAAAATCCCGGTGATATACCGTCTGGTAAAAACCGGGGTCGCCATCCCAGACATTCCGCAGGATGAGATAAAAGCGCTCGATCCGGCCAATGGCCAGCAGCATCTGGACGCCGCGGCGGTACTCGTCGAGGGCGAGGGTCTGGCTCCAATGCTGTACCCGGAACAAAAAATCCGATTTCCATTGCATCAGGCGCTGCAGCCCTTTGGGCATACAGCGATGCAGGCCTTGCAAGGGGTAGATAAATTTGTGGATATCATAACCGGCCAGCAACTCGTCCCCTCCCAATCCGCCCAGGGCCACTTTAATGTGTGGGCGCACAAAGCGGGACATATTAAACCCCTGCAACAGGTTGATCTTGGGCTCTTCGGCATGCCAGATCACTTTGGGGAATTCCTCCAGCGGGTTCAGCGCCAGGCTGAGTTCGTGGTGGTTGGTCGCAAAATGTTCTGCAATGCGCCGCGCATCGGGAAATTCATCGGTAGGCTCGTTAAATCCGAGGGTAAAGGTGTTGATCTGCGGAACGCCCAGTTCGTGCATTTTCTGCACGATGGTGGACGAATCCAACCCCCCGGAAAGATACACCCCAATCGGAACATCGCTTACCAATTGACGCTGTACGGCCTGTTTGAGATAAAAATGGAGTTGCTCCATCGCGGCACCTTCCTGCATCGTGGGGTCGGGCTGGGGTACCAGATGCCAATACCGGCCTGTCTTTTGCACCGCCCCATCGCGATAAATGAGATAATGCGCGGGCGGCAGGCGTCGGATACCGGCCAGGAGGGTCTCTTCCCCCTGGGTATAACGCAGGTTGAGCTGCTGGTGCAGGGCGTCAAAATTGAGTGCCCGTGGTACG
>JBEIGB010000044.1:0-29639 GCA_040382095.1 Lewinellaceae bacterium
GAAAATCTTGCTGCCGGCCAGTTCGTTCCCCTGGAGGGTGGAGCGGGTGAAATACATGCGGTTACCATCCGGTGAAAAGGCGACATTACCGGAGTGGAATCCCGGCCGGTTGATTTTTTGGTCGAGGGAATCGGGTTTTGCCCAAACGCCTTTTTCGTCCTTTCGGCTTGTAAAAATTTTCGCATAAATTTCATCCTGGTTATCCTCCTCGACGATAATCACTTCGGTTTTGTTAAACCCGCTATAATACAATTGGCCGCTTCGGTTAAACGCAGGGGAATATTCCGAGAAAGGAGAGTTGACTTTGCCTTCAATGGCTTCGATAGTTAGTTTTGGGGTTTGATCTGCCCATTTTTTACCAAGTTCTGCACCCGATATTTCGTTTTGAGCGAGTTCGCGGAGGGAATCACCCGGTGAGGATTCGAGGAATTTCTGGAATTCCGCGATGGCCTCGTCGTAGCTTCCGCTCATTTTGAGGGCCCGGCCATAATCGAAGCGCAGCGCGATAAATTTATCGTTTTTATCCCGGCGCAGGAAGCGTCCGTACGCACGTTGCGCCTTGGTATAGTCCCGGAGTTTCAGGTGCAGACTGGCAATGAGCGGGAGCAGCCTTTCATCCTCCCGTTCTTCGAAAGCTTCTTCATAGAGGATGACGGCGTTATAGAAATCTTTTTCCGCCATTTTCTCACCTGCTACGGCAACCCGGGTTTCATAGGAAGACTTTCCTGTCGGTTGGGCAAATAGCAGTACGGTGGGGCAGAAAGCGACTATGATCGGCCAAAAAATACGTCTCATTTGAGGATCATTTTTCGGAATTAGCAAAAATTGATTTGCCCGTTTAGAATTGCGGGCAGAGGATAGCAGGGCTGATCTTTGGTTTTTTGTAAATCTTAATGATATACTGTGCAGCGAGTTCAAACCCTCCCTGGAAATTACTGATCTTGCTGAGGGAGGAGATGTTCAGGTCATAGCTAAGTCCGACACGGATATCCTGATAATCGCCACCAATCATGACTTGTGCGGCATCGCCGAAACGCATGCCGGGGCCTGCCCTGAGGGTAAAATCGTCATTGATTTTATAACCTGCAATTGCCTGTACCGCGAATTCGGCTGCTCCCCCGGTCGTTTGGAAGAGCATAGTCGGCTCGAGGTAGAAGAGGTCCGAGAAACGGTGCAGGAGCCTTCCGTGCAGTGCGGTGCGCATTGGACGCCGGGCACCCTTATCCTGCTGCCCCTGGGTTCCCTGATTACCGGCAAATCCATACCTGGGACGGGTCAAATGGTTGAACGATAGCCCTGCTTCGAGGAAGTCTTTGTCGTTGAGGCGGGAGCGCAACATAGCCCCGAAACTGAAATCGAGGAAGGAAACCTCATCCTTAACACCCCGATCCAGACCGTTGCCGATCCCCAGACCTCCGCCGCCAACTTGTTTGTCCAGTTCGTCGGCAAATTTCAGGCCGTCGGCCATTAAATCAATACTGCGTTGGCTACTGCCGCCCTGGAGCCCAAAAGTAAGAAGGTTGCGTCCGTCTTTGCCCAGGCCCATGTGATAAGAGGCGGAGAGCAGGGAGCCGACATATTTCATCTCGGCAGTACCTGCCTTATCGTTGAACATCACCGCGCCGACGCCGATCCAGTCTTGTTTGCGCAGGCCACGCATGAGCGGTACGTCAAGGTAAAAGGAGGGCGTAGTGAATTGATTTTGCAGAAAACTGGCCCATTGGTCCCGGTATATCCCCCCTATGCGGGCAGTGCCTTCGAATGCGCCGGTGAATGCCGGGTTCAGGGTCAGGGGGGACATGTTGAACATGCTGAAGTGCAAGTCCTGCCCGGAAACAGGCCCCATGATCCCTAAGAGCGTCACGAAAAGGTAGAAACGTATTTTCATAGGTTTTGGAGGATTGAAGTTGGTTTGTTAGGCTGTACGGTTTTTATAATTAAAGGATGTTGCGAAACAATCGGGACACACGGCCAGCTAAGCCAGTACCGACCTTACAGTCGTTTCATGCCCCTCGGAAAGCCTTCAGGCGGATAAAAAACAACACATTTTCCCGCCATGCCCGGCCCATTGCAACAAGTCCGGTATTTTTAACGCAGCTGCCGGCTACCGGATTATCCGGATATCCCACATTCCCGCCTGAAAGATAGGCCTTTTTATAATAGCCTTGATAGGATTCGCGGTGCCGGAGTTCAAAAATAATGATTTTTTCCCTCAAGCTACTTGTATTTGTCCGACTTGTTGTTGATATCCGAGGGTGCTGAGGGGGGGTGTAAAAAATCCTTTTTCCGCCCCTGGTGCAAAATAATATTCTGAAAACATCTAAAAAAATGACATTATTTTACGAAAATTATTTTTTTTCTGCATTCGCGAAATAAAATTTCTTGCTGCAGGTAACGAAAGTAGAAAGTAGGCGTTTTATTTAACCCCGGTAAGTCTTCACTTACGCCACATTGCTGCTGCGGCTACTTCCCGGGCAGGGATATCGTTCATACAACGGAAATGGCCCCTGGGGCAGCGGTCAAACCCGATCTTCGAGCATGGCCTGCAGCCAAGGCCTTTTACCTCGAACAATCGCTGGTAAACCTGCCTGTCGGCAGGATAATGAGGGGTCATCCCAAATTCTGGCACAGTACTGCCCCAGATAGAGATGACCGCTTTCTGCAGCGCTGCGGCAATGTGCATCAGCCCGGTGTCGTGGGCGATCACGCGGAATGACTGGCGTACGATCGAAGCGGATTGGTGCAGGGTGAATTTACCACAGCCATCGGCAACGGTCTCCCGGCAAATTGAAGTGATGTGCCGCGCCGCGCCGGTATCCTGCGTGCCTCCGAGCAAAACCACCGGCAAGTCCAGTTGCAGGCATATTTCTGCGATTTTTTCCCGGGGTAGCCGCTTGGTAGTATGCGCCGCGCCAATAGCAAAGGCATAAAACTGCCCTTGTCGTACCAGCATCCGGCTTTTTCCTTCCGCCGGGAAAAGTTGTGCCAATGTTTCAAGGCCTACTTCCTGGTCGGGAGGGATGAAATATTCCAACCCCTGCAGGTCGTCTTTTATGCCCAGAGGGGCCGCAGCTTCCAGGTAGCGACCTACGATGTGCCCGATGGGTCGGATCGTAGATTTCGCACGTACCATCAGCCATTTTTGCAGGTTTTTTTTATCGAAACTATAGCATGCCACTCCAGGTAGCGACAGACGCAACTGCCAGGATCGCAGGTTATTGTGCAGATCAATGACCGCATCGTAGCGTTCGTCCCGCAATGCACCGAGCACCTCCCCAGGCCGTTTGCGGATAGTATAGACCTTTGCGATATGGGGGTTGTGGCCGGGTATATCTTTGTACAGCTCCTTAGTGAGGAAATGGACCTCCGCTCCAGCCTGTTGACGGACGCAACGAATGACCGGCGAGGTGAGGACAATATCCCCGATGGAGGAGAAACGCACAATCAATACTTTCACGGGCTAAAGTTGAGATTGCATAAAATCAAACACAAGCAACATACTGGGCCCCATGTAGTCCCTGCCCGGGACCAGCCTTTTCTGGTGCGCGGCAATCAGGTCCTCATCTTTTTGCATCAGCTGAAACAGCGTCCGGGATACTTTGACGAAGCGCTCGAGGTCGTGCGTCAAAGGGATTTCCGGTGCGCCAATGCGCCGCAGGGTCGCCTTAAACGACCCGAAATGATAACAGGTGTAGATTTCCGGCCATCGCATGGCGAGGTATAGGAAAACGGTCTGGTATTCGTCGTCGTGGTAATGGGCAAAGACCTTTTCGTTCGGATTCCGTTCGAGGTGGTCCTGGAGCAGTTCGTCGCAATAGAGCACAAAACGGCTTGCCCTCCCTTCAATGGATTTATCCTCCCGGAAAAGCCCGGCGAACATCTGGCGCGTGAAGTCCTGTTGCTGGCGCATGAATTGGAGCATCATGCGCTTCGGGTAGAAATTGTCGCGGTTCCATAGCTTTCGCGTCTGGGTATTTTCCAGGCTGCGGTCGAACATCGCCGCGAGATCCGTTGCATCGAGGTCCCAGTTATCCTGAAATATACGCTGGGTTTCCCAGAGGAAAAGCCATTGTCCGGCACCTTTTGTTTTTATGTGGCTGCGGTATTCCGACAGCGCATCCTGTAAATCTTTAAGCCGCATAAGATGGTTTATCGGTGCTGAATGGGAATATCGCAGTTTCTAAGGCGCAGGGTCGGGCATTCTGCGGTGTACGCTTTCGATGGCTTCGACAACCTGCGGGCTCAGGGCAATATCTATGCTGGCAATATTCTCCCGGAGCTGTTCTATTGTGGTGGCACCGATGATGTTACTAGCTACAAAAGGCCTGCTGTTGACGAACGCGAGGGCCATTTGTGCCGGGGCAAAGCCAAATTCATCGGCTATCCGAAGGTATTCAAGGGTGGCGGCCTGTGCCGTTTCCCCGCTGTAACGGGCATACTGGCGGAACAGGTTGAGCCGGGCAGCAGGGCTGTCGTCGCCACGGGCGTATTTACCGGAAAGCACACCGAACCCCAGCGGGGAATAGGCTAATAGTCCCACCTGCTCCCGGATAGCGATTTCCGCCAGGCCGACTTCAAAAAGACGGTTCAGGAGGCTGTAAGGGTTTTGTATGCTGACTGGCCGCGGCAGCCCGAGGGTTTCAGACAGGTGCAATACCCGCATTATGCCCCAGGGCGCTTCATTGGACAGACCAATGTAGCGGATTTTACCATCCTGCACAAGCGCTTGTAAAATACCAAGGACTTCGGCGAAATTATCCTGCCACGGATCAGAAGGATCGTACTCAAATCCCCTTTTTCCAAACATATTCATCCGCCGCTCCGGCCAGTGGAGCTGGTACAGGTCAATGTAGTCGGTCTGTAAACGGGCGAGGCTGGCGTCCAGCGCCTCGTGGATGTGCTTCCTGGAGAAATCAAGGGGGTTCCGGATGTGCTGCATCGCTGGCGAAGGGCCGGTAATCTTGGAAGCAAGGACGATTTTATCGCGCACGCCGCGCCGCTTCATCCAGGTACCGATGATCGTCTCCGTACTCCCCTGTGTTTCCTTTCGCGACGGGATCGGATACATCTCGGCAGTATCGAAAAAATTAACCCCTTCGCCAAAGGCAAAATCCATCTGCTCGTGGCCTTCCGCTTCGGTATTCTGCTGACCAAAGGTCATGGTGCCCAGGCATATCCTGCTCACAGAAAGGCTGCTGCTACCCAGTTTGACGTATTGCATTGCTTGCAGATTGAATAGAGGCGGCCTCGTTGAGCACTAATCACCGCACAATAGGGATGAATTGTACTGTTTTTTGTTTTGTAAAATTAAAATAAACACCCAATTCATCATCCTGGCACAGTGTGATAAGGCATATCGCTGCGACCGGCACAAAATATTTAAATAAAATTTCTCGCCGAGGGCGAAGAATGGTCTTTTACACAACCCCCAAAGACCTTTTAAACAGTCTTTAACAGGAACTGCCGTTTTGCCCGGTAAAAATACACTTTTGCCGGGCAAAACGACGTTTTAAACGAAGTTCTGCCAAAAGTCTTTTGTTTCTGTGGTTGATTTATTATTTCTTTACCCAAAAAAATGTCCAGGCAACTAACTTGTCCAAATTGTAGTACGACAATCCCTCCAGACCGGATCAACGTCCAGGAGATGGCCGCCGTCTGCCCTGCATGTGCCCACGTCTTCCGCTTCGCTTCCTTGCTTTCCGAAGTACTGCCACAGGTGCCCAAACCGGAAGCACCGCTTGCCTTGCCGAGCGGCTTCGGGGTGCGCAAAGAGTTGTCCACCTTACAGCTCGTCATTCCCTGGCGTGTGGTGCGCAACAAGTGGTTCATGACCATCTTTGCAGTGCTTTGGGATTTTTTCCTGATACCTTTCATCAAAGCTGCCGTTTCGGGAAATACCCAGGTGGCCCTCTTCATCAGCCTGCACTTGGCGGTGGCCGTGGGCATGACCCTTTATGTGCTCGCGCTCTGGATCAACTCGACGAAGATCCGCGTAGATACCACGGGTATTAACGTCCGCCATACGCCTGTACCTGTGCCGTTTACGCCCAACCACTTTATTCCGGTTCAGGATATCGCCCAGTTTTATGTGGAAGAGTACGTGCCTAGCCGGACTAACAGACGGCCGGATATTACCTTCGCACTGCGCGTCAAGACGAAAAATGGAAAGGATTTACGGCTCGTACCCGGCTTTACCAACGCATCCGGAGCACTTTATCTGGAACAGAAAATTGAAAAATTCCTGAAAATAGAGGATGAGCCGGTTTGAAAAGGAGATTACTCCAGACGAAAGTTTGGCCGCTTTCGTCGTAAAAACCGCATTATTTTGCCACTTTTTACGTATATTTGGATGAATTAGCCGCAATTCCTGTGGAGGTACTCTCGCGATAGTTCCTTCGCAATAAGCGTAATGTATAAACCTTCAATATGGGAATGATTAATGATTTGAAAAAATTGTTGTTCGGTGCCGCAGCGGTGGGCAAATCAGCAACAGAAAAAATAGTGGAAGAAGGAAAGGCCAAAGGCTCCGAACTGCTGGGCCAATCGGAAACTGTCCTGCACCAGGCGAAGGAAAAAACCGCCGATCTGTTGGATACTACCCTTGAAAAAGCGAGGGAATTAGGCGAAAATGTAGCGGAAAAGACGGGGGCGTTTATCCACCATGCCGCTGAAAAAGCAGAGGAGCTTTTTGAAAAGTCCCCGCAGGAAAAAGCTGCGGCAACATCCACGCCCCCCGCTCCTGAAACGCCGGTTGCCCCGCCGGTACACCAGGCCGCAGCCACGGCACAACAACCACTGGATTTCAGTACCATAGACCACCCCGACGAACCTGAGCAAAAGCCGGCGGAAAAATCCCCGGTAGAAAAAATGGGCGAAAAAGTCATCGGTTCTGCCCTGGAAGCCGGGGCGAAAGCAGAAAAAGTGGCAGAGGAAATCGGGCATAAAGTGCTGGACGCAGGGGAAATCGCCGTGGAAAAATTCAAGGAAACAGCAGAACAAGTGGGCGGACAAGTACTGGAAAAAGGCGGTGAGCTATGGGAAAGAGCTAAAGAATTCGGCAGTCATCTGCTACACAAAGCCGAGGAAATGTCTCATAAGGCAGAAAAAGAAGCGGCAGCGGAAGGCCCCGGCCAATTGGATGAGCTGATCCGGAAGGCAAAGGAAATGGGGGATAAAATCGAAGAAAAGGCAAAGGACAAGGATCGCCATTTCACCGATATTATTCAGGAAAATAAAACCAGTACACTGGACAAAAAGGACGATTTTTTCGCGAAGGCAAAAAAATTTGCGGACGGGGACTACGGCTCCGTGCGCTCAAAACCCGAAATCGGCAAAGATCCGAATTTTCAATCAGGGCAAAAAAGTGGAAAAACCCATGGCTTTGATGACCAGGACGGCGATGGGGAAGATCTGATTGACGATGCCATCGTCGAAAATCCCTGATACCACCAGCGCTGAATTCATTATGGACAATACCGCTGAACCAGTTTCCGGCTGGATACGCCTCCATTCAGAACCCGGACCTGACCTGAAACTCTTCCACGTCCGCTTCGACGAAATGCGCAATCCCCGGAACGGTGCAACAGAGCGAATGGTCGTCCTGTGCGCTACGGACTCCGTCAACGTCGTCGCTTCCACCGCAGAGGGCAACCTGGTGTTCGTCCGGCAGTACCGATTCGGGATTGGCCGGGAAACAACCGAGCTCCCTGGAGGGATTGTGGATCCTGATGAAAATCCCCTGGAAGGGGCAAAGCGGGAACTGCGGGAAGAGACGGGCTTCACTGCCCCCCATTGGCATTACCTGGGGAAGGTTGCTTCCAACCCCGTCTTCATGGACAGTTATATTCATCACTACCTGGCACAGGGGGCTGCCCCCACCCACCCGTTACAACCCGATGCAGGGGAGAGTATCGAAATCCTGGAAATATCCTTAGATGAAGCCCGTCAGATGCTGTTTGGCGGGGTATTTGAACATCCCCATACCGTAAGCGGGCTGCTGAATTTTTTTGCCCGACATAACGGGCCAGCGGAATAGCAGGGTGATTTTGTAACTTTCGGCCGCTCCGGTACCCCGTATGACATCTCATTCCGTAGATCCGCCGGGGGAGGCTGCGGCAAAGAGGCGCTTGCTGCGGTAAACCGTGCCTTTGAACAGCGCTACTTTTTGCTTCCTTTCATCGGTTATATAGACCTGGTAAACCCCGGTACTGTTCCCCAGGTGGATTTCTTCCACTTCTGCTGTGAGCCATTGACCTGCCTGGACAGGCTGCAGGTGGTTGATGGCTGTTTCGATAGAAACGGCTTGCCTGCCATAGCTGTTGGAGGCAAACGCCAACGCACTGTCCGCGAAGGAATACGTAATACCTCCGTGGACAATGCCGAAGCCGTTGAGCATCTCGTCACGGACCTGCATCCGCAGAAGTGCATAGCCGGGCATGAGGCATACGGCTTCAATGCCCAGCCACTTGCTAAAGGTATCGTTGGCATACATTTCTTCGAAAACCGCTTTTGCCAGTTGTTCGCCACTCATCATTACAGGATTATTTATCAAAAAAACATGAAGAAACAAAAAATATTTCGTTTAGGGCACTTTGGCGGGATTGTGCTGATGTGCTTTGCCTGCGGCAAGCCCACAGCACCCAAAGAAGCTCCTGCTGAAGGAAGCGTGTTTTTCGGCACCTACACCCGTAAAGAAGGCCATGTGGACGGAAAGGGACGTGGCGTGTATATGGCCAGGCGGATCGGGCCAGAGCGCCTGGGCGAAATCGTGCCGGGGGATGATACCGCGGTAAATCCTTCTTTTATCGCGCTGAGTGCGGACGGAAAATACTTGTATGCGGTAGAAGAGACCGGTCCGGGGGTGGATACCAGCGGCCACCTGCGGGCCTTTGCTGTCGAAGATGGCCGTTTGCGTCCGATCAATAGGCAGGCGGTGCAGGGTTTTGCTCCGTGTTATGTAAAAGTGGATCCATCGCAGCGGTTTGCCCTGACGGCGAATTATGCCGGCGGGGTCACTTTTTTCCCGATTGCTGCCGACGGGTCGCTGCTCCCTGCAAGCAACGTTCAGCACCCACAGGGTTCTGGTCCTACGGAGCGACAAACAGCCTCGCACCCGCATTCTGTGGAACTCTCTCCGGATGGCCGTTTCGCTTATGTTGCAGATCTTGGAGCAGATAAAATATGGATATTCGAAGTAGATGTGAACGTCGGGCGCCTATTGCCGGCAAAAACTGCTGCCGTTGCCCTCGCCCCGGGCGCAGGCCCGAGACATATTGTGCTGCACCCGGATGCCGCTTTCGCTTATGTCATAAACGAGTTGAACAACACGGTGACCGTCCTGCGCAGGGAGATACAGACCGGCAGGCTGGATACCCTGGAGAGCTTTGCTACCCTGCCTGAAGATTTTTCGGGGTCCAGCAATGCTGCCGATATCCACCTTACCCCCGACGGGCGTTGGCTCTATGCCTCCAATCGCGGGCATAACAGCATCGCAGGATTTGCAGTAGGCCTCAAGGATGGCCTGCTTACCCCAATCGGTATCTTCCCCTGCCGTGGCGAGGTTCCCCGTGGATTTGCCATCTCTCCGGAAGGTAGCCTGCTTCTCGTCGGCAACCAGAATTCCGATAACCTTGCGGCGTTTCGCATCGGGAAAAAGGGGGAACTGATTTTTCTTTGGGAAAAAAGGATGCCCACACCAGTCTGCATACGCTTTGCGCAAGGGGTTATGTAAAATTTGAAGGCTGTCTCAAAAGTCTTATGGGCTTGTGTGAAAAGTATTCCGTATTCCACCGCCTACGGCGGCGAAAGAAAGTTTTGAAGGAACACTGTTTTCACTGATTTTGCGAAGCAAAACCCGTGAAAACAGTGTTCCTTCAAAATATTACTTGGCGGCATCAGTCGCCAAATGAAGGCCTCCAGCCTTTTACACAACCTCTTTTCAAAAAGGGATATCCTCATCCTCGTTCATGCGGGAAGGGCGGGTGATGAAGTTTGGTCCGGAACCACCGCCGTCTCCTGTGGGGCCGAGCCTGAAGACATCATTAGGAAAATCGCCGAAATCGGGGTCGTCGGCATTGGAGAAGCGTGCAATTTCGTGTGAAAAACGCAGTTTGACCGTATCTGTGGCACCATTACGGTGTTTTGCGAGAATGATTTCGGCAACGCCTTTATTGGATTGCCCCTGCTCGTCTTCCATAAGTTGATAATATTCGGGGCGGTAGATAAACGCCACGATATCGGCATCCTGTTCGATACTTCCGGATTCCCTGAGGTCGGAAAGCTGTGGGCGCTTGGATCCGCCGCGTACTTCTACGGCGCGGCTGAGCTGTGAGAGGGCGATAACCGGCACCTGCAATTCCTTGGCCAGTCCTTTGAGGGCACGGGAAATCGCGCTGACCTCCTGTTCGCGGTTACCGCGTTGGTTATCGCCGCCCCCGCTCATCAACTGCAGGTAATCAATAATCACCAGTTGGATATCGTACTGCAGCTTCATCCTGCGGCATTTGGCACGCATTTCGAAGATATTGATGCCGGGGGAGTCGTCAATAAAAATAGGTGCTTCGCTGACGTGTTCGATCGCCGTTTTGAGCTTCCGCCATTCGCCGTCTTCCAGTTTGCCGCTGCGCAGCTTGGAGATGGGGATTTCTGCTTCCATGGCGATAAGGCGTTGTGCGAGTTGCAGCGAGGACATCTCCAGGGAAAATACAGCCACGGGCTTTTTGAAATCAGCTGCGGTGTTCCGGGCGAGGGAGAGCACGAAAGCGGTTTTCCCCATACTGGGCCGTGCCGCAACAATAATCAGGTCTGAAGGCTGCCAGCCGGAGGTGAGCCGGTCGAGGTTGGTAAAACCCGTCGGTACGCCCGTCAGGCCTTCTTTTTTATCTTTGAGTGCTTCGAGTTGTTTGAGCGCCTTCCCTGCGAGCGAACCCATGGTGTCATAACTTCTGCGCATACTCTTTTCGGCGATGGAAAAAAGCCCCTGTTCGGCATTGTCGAGCAGATCGAACACATCCGTTGTGTCTTCATAAGCATTTCGGATGGTTTCCGTAGAGACGCGAATCATTTCCCGCTGGATAAACTTCTGGGAAATTATACGGGCATGGTACTCCAGGTTGGCTGAAGAAGCAACCTTATTCGTCAATTCGACTAAATAATAGGGGCCGCCAATCGCCTCGAGGTGGCTGGATTTCTTGAGTTCCTCGGTGACGGTAAGTAAATCCACGGGATAGGAACGCTCAAAGAGCCGCTTCATGGCCTTATAGATCAACTGGTGGCCGTCCAGGTAAAAACTTTCCGGCTCCAGGATGTCCAATACGACGCTGATGGCATCTTTATCGAGCATGAGCGCACCGAGTACGGCCTCCTCCAGGGGAATAGCCTGGGGAGGCACTTTTCCAAATACGAAGCTGGAGAGGTCTTCCCGATGGTTACGCCCGCTCTGGGAAAGATTCTTTTTACCGCCTTCCGGATTTTTTTTTGGAGACTCCATACTTCAAAATTACACAAAAAATCAAAGTTGCTGGAAAAGTCTTTTCACCTGTGCCAGTAGTCCTTTTTGTTTTTCTATCCGGTCTGCAGCCATGACCTGATCCTTTTCGTTCTGGACGATATTCTCCCGTGCTTTCAGGATTTTTGCTTCGGCCATTTCAATTTCGCGGCGATAGCGCAGGTTGGTATTTTTGAGCTGGCGTAATTCGTTCTCCATTTTTTGGAGGTTGCGGTCTTCTTCTATGATGCGAAGCCGGACTTTTTCGCGTTCTACCTCACGGGCAAAGTCCTTCAGGATGGACGGGGTGTCGGCAACGCGTTTTGTGGTAAAGGTTCCGTTCAATGCGGCGGCTGGGTATTCCACTGACAAGTTGAAGCGCACGTCCCTGCCGGATTGTGCGGTCTGGCTGACAAGATTCACCTGCCCTATATTGCCGTTGCCCATATTTGCGCCTAAAGCAACGAATTCACGGGTTTTGCGATCGTATTTCACCCTGCTGCCAAAACGGTTGCGGGCAAAATCGGCCCATAAGCGGTTGACCATATTCCTTTTGACACCTGTCAGGGAAATACTGGCATTGTTTGTCCAGCCTTTGTCTGCTGCCTGCGCTGCTTCGATTACAGTGGGGAACAGACTGCGGGCTTGTTGGGTAATCTGCGCAGTGGAGCAGTGGGCAATGGCCATCAGGAGAAAGGTAAAAATGCGTTGCTTCATTTTTGAAAAATAAATAGTGAAGGAAATAAGTGCTACTCATTTTCAGTACCGGAACAGGAGCAAAAAAGCACCCGTAACGGTCTATTCAACTTTCGGGGGGTAAAAAATATCGGGGGGCAAAAAAGAATTCATCGCAGATACCGATAGTGCCTACAGATGAAACGGAAGAAGGCCGTTTTTGTCCCATGAATACCGTCATGGGGGCTTCTCAGAGGGAGGTTGAGCCTCTTGCGCCGGACTTGTTGGAATGGAAGAAGATGGTTGTACAGTCATAGTATTTTGCACAATCAGCAGAACATCCTATCTGGAGAAATAGTTCCTTTTGCCAGGTAATTTACATGGAGTACAAGGAAAAAACCTGGATCTTCTTTGAAAGCGGGTGTGTTGACAGTATCCTGGGGTTATGTAAAAAGCCCCCTCCAAAAAAAGTCTTTTCACATAACCCCGGGATGCACCGATTAGGACAAAACCGGGTTAAGCGGCGTGGCGATGGGAGCGCCGATGCTTGCTCCGGGCATCCATCGGTTTAGGTCGGCCCATTGATTATGGTTTAATGGCGGGCTGACTTTGGCACCGTCGGCAAAAAAGATAATTGTCATCACTTCGCGCATAACAGGTGACTGGTTGCCCGGTGCGCTGTGGAGGGTCCAGCCGGCATGGAAAGTGGCATCGCCTGCCTGCATCGTTTTGGCATAACTTATGGGATAGCCCTTTTCCTTTACAAGGTCACCGAGTACCGATTCTGAATCATCTGAAATAGCGAGGTTGCCGAGGAAACCCAGCTCCTGCGACCCAGAGGCAAAAGTGAGCATGCCCATATCCTCGGTGATATCTACCAGAGGCATCCACATTGTAACAGTTTTATCGGTATCTATGGGCCAGTAGTACTGATCCTGATGCCAGGGGGTATGGCCCCCGCCAGGTTCTTTGAACAAGGCCTGGTCGTGATAAAGACGTACCCGTTCCACACCGAGCAGCGACGCTGCAATTTGAGCAAAACGACTCGCCAGGGTAAATTTTCTCACCGATTCGTCCACCTCCCAGAGATTCATAATCTGGAGAAAAGCCTTTCCATAAGTGTCGCGCTCTGCAAGATCGCGCTTTTCCCGGTTGAAACGCTGCGCCGCGTCCTGGATTACCGAGCGGTAAACCGACACTTCTTCCGTAGAAAGGATTCCTTTTAAAAGGATGTGCCCATCTTGCCCGAATGCAGCTTTTTGGGCTGTGGTGATGGGATATGGGGTATCAAGTTGAGGCAGGGCATTGGTTTCCATTTTGCGCATTTTTTCTCTAAAATAATACCTGTTTTGAAATTTCACCTATATTTAATGCCTGATTTAATACAGAATTAACAGGATTTATAGCGATCATTCCTGTCGCCAGGCTCGGCGCAGGGTGTTATTCTGCCGCCGGAGACACAAATTTCCTTGTAGAACAACTTCAATTCAAATTGTTATTTGGTGAATAAAAAGAATAAGCAGATATGACCCGGACTTTGATGTTATTGGTTTTAATGACGGTTTCGTTTCCTTTTCTCTGTGCACAGAGCGGCCGCACGCCAGCGCCGGCGCGCAACGGCATGGTGGTGAGCAGCCACTATCTGGCCTCCGAGGCTGGTCGCGAGGTATTGCGCAAAGGAGGAAATGCCGTTGATGCTGCAGTGGCTACCGCCTTTGCCCTGGCAGTTACGCTCCCTTCTGCCGGCAATATCGGCGGTGGCGGATTTCTCGTATATCATGGTGCGGATGGCAAAGCGACGACTTTTAATTTTCGGGAAAAGGCCCCACTGGCCGCTACCCCGCAAATGTTCCTGGACGAAAATGGCAGGATCCGGGATAACAGCAACCACGAAGGCCTTCTTTCGGTAGGGGTTCCCGGGACGGTGGCCGGACTCTGGATGGCTCACCAGCGTCTGGGCAGTAAGCCCTGGTCCGAACTGCTGCAGGCGGCAGTTGACCTTGCGGAAAAGGGGTTCCCTTCCACCTGGGATATGCAGGGATACCTGCAACAGGTACAAAAACTCGACCATCCGATGTACGCGGCGACAAAAATGGCTTTTTTGAAAAATGGCAAAGCGCTGTACGAGCCCGGGGAACTCTGGAAGCAGCCCGACCTGGCAGAATCGCTCAAGCGCATCCAGAAAGAGGGCAGGGACGGTTTTTATAAGGGAAAAACAGCCCGTCTGCTGGCTGAATACATGAAAAAACACGGCGGTCTGATCACAGAAGAAGACCTCGCACGCTATGAAGCTGTGGAGCAGGCACCGGTAAAAGGGACGTACCGGGGGTATGAGGTGGTGGCGATGCCGCCGCCAAGTTCGGGAGGGGTTGCACTTATCGAAATGCTCAATATCCTCGAGGGCTATGACCTCAAAGCGATCGGGCATAACTCCGCGCTATACCTGCACCTGCTCACGGAAGCGATGCGCCGTGCTTTTGCCGATCGTGCCGAGCACATTGGCGACCCGGCCTTCAACTCCACTATGCCTCTGGACCGCCTGATGTCCAGAGAATACGCCCGGGAACTGCGACAGGGGATAGATCTGTTCAAGGCTTCTCCCAGTGATTCCGCTCGTTTCGGCAATATCTATCTGAAACCTGAAAGCGAAGAAACCACCCATTTTTCAGTAGTGGATGCGCAGGGCAACGCTGTCTCACTGACGTACACCCTTGAATACAGCTATGGCTCCAGCCTGGTGGCGGATGGTACAGGTTTCCTGCTCAATAATGAAATGGGCGATTTCAACCCGGTACCCGGGGTAACTACGCGTACAGGTCAAATTGGTACCCCGCCCAACCTGGTCGCACCGGAAAAGCGGATGCTTTCGAGCATGACGCCCGCGATTTTTGCGAAAGACGGTAAGCCGGTACTGGTCATCGGTAGCCCCGGTGGCCGTACAATCATCAACTCCGTCCTCCAGGTCGCCCTCAATGTCATTGACCACGGTATGAATATTGCCGAAGCGATTGATGCAGGCCGGATCCATCATCAATGGTTGCCCGATGTGACTTTCATGGAAGAATATCAATTTTCGCCGGATACCCGCCGCTTATATGAAATGATGGGCCACAGCCTGCGCACTCGCGGTCGCCAGGGCTCGGTGATGGGTATCTCCATACATCCCGAAAAGAAAATGATACACGGGGCCGCCGATGCGCGTGCGTTCGATGGGGGCGCGAGAGGGTATTGATCGTATTCCTTTCCCCATTTGGGGATTGTAATTCGCGATTATTTTCGTTCCTGGAATTCCGGGCTTGCCTCTACCTTGTGTGTGATTCGTTTCTCAGGGCAGCCGAGCCGCGTTTGCGAAGCATCTGGCTGACGTCATGCCAAAAAGTAATGCTGTCTCATAAGGAGTGGTGTAAAAAGGTGCTTTTGACACCAAATATTATTTGGAGACGCCAGCTTCTTTTGGCGGTGAAAGTGGCTTTTGCACACCCTCATACTTATATATCAGCCCTGATCACCAAAAAATAAAAGATTATGTTAAATACCCTGATTACCGGTATCGGTTCCTACATCCCTCCTGTAGAGGTGACCAATGAGGATTTTATCGGGCATGAATTCTATTCGGAGAACCAGGAAAAGATCCAGGCCCCTGTGGCAGAGGTTGTTTCCAAACTGGAAGCCATCACCGGGATCCGGGCCAGGCGGTATGCCGCCGAAAATCAAAGGACTTCCGATATCGCGGCTATAGCAGCCCAAAGGGCGGTCGAAGATGCCGGTATTGACCCGGAAAGTCTGGATCAGATTATCGTCGCACAAAATTTTGGCGATATCCTCTCGGGAACCCTCCAGTCGGACATGCTGCCGAGTATTGCCTCCCGCGTAAAACACGCCCTGGGGATTAAAAATATCTACTGTGTTCCTTATGATATCATTTTCGGATGCCCGGGCTGGATACAGGGGGTAATCCAGGCAGATGCGTATTTCAAGGCAGGTACGGCGAAGAAAGCCCTGGTGATCGGGGCAGAAACGCTTTCCCGGATCGTGGACCCGCATGACCGCGACGCGATGATCTTCTCCGATGGCGCTGGCGCTGTCGTGCTGGAATATGTGGAAGAAGCACAGCAACGCGGTATCCTTTCGTCGGCAGTAGTGGCACATGCACAAGAAGATGTTTTCTACCTGTACATGGACCGTAGCTATAAACCAGGGGTGGACGACCCCCACCGCTATATAAAAATGCAAGGCCGGAAAATCTATGAGTACGCCCTCAAGTACGTCCCTGAAGCGATGATGCACACCCTTCAATTGGCAGGAGTGGACGATATTCGGGAGGTGAAAAAAATTTTTATTCACCAGGCGAACGAAAAAATGGACGAGGCGATCGTAAAACGCTTGTTCAAACTATATGGTGTCCGGGATGTTGATCCGATGGTCGCTCCGATGAATATCCATGACCTGGGGAATAGCTCGGTCGCAACGATCCCCACACTGCTGGATATGGTCTATCGCGGGGAAATCGCCGGACATGAACTGCATCGCGGCGACCTTCTGCTCTTCGCTTCTGTGGGGGCCGGTATGAATATCAACGCTTTTGCTTACCGGTATTGAGCAATAGCCTTTCTGTGCATAGCAGGTAGCGCATAGGAATTGCCCTGTCGGCAGCCGGAAAAGGCACTATTTCAGCGTCGCCGCAACCCTGCAGATTTGGGCCCATCCGTTCCTTACATCGTCAAGAGACGCCTCCGTCTGTCCTGCAACCAGCCTGAGGGCATATTTACCGTTGAGCCTGGTCTGGGTCAGGAGGATTTCCCCGGAATCGTTGAGGGTACGCAAAAGCTGTTCGTTAAGGGTGTTAAGCTGGCTTTCGTCTTGTATATCCGAGGGCCGGAACCTGAAGCAGACAAGGTTTAGGGGCACTGGTGCCAGCAACTCGAAATGCTCATGACGAGCAACTTCGTCCGCAAGCCACCGGCCAATGCGGATGTGTTCGCGGATGCGTGCACGCAGACCTTCTATACCATAAGTGCGGATGACAAACCAGAGTTTCAGTGCTCTGAAGCGGCGTCCTAGTTGGATGCCCCAGTCCCGGTAGTTGTTTACCTGGTGGTCGAGGGGGGTCTTCAGGTATTCGGGGAGGATACTGAAGGTGTCCTGGAGCAGTTTTTTATCGCGTACAAAAAATGCACTGCAGTCAAAATTGACGAACATCCATTTGTGTGGATTGAAGACAAAGCTATCGGCCATTTCGAGGCCTTCCCCCATCCAGCGCATTTCGGGGAGGATCAGTGCGGTACCGGCGTAGGCAGCATCCACATGCAGGAAGAGGTTGTATTTTTTACAGATTTGTCCGATAGGTGCAATGGGGTCTATGGCGGTAGAACTGGTGGTACCCATTGCTGCGACGACCGCGATGGGCTGTAAACCTGCCGCGATATCGTGGGCAACGGCTGCTTCGAGTGCTTCGGGGCGCATAGCGAAATTCCCGTCGCTGGGAACCGTCACGAGGTGTTCTTCCCCAAAACCGGCGATTTTTACTGCTTTGGGGATAGAAGAGTGCACCTGATCGGAAGCATATATCCGCATCGGTGGCCGGCCGTAGAACCCGGACTGGTTGACCCCGAAACTACTGGCTTTTTCGCGGGCCATCAGCAAGGCTACGAGGGTAGCCGCCGAAGCTGTCTCCTGAATCACGCCGGCCCATTGCCCCGGCAGCGCAAGCATTTCCATGAGCCATTCCATACAACGTTCTTCCAACTCCTCGGCGGCAGGCGAAGTGTACCAGATCATACACTGTGCCCCCAGGGTTGCCGTCAGCATTTCAGCCAGTACAGAAGGCGCACTGCGGCTGGCAGGGAAATAGGCAAAGAACCGGGGGTGCTGCCAATGGGTCATCCCGGGAAGGATAATGTTCTTGAAATCTTCGAATTGCCGTTCAAAATCCTCGCCCAGCTCAGGGGCCTGGGCAGGCAGCTGGTTTTTGATGTCCCCTGGCAATAGGGAAGGCTTTACCGGATATTCCCCGACATGCTCGAAATAATCGGCCATCCAGTCGGCAAACTGATGGGCCCAGTACCTGAATTGTGCAGCATCCATAAATGATGTATTTTAGCACCCCGGAAGCAAAACTTCCTGCAGCCAGGGTATTTATTCAATGGACTTCGGCGATAGACCAGCTTTGTATGCTGATCTTATCCCGATAAGTCTGATATCCGGTGACCGGTGCCGAGGCAGCGGTACGCCGGCATCCATTATTTTCATGCAACGCATCCTGTACTACTTCTTGCTATTGCCCTTTTCAAAGTTGCCGCCAGGCATCCTGTATGGTCTGGCAGATGCGCTGCATTTTCTGGTTTACCAGATCGCCGGCTACCGCAAAAAAGTGGTACTGGCAAATTTAAGCCGAGCTTTCCCCTCGTGGGACAATCACCGGATAAAAGTCGTCGCCGGCAAATTTTACCGCCATCTGGCAGATTTACTTGTAGAAAATATCTGCTCCTGGAGTATGGACGCGACGGCAGCACGGCAGCACCTTCAGGTCGTAAACCCCGAACTGTTGGACCGCTATCATGACCAGGGGAAGAGTGTCATTATAGTGATCGGGCATTACAATAACTGGGAATGGATTGCCGCAATGCTGCCACTGTGGGTCAAACACCGCACAATAGCCTTATATGCCCCGCTGTCAAACCGCTTTTTTGAAAAAAAGCTAAAAGCGGCACGCTCCAGGTTTGGTACCGAACTAATCCCCAAAGGCGATGCAGTGCGGTTTTTTGCCGACAACAAAACCCGTCCACCCTTCGCCATAGTCTTTGCTGCCGACCAGTCGCCAACGTTTAGCAAGCAGGTCCACTGGACTACCTTTCTGCACCAGGAAACAGCAGTAATGTTGGGTGCCGAGCGATTTGGCCAGCGCTATGACTATCCCGTTGTTTTTGGTTATGCAGAAAAAACTGGCCGGGGCCGTTATATCCTAAGGTTTGAGCTTGTCGCCGAACACCCCGCACAAAGCCCTAATGGTGAAGTCACAGAACGCCATACGCGGATGTTGGAAGACCAAATCCTCGCGGCACCTCAATACTGGCTTTGGACACACCGTCGCTGGAAACGGCGGCGCGGCTGAATGCCATCCCTGTTTACTTTCCAAAAAAGTGTTTCAGCCAGAACTGTTCTGCTATTTGTGCGGAGTGTGTGCGTTTTTTACCCGTAATTCCATGGCGGTTGCCGGGATAGACCATCATTTCGAAATCCTTGCCCAGATCCTGAAGCTTACTGGCCAGCTGCATGGTATTTTGGAGATGGACGTTATCGTCAATTTCGCCATGGATAAGGAGCAGCTTACCTTTGAGGCGGTCAGCATACGTCACGACCGAACCTGCAGTATAGCCATCGGGGTTTTCTCCGGGGGTATCCATATATCTTTCGGTGTAAATATTGTCATAGAGCCGCCAGTCAATGACCGGGGCACTGGACACGCCGTGGGTAAAATAGTCTGCACCAAAGGTAAGCGCCATCGCTGTCATATACCCGCCATAACTCCCCCCCCGGATACCGATGCGGGTGGGGTCTATAAACGATTTGGTGCGCAGCCATTTTACCGTTTCGATATAGTCGTGCATTTCCCATTTGCCCAGGCTCCGGTGCATATAGTCCAACCCTTTCTTACCAAATTTTCCGGAAGCGCGGTGGTCCACGGAAAATAAAATTGTACCTGCCTCGACGAGCTTATCATTGGCATAACTTCTGTAGCTGTTGGAAATCCTTCCGGCGTTGGGCCCGCCGTAGATATCGAAAATGACCGGATATTTTTTACCTGGATCAAACTGCGGGGGCAGTACCCAGTAGGCAGGCAAGTCAAAGCCATCGGTGGAGGGTACGCGGAAAAATTCCACTTTAATTCCTTTTGCGGTATTGGCATCCGAGGTATTCTCTCCAATTTTAAGGGTCTGCTTGCCTTGATAGTCGAAAATTGCCAGGGTGCCCGGATGGTTGAAATGATTGAAATTATCTGAGAAATATTTCCCCCCGGGGGCGACGGAGCAGCGGTGGGTGCCCGATCCCTGCGTCAACTGCCGGAATCCGGAGCCATCGAGGCGGGCCATAAACAGGTGGGTTTCGGTACCGGCGTGATCCGGACCAGTACCTGTAAAGAAAATAGTATTGGAGGTTTCGTCCACTAACTCGATACCAGTGACACGCCATGGCACCTGGGTAATCCGGGCGATGAGCTTACCGTTGTAATCGTAGTGGTAGAGATTTTCCCAATCGTCGCGATAGGAGCGCAGGATAAAGCCCTTGCTGCCGCTCAGGAATTTGATGTCTTGATAAAATTCCACCCAGGTAGGTCGGGACTCTTCGTAAATACGCGTGGATTTCCCGGTTGCGGGGTCGCCGAGGTAAAGTCTGAGCAGGTTTTGATCGCGGTGGAGTTGGTGGAACAGGACTTTATTCTCGGGGGTCCAATATACCCAGGCGGTATAGGCGAGCGCGGGGTCTTGTTCCATCCAGGTCGTTTGGCCGGTTTGTACTGCTACGATGCCGAGCCGTACATCGGGCAGCGGGTCGCCGGATTTTGGATAGCGTTGAATTTCCAGGTATCCATGGGTCATATCATTGCCCTCCGCGTGATAGATGGGGAATTTTGGCACGCTGTGGTCATCAAAGCGCAGGAAGGCGATCTGCCTGCTGTCGGGTGCCCAGTAAAATGCCCGGAAATAACTTCCGCGCCCGAGGATTTCTTCCCAATATACCCAGGAGGCATATCCATTGTAAACATCCTCGCCACCATCTTTTGTCAGTTGGCGTTCCATACCGTTGCCGAGGTCATATACAAAAAGGTTGTGATCGCGGGTATAGGCGATTTTTGTTCCATCCGGCGAAAACAATGGGGTTTTTTCTTCTCCTGCGCTTGCCGTGAGCTGCCGGAAGGATTTATCGTCCCGGGCGTAGAGGAAGAGGTCGCCTTTATGCAGGAGTGCGAGCTGGTTGCCCAGGGGCGATTCTGAGCTGCTGGCCGGGGAGGCAATAACACCTTCCGGCAAACCTGCGGAAAGGGCCTCCGGTATCGGGTACGGAGCTTCTTTACCAGTGCGTGCATGAACTTTTAGATAGCTTTTGCCACCATCGCGGGACAAAGAAAAGTGTTCCCCGTCCAGCCATTTGCCGAAGCGGGGCAGTTCCTGTGCCTGGAGCGCTATGGCCCAGCAAATGCCGAGGAGGAGAAAGGATTTTTTCATGATATACTGCGTTTAAAAGGGCTATTCTTGGTGAATGGCCAAAGGAATAACGGATAACACCGAAATTTAAGAACCTTTTTTGAATAAACCATTCATTAAAAGGTGCATGACCGCAGTCTCAACGGTTTCGGCAGAAAGGCTTTTTCCGGGCCGGAACCAGTCGTAGAGCCAGCGCATTGCAGAGAAGAGGGTATAAAGTGCTACACGGGGCTCTATATGGGCGAGTTCTCCGGTGTCCATTCCTTGTTTCAGTAGGAGGAGGAAACGGCGTTCGTAATCCTGGCGCATGGTCATGAACCCGTTAAGAAAGGGCTCCCTGAGATGCCGCCATTCATCGTTGAAGGAAGTGACAGAGGTAGGGTCCTGGAGAGCTATTTTTACATGAAAGCGTAGGAGGTGTTCGATTTTACCTGCCGGTGGGATGGGCAACTTTTCCGCTTCGTCCATGGCGAGCAGGAATTTTTCAGCTGTGCCCAAACATATTTCCCGCAGGATATCTTCTTTCGACGCGATGTGGTTATAAAGGCTGGATGCCTTGAGGTGTACTTCCTGTGCGAGATCGCGCATGGAAGTTGCCGCATATCCTTTATCCCTGAAAAGGCGTGCGGCCGATTCCAGGATGAGCTGTTTCTTGTTTTTTTCAGTTTCCTGCATACCTTGACGATATCATTGGTCAAAATCAATGCTGATCCTGTTGGTCGTGGGGCGTGCCTGGCAGGTAAGGATATATCCTGCCTTTACTTCTTCGGGCTCCAGGGCGTAATTGAGCTTCATCTCTGCTGCACCTTCCAGTATTCTGGCTTTGCAGGTACAACAAACCCCACCCTTGCAGGAGAAAGGCAGGTCTGCACCTGCAGTCATGGCGGCATCGAGCAGGGACTGCCGCCTGGAGGCCATGGTAAAATTAAGGATATTGCCGTCGAGGCGGATACTGACCTGGGTTTCCCCATCTGTACCTGCTTCCGATGGGCCACCTTTTTCCTGCACTTCGGCTTCCTGGCCGGCATTGAATAGCTCGATATGGATTTTATCCCCTTCGACGCCTGCATTTTTCAGGAAAACCTTTAGTTCCTGTACCATCCCCAACGGGCCGCACAGCAAGTATTCATCAACCTCGCGGGCCTTAATCAGCCTCGAAAAGATGAGCGATAGCCTGGAACGGTCAATACGGCCGGAGAGCAGGTCGTTGCCCTGGTCTTCCCGGCTGAGGATATGGAAGAGGGAAAAGCGGTGGAGGTATTTATTCTTCAGGCCTTCCAGCGTTTCGCGGAAAATAATGGCGTCTGTGGTTCGGTTGCCGTAGAAGAGGGTGAAGGTACTGCCTGTTTCCCGGAGCAGGCTTTCTTTGATGATTGAAATTACCGGCGTAATGCCGCTTCCTGCGGCAAAGGCTACGTAACGCTTTTGATTAGATGCGGCGATAGGCACGTGAAAGTCGCCCATGGGCGTCATGACCTCGAGGATATCCCCGGCACGGAGCTGTTTGTTGGCAAAAGTGGAGAACTTGCCGCCCGGGATATGCTTTATAGCTACCTTGAGCCCATCTTCCGATGGACTGCTGCAGATGGAGTAAGGACGACGCACTTCCTCCCCGCCGAGGGTAGTTCGCAGGGTGAGGTACTGTCCGGCCTGGAAGCGGTAGGAGGCTGCGAGGCTTTCCGGTACCTCGAAGGCAACGGACACGCAGTCTGACGTTTCCCGGCAAACGGATTTGACTTTAAGGGCATGAAATATTGGCATAACAAACGAATGAACGTTCGTTTGCAAAGATAGGAAATAAAATCGCCCTGACAGGACTATACGAACGAAAAAGGCGCAGTATGCGTCGGAAAGATCGTTTTACTCCGGATGATTCTGTAGGAACGGAAATAGAATGACCGCGGGGTCGTCCTTGAACTGATAGTTGGACAAGACGACCCTGCGGAACAGGCAATTTTTGGTCGGAAGGCGAAGCTATCGGCAGATTAGCGATATTACCAGGATAATGCACTTTATAGCCGGTATATCTGGTATGCCGGATGAGTGATTCTGATCCTGTATATATTAGGACCCCGGTTAGTTCAGGGTGCTGATATGCTTCATGAGGCTGCTTTTAAGGTTAGCTGCCTTATTGGGATGCCAGGTATTTTTCTTTGCGAGTTTGTCTATCATACTGATAACCTTAGGCAGGAATTGTTCTGCCTCGGTCTTATCGGTGATCTCGCGTAGTTTTGCAATGGAAGTCCGCGCTGTTTTTTTGTAATAGCGGTTGGAAGTCCGTCGCTTGGAGATTTGGCGGATGCGCTTTTCTGCTGATTTATGGTTTGCCATAAAAATTGAACTTCTGCGTTTTAAAACATTTTGGAGCGCAAAAATAAGTATTTTTTCGGGAAAATCAAATGGGGGGGTAAATCTTTTTTGTTACAACTTTACGGGCTCAGGGGTCAGATCGTTGCTGGATAATGGTAGAGAGCGGGCGGTCGTGTAATTTTCCCAGGATCCAGGATGCGGGGTCGAGGAAGATGAAGGAGCGTTGTTCAGTAGGGATTGCCCTGAGGGATTCTATTTTTACGAGAAATGACTGGAGGGTCTGGTGGCGTTGTGGGGGAGAGGTTCGCAGGAGGGCGCGGAGGTGGTGGACCATAGTTTTTTGCAGGAGGCTGGGGTCTTTCATGCGCTGGACAAAGCGTGCGGCATTTTGTATCCGGTAATCGAGCAGTTCAAAGTTGCCGAGGTCATAGTGTGCCAGAATAAAGAGGAGCTGGGTATATGCCTGGAGGTCTTCGCGTAGCGCCTTTCCTTCTGCGTTGAGGATTTTATTGAGGAAATCAATAGCCTGGCCTGGTTTATCGGCGATTAGGTAGGCGCAGGCGATTTTATAATAGAAAATCAGCACTTTATGTGGATCAAGGAGGTCTTCGTAGCGTTTGATCCGTCCGAGGGTACGGGGGATAAGGCGGAGGGCATCCTGAATATTGCCATCCATAAAACAGCGGTTAAACCTTGCCTGGTGGACAAAGAGGAAGGAGAGGATTTTAGAATTATAGTCGAGGCGGTGGTAGTGTTCCTGGCGGAAATTTTCGAGTCGTTGCAGGGTTTCACAGAAGACGGGATAGTTCCGGCAGTAGAAAGCGGTGATTAGTACATGGTGCATACCGATGAGGAACATATCCACATCGGGTTGTATCATACGGGGGTCGTTATCGTAGAGGCTGATCCAGTTTTTGGCATATTCCAGGCATTGATCGTATTCCTGGAGGAGGTAGTGCTGCCAGTAATAGGTTTGGTATAGATATACTTTTTCAAAAAAGGTAAGTTTCTGGCGGTCAATACGCGGCAGGGAATTTTGAAAGAACATCTCTGCCTTTAGCCGTTCGCCGGGGTTTTTCACATGGCCATTATTGATGAATCGGCGCTGGAGGATGAGTTTGAAATTGGAGAGTTCGACGATGGTTTTTGAGATACTGCTCCGGGAATAAGCTTCCTCGGTCAGCCCTTCCATGCGTTCGGTAGGGCTTCGGGTGATATGGCGGGACTCGATGCGTTTTTCGTATTCGACGATTTCGAGGTGCAGGAGATCATTATTGATATTTATGGCGAGGGTTTTTGCCCTTGTGAGGAGTTTGAGGGCCTGGATATACAGCCCTTTTCCGTAGAGGACGTCGGCATAATCAATCCATTCGCGTACCTGGATTTCGGCTCTTTTGCCGAGTTGTACGAGGCGCAGGCTGGTGAGGATATGTTGGTAGAGGTGTCTTTTGAGGTTGGAGAACTGGCTTTTGCTGGTGCCTTTAAGTTTGCGCAGCAGTACTTCTTCATTGTAGTTGGTTTGCTTTTCGAGGACATCGAAGAGCTGGAGGAATTTGAGATCGCCTTCCCCCTGGATACGCCGGGCATAGAGGCGGAAGTTCCGTTTTTCTGCCTTGGTCAGGGAACGGATTAGTGCGAAGAGATAGTCGCCGTGCGAGATAGGCATACGCAACAGGATTTTAAGGCATGTTTACAGGTGGTTGTTATGTACCCACAAACTTTCTGCAAAATAAGTATTTCTGAAGAAGAGTTCAACAACCTTATTGCGGTATCATCAGTGCGGGGTTGTGTAAATAGGCCTTTTCGCTGCCAAACGTAGCTGGTGCTGCCAAATAATATTTTTTAGCGGCTGTCTTATAGGTATTCTGCCACCTTCGGCGGCAAAGGACTTGTGAGACAGCCTCGCTTTTTACACAATCTGCTTCAACAACGCTAATGTGATTTCCAGAAGAAAGGGGTGAATAAGACCAATATCGTAAAAATTTCGAGTCTGCCCAGCAGCATGAGGCCGGATAGGACTACTTTTGCGGCATTGCTCATCCATCCGAAATTATCCACCGGGCCAACTTTGCCTATTCCCGGGCCGACATTGCTGAGGCAGGTTACCACTGCCCCCATTGCGGTCATAAAATCATAGCCCAGTGCGGCGAGGACGATGGAGCCACCCAGGAAAACCATGAGATAGAGGAGCAGGAAGATAATGATATGGGTCATAATCCGGGGTGGTACGACCTCTCCATTGATTTTCAGGGGCACGATCGCACGCGGGTGAATGATGCGTTTGAATTCGAGGTAAGAATTTTTAAAAAAAACCAGGTTGCGGATGATTTTTATACCGCCGGCCGTAGAACCCGCACACCCTCCGATAAACAGGAGGATAAAGAACACCATGATTGCCGCGTTACCCCAATCCGTATAATCTGCGATGACGAAGCCGGTAGTAGTCATTACCGAGACGACCATGAACAGGCTGTCCCGGAATGCCGGTTCGGGGGCATAACCGTGATTGCGGTACAGATGGGCCGCGATGAGAACGGAGACAAAAAGTGTAAAAATCAGGTAGGCTTTGAACTCTTCGTTTCCCCAGACCTTGGCCAGTTTTCCTTTCAGTGCCAGGTAAAGCATGGAGAAATTACTGCCGGCCAGAAACATAAACAGGATGAGGGTATATTGGATTGGCAGGCTGGGGAAGGCATCAATACTTGCGTTTCGGGTTGAAAAGCCGCCTGTGGCCATGGTGGCATAGGCATGGTTAAAGGCATCGAACCAGCTCATCCCGAAAATTTTGAGCAAGCCGATCAGTATGGCTGTAAAGCCGACATAGATTAGCCAAAGGCGTTTTGCGGTTTCCTGGATACGGGGGTGCAGTTTTTCGGAAGTCGGGCCGGGCGCTTCGGCGACAAATAGTTCGATCCCGCCGATGCCGAGGAGGGGAAAGATGGCCACGGTGAGGACGATAATCCCCATCCCGCCGATCCAGTGGGTCATGCTCCGCCAGTACAGGATGCCATAGGAAACGGCCTCGATATCGGTGAGGACCGAAGCACCCGTAGTCGTGAGGCCGGAAACCGTTTCAAAAATCGCATCTGCCACATTGGGGATTTCTCTGCTGAACAGGTACGGCAGCATACAGGAGAGGGACATTGCAACCCAACCCGACACAACGATGAGGTAGCCTTCCCGTTTGCGGATACCGGGATTTTTGCGTGGACTGAAGATAACAAAAAGCCCCCCCGTGACGGCACAGATCAAGCCGGAATAGATGATGGCCAGGTGGTCGCCGCTATTGAAAATAAAGCATACCGGCAGGCTACTGAACATGAGCAGGGAGATGAGCAGTAACAAGAACCCCAGGACGCGGAAGATGATACCAGTGTTGATCATGATTCGGATAACCTTTTTAGCGGAAGAGCTGTTCGACTTTCCCAATCGCTTCGGGCAGTGCAAAAACGATGACCTTGTCATTGACCTCGAGTTGGAAATCACCGTTGGGCAGTATCCCTTTATCCCCCCGGATTACGCCTCCGACGAGGGCGGTTTTTGGAAAAGGCAGGGAGCGAAGCGGCTTTCGCGTCAGTTGGTTTTGTTTGTGCAGGACAAATTCGATCACCTCTGCGTCCACTCCGTGAAGGCTGGTGATGGCCTCGATTTTGCCTTTCCGCACGAAGCGGAAAATATTATTGGCGGCGATGAGTTTTTTATTGATGAGGGTGTCCACTCCGATTTCGTGAGAGAGGTGAATATATTCCTTATTTTCTACCTGGGCGATCGTCTTGGCGACTCCTCTGCTCTTGGCCGTAAGACTGGTGATGATATTGGTTTCAGAGTTGGGGGTAAGGGCGATAAAGACATCGGTATTGTCGAGCCCTTCCTCTTCCAGGAGGTCAATATTGCTGGAGTCCCCGTTGATGATGAGGGTGGCATTGAGCTCTTCGGAGAGCTCCCTGCAGCGGCCTTTGTCTTTTTCGATGAGGGTGACATTGTAATCTTTTTCGAGTCGTTTGGCAGTAGCCAGTGCGAGGGGGGTACTTCCCACGATCATAATATTCCTGACCTTTGTTTTTTGGGCGCCTGCGAGTTCCTCGACTTTACAGATGTTGTTGTGGTCGGCCAGGAAATACACGTGGTCATTCCGTTGCAGGACGGTTTCTGTTTCCGGGATGATGGTCAGCGCGCCGCGTAGGATAGCGATGGGTTTCAGCATGACCCCTGAATCCCAGGTCTTGAAATCCCCGACTTTTTTACCGAGCAAAAGGGAGTTATCGGTAACGGAGATACCCACCAGGTTGATTTTTCCATCTTCAAACTCGAACACATCGGTAAAGGAGCACTGGCGTACCAGGCGTTTGATTTCTTCTGCTGCCAGGTCATGCGGGGACATGACCGAGTCAACGCCGAGCTGTCGGAAGATTTCTTTTTGTGCGGGCTCGATATATTCCGGACGTGCAACCCGTGCGACCGTCTGCCGGGCACCCATTTTCTTGGCCAGCATGGCCGTAATCAGGTTGGTGGTTTCTGAGGTCGTGACGGCCAGTACGAGATCGGCATCTTCTACATCGGCCTGTTCAAGGATACGGCTCGAAGCGGAATCGCCACGTATGGTAAGCACATCCAGATGGGAATTGGCATAATCGAGCACTTCCTGGCTATTGTCAATCAGGATGATGTCCTGATTCTCGTAGGAGAGGAGCTCGGCGAGATGGAAGCCCATGTCCCCCGCGCCTGCTATGATAATTTTCATGTGAAAAAATTATAAAAATGCTTTTTGGGTAACTATTTTCCGGGGATTTCTCTTATTTAGGCACAAATATTTGTTATTCATAGCGAAAAAAGTAACAATCAAAGCAATATTTAATGAAAATCCTGATGGTATGCCTGGGTAATATATGCCGCTCCCCACTTGCAGAAGGGATCATGCGGGATAAAATCGGACAGCTGAAGCTGGAATGGGAAGTAGATTCTGCTGGTACAGGGGGGTGGCACAGCGGTGAAAAGCCCGATAGGCGCTCTATTTCGGTGGCGGCAAAATATGGGATAGATATCAGTGGGCAGCGTGCCCGGCAGTTCTATCTTTCCGACTTTGACCATTTCGACCTGATACTGGCCATGGATGCGTCCAACTATGCCGATCTGCTCCGCCTGGCACCGGATGCTGCCCGCAGGCAAAAAGTACGGCTAATCCTCGATGCCGCCCATGGACAACCCATGGAAGTTGCCGATCCATACAATGACGACGACGGCTTCGAGCCAACGTTCTTCCTGCTGGACGAAGCGTGCGACAAAATCATAGACCGCTTTTCCCTTCATTCCTGAGGACGTTAAGCGTGGTACTGGCTACTATTTACAAATCTGTCATTTTTGCCAATAGATAATCCTCCCCTTCGGCAGAGGTGGTGTAAGAAGGTGCTTTTTTCATCAAAGGCAACTGCTGCTGCCAAACAATATTTCAGTCGAATACGGTTTCGTAATTTTGCCGCATAAAATCAGGAAAAAAAGCTTTTTTTTGACCTATTGTTTCGATATCGAAGGTGGCGAAATACTTTATACACAATCCCGGATAAAATTTTGTACCAAAGCGCAGCGATATATATAACTTTTTACGCAGAGCCGCGCAAAAATTGCTCTTTTTCGACTTTCTTTGAGAAGTTTCCGGATAGGCACCAAGCCAAATGAAACCTTTGAATAAATGCTGAAATATTTCACCTTTGCCTTGACCTTCCTCTGCCTGGCCACAGGTAGTGAAGCCCAAAACATAAGCGCTATGCGTGTGATGTCTTTAAACGGCACCTGGCAGTTCCACCAGGATGGCCAGGAATACTGGATGCCCGCGACTGTTCCGGGAACGGTACATACCGATTTGCTGGCCAATGGAAAAATCGAAGACCCCTACTACCGTGTCAACGAGCGCGAGGTGCAATGGGTGGATAAGGTGGACTGGGAGTACACGCTGGAGTTTGAGGTTGCTC
>JBEIGB010000045.1:0-28574 GCA_040382095.1 Lewinellaceae bacterium
CCCCCCACCCCCCCCCCCCCCCCCCCCCGCCGCTCTAAAAATATTACTTTTGCCGCCGAAGGTGGCAGTAACTGTTCAACTCAAATAAAAAACACCATGGCAGCTGGTACGGAAATGCCTTATTTCGCAAAACCTTCAGTCAATATGGACCGGGAGGCAAAAATCGCTGCTTACGAGGCAGCCGCACAGGCTATTGAGGCGAATCTCGCCGGCGAAAATGACCCGGTGCTCAAAATGGCGACGATCAATTGTTTGCTCAGGACCTTCCTGACTTACTACTATTGGGTAGGGTTTTACCTCTTTCGGAACGGGAAGCTATCCATCGGACCTTATCAGGGCACCCTGGGCTGTCTGCATATCGAACTGGGCCGCGGAGTTTGCGGCACTGCAGCCCTTGAACGAAGGACACAGGTTGTCCAGAATGTCCACGCCCTGGAGCAAGGTACACAACATATCGCCTGCGACCCCCACTCCCAATCGGAAATCGTCGTCCCGGTCATCAATGCCGCTGATGAGCTGCTGGCCGTCTTCGACGTAGATTCCACCCTGCCGGCATCATTCGACGACGTGGACCAGAAATACCTGGAGGCCATCCTCCGAAAACATTTTTAAAATGCCGCTGCGCGATCAGATCAAAAATTCCGGGTAAAGCCGAAGCGGAAAACAAAGGGCGATGTGCGCTGGAAGCCGGAGACCGTGTTCAGGTTATACAGGATGAGCAACTCCCCACCATTGCTGTTGTACCCGGCCCCGATATAGTAGTTGTTGAAATTATTGCGATTGACGATAAGCCCGCCAATATCCTGTACGACAAATGCCCGGTTTTCGCGCTCGTATTCCGCATGGGCAAAAATGTCCGAAATCAGTTTATAGCGGGTAAATACACCGCCAGCCCAGGTTGGGGCAAGTTTATTGTCCCGGGGGCCCGTAAAAGTCCTGGCACTGAAATAAGACATCAGGGCACTGACCCGGGGACCAGCAGAGAGACGCTCGGTAAATTTGTATCCTACCATCGGGCTCAGCCCAAGCTGAATGGTGGTGATGCTGTTAAAACTGGAAAAACCCAGGGCAAAACCACCTCCCCACCAAATCCGCTCCTTGAATTCCGTAGATTCCTGCCCCAAAAGGGAAATCTGACTGGTGCAAAGGGCAAGAACTGCCCCAATTGCAAAAACGAGTTTTCTGCAACACATGGCTTTTTCCTGCAAATATGGCTTAAAAGTGGCTTTTTACATAACCCCAAAAATTTTTATGAAGGGTGTTCGATCAACAGCATTCCCCGTCAAAGGCCAAAAACCATGCTTATACCTCTCTTCCCACCCAGATTTTTTTAGATTTTCAACAACGCTGTTAAATATCCGGCCAATCTGAGAAAATATCCTATTTTTGAACTCGTATCTTCTTCATAAAAGACATTTATGATGTGTCGTTCGACTTGTTGCGATAGGATTATCGTGGATACAATTTGATGTTTTTCCCAGGACGCCGCCCATCGCAAAAGATTTAATACACCAAAAGCCCTGCAGGCAATCCGTCCTTACTAACCCTGCTGTTGCCTGACCCACAAGAATTGTTTTCGCAAAAGTGAAAATAGTATAAGCGCATAAGCGTTAAATATCCCAAGAACATGACGACTTTACGGATGAGGTGCCTGGCTTATCTTTCTTTGGCTTTCCTCCTGCCCCTGGAGGCAATAGGACAGCAATGTAGTTTTTCCAATTCGAGGCTACCACTGCGGCCAAACGACTCCCTGATATTGGAACTGGGGGTATATGATGCCGTCTTCGACAATCTCGCCGACCCCCGGCAGGATGTGTGCGAGGTACGCCTGCACTTTTTACATAATGCGATCCTCGACTTCGAAGTTTCCCTGGTCTCCCCGGCAGGCCAGGAAGTCCGGCTGATTGGGCCGAATGGTAGTATCAATACCAATACTACCGGAGGGCGATGGAATATCGGCTTCGTGCCCTGCGCCAGTCCCGCCAGACCGGATGGCAGTTTCCAATCGAAATGGGACAATCAGGTCAACAACTTTACAGCCAGCAACTATTCCGGAAATTACTACCCTTTTTCCGGCTGCCTGGAAGATTTCGACAGGGGGCCGGTAAACGGTGTCTGGAAGCTGAAACTCAAAACATTTCCGACCTCAATTAATATTTCCGGTCTCCTATTAAATTTTGAAATCCGTTTTTGTGAAGAGCTGGGGCGAAATTGCTGTTTTGCGGATGCCGGCCGGGTGTCCGGCCCGGATACACTTACCGGCTGTCAGGGGGAAGCGTCGCTTTTGCTGTCCCCAAAAGCTACGGGCAGTAGCGCAGATACCGCTCTGTACGGTTATACCTGGTTGCTGGGCAGGGATCAGGTGCTGCTCGAAATGGGGCGGCAGTTTGACCTGCGGAATATGGCGACGGGCACCTACGAGGTTTGTGGGCTTTCCTATGATTTTCTGGCAACACCGGCATTGCCGGTACCCGACGGCAGTATCCGGATAGATAGTCTGCGGGCGGCGCTGCACCGCATCACCCCACCATTCTGTGGGGAAGTGATGGATACCTGTATGCAGGTAACCGTGCTACCTCCACCGGATACCGGCTTCCTGCCCCTGGTGATTTGCGAGGGCGATACGCTATGGCTTGGTGGAGCACCATATTCCCGGCCGGGAAATTACCTGGTCAGACAGCGCTCCGTTGCCGGATGCGACAGCATCGTGCGCCTCGACCTCCGGCTCCTGCCGCCGGTGAGGACCACCCTGGACACCAGCATCTGCGAAGGGACAGCTTTCCGGGTCGGCAAATCGGAATACCGTCTTGCCGGCAGCTACCGGGATACCCTGGTCGCAGCCACTGGCTGCGACAGTATCGTGTCTCTCAACCTTTCCCTGATCGCCCTCCCGGAGCGGTTCGACACCGTGTATATCTGTCAGGGAAGCGCTTATCTGGCGGGGGGGGAAGTATTTTTCAAAGAAGGGAATTACCAGGTACAGCTCCCTGCGACCGGAGGCGGATGCGATACCATACTACACCTGGCCCTGTTCACCCTCACCCCGAGGATTGTCCTGGGCGGGCTTCGGGATATCACCTGCGCCCAACCTTCTATCCTGCTGGATGCAGGGGCCTCCCAGCCGGAAGGCCAACTGCGTTTCAGGTGGGAGGGCGCAGGCGGGGTCATTCTGGGCAATCAACCTACGCTGGAGGTTTTCAGCCCCGGCCGCTATGTGCTGCAGATCGTCCAGGAAGTCCGCGGTACGCTGTGTGCCGCGCAGATTCCCGTCACCATCAAAGAAAATTACACCAAACCAGCCGCACGGATTGAGGGCAGGGATACGATTACCTGCAAAAATCCGGTACCACAGCTAACGGGGCTTAATGATAATCCATCCTCGGATGCCTACTTTCAATGGATACCTCCCAGCCTTTCTTTGTTCCCGCAAGATACAGGCAGACAATTCCAAGCCAAAACCCCGGGGGAATATCTGCTGGTCATGGAGGATCGGAGCAGTGGATGCAGGGATACGGCGAAGATTGATATTGCCCTGGACACCGTTGCGCCGCTGGCGCTGGCAGGGGCCGATACCCTGCTCAACTGTAGGGTGCCCAGCCTGCTGCTTAACGCAGGAGGCTCTATCCTGCCAGGGATGCGCATCGCTTATCAGTGGACATATTTATCCGGGGATACTCTGGGGAGAGGGCCAGGTGTTTTAATCGAACAACCTGGCACGTATTTTCTCGAGGCCCTCAACGAAGTCAATGGTTGTAAATCTACCGATGTGGTAATTGTCGGCGGGGATTTCCAGCGGCCCCTTATTTCTATCCGGGCACCCAATTTTGCCTGCGGGCAGGATTCCCTGCTCGCACAAGCCATTGTATTGCCGACCGCTTCCCCCTACCGGCTGGAATGGCGAGGCAGCGGGGTCAAAGGATCCAATGGCCAATTGCGGCAAATGATTTATGCGCCTGGCGTACTGACCCTTTTCGCAGAAAATCTGCAAAATGGATGTACGGATCAGGGGAGTATTATCATCGGACAGGCGCCCTGCCCTCCTTGCCTGAGTGGCGAGATACAGGATACCCTGACCTGCAGCCGCAGGGAGGTACGCCTGAAAGTAAGTTTATGCAAACCTTGCAGTACCTGCCGGTTTACCTGGACGGCCACCGGAGGGGGCGCGATAGTACGCGATGCCGGCACACTGAACCCGGTTGTAGCAGGTGGAGGTACGTTCAGGGTCGTTGCCCGGGACAGCACCGGCCTGGAGACAAGCCTGACCATAACGGTACCGACCGATACCCTCCAACCGGTTGCGGATGCGGGAGCGGATAAAACCCTCACCTGTACCCGTAAAGCAGTAGAAATAGGGACGAAAGAGAGTATCCCGGACAACCGTTTTATTTACGAATGGCGTGGAGAAGGTGGAATACGCCTTCCGGGGGGCGACCTGCCGTTTATACAGACGGGGTTACCCGGGCGATACGTGCTGGCAAAACGCTCTGTCAAAAATGGATGTACGGGGCTGGACACCACAACTGTTGCCCTGGATACCCTCCGGCCAAAAGCAAACGCCGGCCCGGCTTTCATCCTTACGTGTAATACGCCGAGGATATCGCTTGACGGCAGGAATTCTTCTGCCGGATTCTCGATGCGTTACCGATGGGAGGCGTCCGGTGGAGGCAATATTGTCGCGGGTGGCAGCAGCATTGCCCCCCTGGTAAATGCTGCAGGCTGGTATAAGCTCAGCGTAACCGATACCTTGAACGGCTGTACAGCATCAGACTCCGTACAGGTCAGTGCGGCCTTTGACGGTCCTTTTCTGGCCTCAATCCCCGATCAGATCATCAATTGCCGGGATACAGTGGCGCGCCTGGAGGCAAAACTCCCGGACAACAGGCCCTATTCCTATTGTTGGAAACAATCCGCAACAGGACCGGATACCTCCTGCCGGGCCAGTCTGTTCCTCGAAGTACAAACTGCCGGCAACTGGATTTTCGAGCTGACCGACCGGGCCACCGGCTGTAAAACATCAAAAACCGTACGTGTCGTAATCGATACCGCCCCCCCTGATTTTGATGCCGGGGTACCGGATACCCTGCGCTGCAACCGTTTACAGATCGCGCTTTCAGGCCGTACGTCCCTCCAGTCCGGGCAGTATGCTGTCGTATGGACGACAAAGAATGGCAGTATCCTAAGTGGCCAGAATACCCTTTCCCCCTCGATCGGGACGTCTGCTGTTTATTCCGCAAGGTTACAGAGCTTACTGAATTTTTGCTACACATCCGACAGCGTCAGGATCTTCGCCGATACGATACGCCCGGTATCAATTGCCGGGCCAGATACCGCGCTGACCTGCCGAAACCAAACCCTTCGTCTGAAAGGATCGGCAGGAGCATTCACCGCAGGCCTCGAATGGTCCTGGACCACCCCTGATGGAGACATACTGGACGATGCTGGCGGCTTAACCCCACTGATCGCAAAGAAAGGCAGGTATGTTTTTTCTGTCACCAACCGGAAAAATGGCTGTGGTGCGCAAGATACCGTAGTCGTTTTAGAAAAGACATTGCCTCCATCGCTTTTGCTGAATACCCCTGGCCCCTACATCCTCACCTGCAGAAAAGACACCCTCTACCTCGACGGCAATGGTTCCGTTTCGCCATTTGGTGGGTCATTGCAAATATCCTGGCAGGCATTTGGCGGCGGTGGGTTTAGTCAAAACATCCCCGGAAAGATTATTGTACGGACCCCTGGACGTTATCGCATGGTTGCCCGGGATATGGGCACAGGATGTACTGACTCACTCGAAATTCAGGTAACCTCAGATTTTGTACAGCCTTTGATCAGCCTTATGCCTTACCCCGATCTGACTTGTACACGCAAAGTGACCGAGCTGAAAGTCGCTATCGGCGGCACCGGAATCCGCCATGTCCTGAACTGGACAGACCCGAAAGGTAAGCAGGTTGAAACGGATTCGACCACCTACCTCGCATCGTCCGCAGGCCAGTACACCCTTGTCGTCACCAACGAAAATACTGGTTGCGCTTCAACTCAAAAAATCAACGTAGCAGAAGATCTCCTCCCCCCTGTGATCCGCACCGGGAAAATTGAGTCGCTGGATTGCAATACCCGGGAGGTAACCATAGATGCCGGGCCCTCACTCGGAAGAAGGCTATCTTTTCTATGGAATCCCCTGGAAGGGAACCTGGAAAGCCCCGCAAACGGGCCTCTGATCCGTACTGCTTTGGCTGGCAGATATGCCCTATTGCTCACGGACGGCGTTAATGGCTGTACTTCCAGGGATACGATTTCCATTGCAGAGGCCGGGATTTACATTGACAGCGTATTGTTTTCCATTACTAACCCCGGATGTGATCAGGGTGGCCGCCTTTCCGTAACCAAAATAGCAGGCGGTACCGCCCCATTTCGCTTCAGGCTGGATAGCCGCTTGTCCGACCCTGGCGGTAATTTTGTCAACATCCCGCCCGGTGTATATCAATTCCAGGTAAGCGATAGTGAAGGCTGCTCCTGGTCGGCTGTAGTTGAAATGGCTACGCCCCAGCGTATTTCGGTAGATTTAGGCCCGGACCAGGATATTTTTCGCGGGGATTCGGTCATACTAAATGCTTCAGTCCGTCCTGTACTCGGCGGCATCACTTATCAATGGACAGGAGGCGCGGCCCTTTCCTCGGCCGACCCGGCTGCCTCGTTCCGCATTGTCCGCCCATCACAGACGACGACCTATCAGGTACTCGCAAAGGCACCCAACGGGTGTACTGCAACGGATGACATCACCCTGCGCGTAATCAGCGACTTGCCGGTTTATATCCCCAATGCATTTTCGCCTAACGGAGATGGGCAGAATGATATTTTTTTCGTCCAGACAGGACCACGCGTACAGCAAGTTATGGCTTTTCGTATATTTAACCGCTGGGGCAGCCTGGTTTTTGAAAAAACACAGTTCCTGCCCAATGATCCCGCCTCGGGATGGGACGGCCTGCATCTGGGCAAAGAAATGCCCGCAGGAGTGTATATTTTCATAGCCGTACTCCAGATGACCGATGGCCGCGAAGAAACCGTTGAGGGCGAAGTAAATCTTTTAAAATAGTTATTTTCATGAAGGGCTTTTTCTTGTTCTTATCCATGCTTATTGGGCTGGTATCCCAGGCCCAGATGCCGGTGATCCTGGACCTACGCCGGCAATCCCAGGTACAGGACGCCTGGTTAAAAGAACGTTTCCAGACCATCCTCCCGGAGATTATGCGCAGGGAAGGCATAGACATGTGGCTGCTGATTGCCCGGGAGTATAATGAAGACCCCGTAATGCGCACTATGCTGCCATCCACCTGGCTTTCTGCCCGCCGTACGACCATGCTGGTGATTTATGAAAAAGATGGCAAGCTGGAAACCCTCGCCTGTGCCCGTTATGATATCGGGGAAATTTTCAAGAAAGCCTGGGACCCCGAGGCCGAGCCCGATCAATTCAAACGGCTCGCACAGCTCATCCAGGAGCGTCAGCCCAAAAAAATCGCGATCAACCGATCCATAAATTATGGGCACGCCGATGGCTTATCGGCTTATCACTACGAAAAGTTACTCGAAGCGCTGCCCGATCCAATGGAGAAACGTCTGGTCTCCGGCGAGCGCCTTTGTGTCGGATGGCTCGAGACCCGACTTCCTGCCGAACTTGCTGTTTACGACCAGATCTGTCGTATCGCCCACGAAATTATAGCAGAAGGCTTCTCCGAAACAGTCATTCAACCAGGGATCACGACTACCGATGATGTCGTCTGGTTTTACCGCGAGCGCATCAGGTCACTGGGGTTGGAGGCCTGGTTCCACCCTACAGTGGACGTGCAGCGCGCCGATCCGGCAGCAAATGAACAAAACCGTAACTTCTCAAGCCGCCCGGGCGCCGCTGTCATTCAACCGGGAGACCTCCTCCACGTGGATTTCGGCATTACCTACCTCGGGCTGAATACAGATACCCAGCAAAATGCGTATGTACTCAAAGCCGGAGAAAACGCCGCACCACCCTACCTCGTGGAAGCATTCAATAAGTGCCTTCGCCTTATGGATATCCTCACCGCTGCTTTCGCTACCGGACGAAGCGGAAATACTGTACTTGCCGAAGCCCTGGCTAAAGCTAAGGCCGAGGGCCTCAATCCAAGTATTTATTCCCATCCAATTGGATACCACGGCCATGGGGCAGGGCCAGCTATCGGTATGTGGGATATGCAAAATGGCGTGCCAGGAACAGGCGACTATCCGCTGTACCCCAATACCGCTTATGCGATCGAACTGAACAACCGGGTGTTTGTACCTGAATGGAACAAGGAACTGCGCATCATGAACGAGCAAAATGCAGTTTTTGACGGAAGAAAGGTCTATTACCTCGATGGAAGGCAAAAATCCCTGCTCCTTATCCCAAGGCCTAAGCCCCACCTGGGTCAGTAATCTGTTCCCCTGGAATAAATCCGGATATTAACATTCTAAACAATCTATATGCTACGCTTTCTTAAAACCCTCTTCTTCGGCAGTCAAGAACCGGCTGCCGATATTCATAAATTACTCAAAGAACAACACGCCGTGATCGTGGATGTGCGCACCAGTTTCGAATTCCAGCAAGGACACGGCGATGAAGCCTGTAATATTCCTTTACACGAAATCAAAAAAAATCTTTCGGAACTTAAAAAACTGAATAAACCCATTGTCACCTGCTGCCGCAGCGGCAACCGCAGCAAAACCGCAGCGGGTATCCTCCGCGAAGCCGGAATAGAAGCCTATAATGGCGGTAGCTGGCAGAATGTACAGGAAAAACTCAAGTCCTGAATCGTCGAAGCTCCATCGCAAACAGGGCAAATACAGGCAGGTACTCCAGTGCAAGCAGGCCATAATGCGCCCTGAAAGGCACCGACATGTAGTGGCTGTAAGAAAGTACGGCCAGGCCCGTCCATAGCAAAGGATAACGAAAAGTCGTAAAGGTACTGAAGGCCAGTAGTGGAATCAAATACCAGGGGTGTACAGTCGTGGAAAGAAATAAATAAAGACTAAGGCCAAACATCATGTTGCGGAATAACCCCCTGATACTTAAGTCGCGCTGTACCCAGGCGCCAATAAGAATACCTGCAAAGATCTGCAACGCAAATAAAGCCCCCACACTTTTAATCGGGTTATAGCCCGTAATCCATATCCCTATCCATTTAAACAGGTTAAAAATCCCTGCATTAAACTCAAAGTTCTGAAAAAACAGCAGCAGGCTGCCGAAAGGATGGGTCAGGTGTACCCCTGCGATCGCAGGCACAAAAAAAAGCAAAAGAAGTGCCCCGCTGATTCCGTAAAAACGCATAAGCTGCCCGTTATCGGCCCTGCGAAACCAAAAGGGCAAAAATATCAGGGGAAGAAGTTTGACTGCAACTGCCAGGGCCATGCAAAGTGCTGCCAGGGTATGGCGGTTCCGGTACCATAAAAACACCCCCAAAAGCACAAAAGCAACCACCACTACCTCATAGTGCAGGTTCCCGACACCTTCCAAAATAACCAGTGGGTTCAGCGCATAGAGCAGCACATTTTTTGATGGCAAACCCGAAGCGCCGAGTAAACGGGGCAATAGCCACAGGGTCAGTAGCTCGGAGGCCAGTAAGATGAGTTTCAGAAAAAAGGCCGACCAGTACCAGGATTGCCCTCCGGCCAAAACGGCCAGTGCAAAGGACAGTTGAGCGAACGGAGGATATACCGTTGCGTAATGCCTGGAGTTTAACTGGTCATAAAGGGAGATGCCAAGCCCTTCCGGCTTCCCTTCTGCCCATAGCCATTCAAAAGGGGACATCCCATAGGGGTTGTTGCCCGAAGAAAGCAGATAGCCATCCCAAAGGAAACGATAAACATCATCGGAAAGCTGTGGAAAAGCAAAAAGCAGGATGCAACGCAGTAGAATGGACACCCGTAGCCAGCAGCGGATGTCCCCCTCAGATTTCGCGGAATGAAAAAGCCACAAGCATACAAGAAAGAATGCACCATAGCCCAACAACAACGGCCTGAAGGTATCCTGTCGGGCAGAAAAGCCCAGAAATACCGTCAGGCCGCAGAGTAAGGAGGCCGGAACCCACCAAAACCTCCGAAAAAGGACCTCCTGCATGGAGGATAGGATTTATTGGACTTTAGCGTCCTTCCAGGTCTGGTAAAATACCATCCCGTAACCCATCGTCAACATAAAGTGATAGACCAGGAAGGTCGTTTCGCCCCAGTAGATGGACCAGATTAATGCGACACCGAAATACAGGGTGAGTACCCCTTCCATGATGGTCGTCCAGGACAACTCGCGATGGATATACTTGTTCGAATTTACCTGGCTGTCCTCTTTTGTATGGATATTGAACTTAGGCGTACGCACGAAAGGCGACTTTTTACCCCGCCAGCCTTCAATAACCGCGATCATATTATGCAGCGACAATCCCATGGACAATGCCAGGAACATCGGGAATAAAAGCGCGTATTTCAGGATTGCTTTCGGCGTAGATTCCTTTCGCGCCGGTGATTGCACATTGGCCATATAGAACATCGCCGCTACCACCAGGAAGCCGATCAGGAAAGCCGTGAAGGAGTCTTTGCTCACGTTATGTTCCAGTGCGAGGTGATTGATCGTATAGACCAGTGGCACACTGGAGAAACCCAACACAAAAACGACCATAAAAATGGAGCTGCCCAGCAGGTGCATCGAGGAATAAACCTTCTCCCAGAAAGAAAGGCTGGATTTCCAGATGAATGGGAGCATTTTTTTTGCCGTTTCGGCTCCGCCCTTCATCCAGCGGAACTGCTGGGAGCGGTAGCTGTTCATTTCGGCAGGAAGTTCGGCAGGAGCACTGACATCTTCCAGAAATTTGATTTTATACCCCTTCATCTGTGCGCGGATGCTGAGGTCCAGGTCTTCGGTCAGCGTATCTGCCTCCCAGCCGCCCGCAGCTTCGATCGTTTCCCTGCGCCATACGCCCGCTGTGCCGTTGAACTGCAGGAAATGGTTGCCCTGCATACGTCCTACCTGCTCCACAGTAAAGTGGACATTGAGCTGGAACGCCTGAAGGCGGGTGAGCAAAGAATAATCTTCGTTGAGGTGTTCCCAGCGGGTCTGGACCACACCTACGCTTTTATCTTCGAAGAACGGTATCGTTTTGCGCAGGAAATCCGGCCTGGGAAGGAAATCTGCATCGAAAATTGCGAGAAACTCCCCCCTGGCATGTTCCATACCATCCTTCAGGGCACCTGCTTTGAACCCCTTGCGCTCTTTCCGCCTGACCTGCTCGATATTAAAGCCGAGAGCTTTGTAGTAGTTGACTTTTTCGCGCACCAGATCCTGAGTTTCGTCCGTAGAGTCGTCCAGCACGTGGATTTCGAACCGGTCTTTAGGATAGTCGAACTGTACGATGTTGTCAATCAGGCGATCAACGACATAGCGTTCGTTATAGAGCGGCAGTTGGACTGTCACAAATGGCCACTCCTCCTCCGGCTCGAATAAATCCTGCCCATTTACTGGCAACGGTGGGGTGGCATACAGGGTACCGCCTTCCTGTCCCTGTGCAGCCATCGCCGCGACGGCCACTTTTTGCCGGGACATCGGCAGGGCGCCCTGCTGCTGTGGCCTGCTGCGCCGATAGCGCAGATAATTATATAACAAAATGACGTGGGATACCCCGAATACGGTCACGTAGGTCAGTGCCGTAACATAAATACCCAGAGAGAGAAATCCAATAAATGACATAGGTGTGGGATGTGTGGTTTAAATTAGCTTTTAAAACACCTGAATACTGGTTTATTGTTCTGCTATTGTGCGAAAACCGGCACAAATTACGGGTTTGTTTACAATCCTAAGCATAACAAACATTTTTTTAAAAAAATTCCTAATTTAGAATAATTCTAAAAAAAATGAAAGGTAGCGGCATGAGAAATAATATCGCCGCGCTACATCCACCCCCTCATGGATTTTCAACACCGTGCGGAAGCAGGATCAACCTTATCACCGTACATTGATTTTGAAGGCATAACGAAAGATTGTCCACAAAATTTTATAGCCAGCCAGGATAGAGCCCCTGACCGTACCGGAGACTTTGGAAGTTCCGATCCGGGGGCGGTAACTGACCGGCACTTCGGTACAGCGGAGCCTTTGGGAGGCTGCTTTCACCTGCATTTCTACCGTCCATCCGTAATTGGGGTCGGTCATTTGGAGGGTGGTCAAATGTTCCCAGGAAATGGCCCGGAAAGGCCCGAGGTCCGTAAAACGATAGCCCCAGATTATAAGGATGAGCCGGGTCGCCAGCCAGTTGCCAAAACGCTGCTGCGGCTGCAACGCCCCTTTCTGCGCTTTTCCAAGGACCCGCGAGCCAATCACCAGATCGGCGCCCCCTTCAATAATCGGTGCGGTCAACAGTGGCATTTCCTCCGGATGATCGGAGTAGTCCCCATCCAGGAATACCACGATATCCGGCCGATCTGCCGCTGTCCTGGACTTCAGATAGGCGATACCGCGCAAACAAGCACTGCCATATCCAGGCTCGGGCGCATATACGACTGTTGCCCCCGCCTCCCTGGCACACTGTGCCGTTGCATCGGTACTGTTATTGTCGCAAACGATAATTTCGCGTACAAGACCCCGGGGGATGGCATGGATTACTTTTCCGATCGCCCCGGCTTCGTTGAATGCGGGAATGATAACATACACATTTGCCATGAATCGAATTGAACGCATAATTCCTGGAAAAACCCGGGGAGCAGAATCTGCACGCTATCCATAATCCCTGATTTTACCCTGCAGAACAACATTTCACTTTGTAAAAAGTTGGTTTACAGGATAGAAAAAAGCACGCCGGAATCATTCCAGGTGTAACAACATCAGCGGTTTCACTGCGTTGAGTGCCATTTTGCGGGTCTGGCTACGGTGGAAAAGTCCATCCCAGAAAGAACGTTTCTTAGCCACCATGACGACGAGGTCAATATCAGTTTTCGAGGTGTAAGCATTAATTGCCGCAGTGACATCGCCCCCTTCGATTTCTTCGATTTCAAAGGCAAACCCAGGATCTCCTTTTTCCGTAAGGCTGTTGAAGATAAATTCCCGGGATTTCTCGAAGCCGTCGCCATCGGATTCGGTGCGGACGTGTACAAAATGGACCTTAGCGCCAAACAGCTCATTGATTTCGACCATCTTTTTGATCATCCCCAAATCCACGGATTCAAAGTTGCTGGCATAGAAGATTTGTTCGATCGGCTCGAACGCCGTGCCTTTAGGTACGAGGATCACAGGGCATTTGCTTTTTCGGGCCACATGGCTGGAGACGCTGCCAAACATATTGTCCAGCAGGTCGGATTCGCCAGTAGCACCAATAACGATAAGATCATAAGCGGCAGACAGGCGCACGATCTCGTCGGCAGGGAATCCTACAATAAGCTCGGTTTTCACCGGAGTAGCGATTGCCACGTCACCAGAAAGGGATTTCCGGGCTGCTTCGCCAAATTCAACGAGCATTTTTTCCCGCGCCTCCAGTAATTCCGCAATTGGCGGCACAATATTCGGGTATTCAGCCGCAGTTGCGGGCAAATACATGTGGACCACATCAATGGTTGCCCCCTCTATTTTTTCGGAAAGGTCCAGGGCATACGCCATGGCACATTGGGCGGTCGCTGAAAAATCGGTAGGAACAAGGATCTTTTTCATGCTGCAGGTAGTTTGCTTCGAGGATAAAGATAGGTAGTTCCGGGTAGCTTGTCGTTGATGAAAATCACCCGATACCGGATTTTTGGTAGCCGGTTTGCAGGGCTTTATAGGAAAAGTACGCATATTTGCACAAACACAAAAACCTATGTTCCCACGTAATAACCCAACCCGTACAAACGCATGGAAATCACTCGGGGCCCATGCCGAAATCATGAAAAGTGCACATCTGCGGGACCTCTTCGCCCGGGATCCCCGGCGTTTCGAAGCTTTCGCCCTTTGTTTCGAAGACCTGCTGATTGATTTTTCCAAAAATATCCTTCAAAAAGAGACCCTTGCGCTGCTATTGGAACTTGCCCGCGAATGCCAGCTACAGGAAGCTATAACTGCGATGTTTTCCGGGGAAAAAATCAATGAAACGGAAGGACGTTCCGTGCTGCATATTGCCCTGCGCAATACCTCAGGCAACCCCGTTTATGTGGACGGCGAGGACGTGATGCCCACCGTCAGGGAAGTCCTTCAAAAGATGAAAGGACTTTGCGGGCGCATTCACAGCGGAGAGTGGACGGGTTACACAGGTAAAAAGATCGAACATATCGTCAATATCGGGATCGGCGGCTCTGACCTCGGCCCGGTAATGGTCACTGAAGCACTGCGGCCTTACTGGCTGCCTGGCATCCAGGCCCATTTCGTATCCAATGTAGATGCCACGCACATTGCGGAGGTCCTCAAGCGGGTAAATCCCGAAACTACCCTGTTCCTGATTGCTTCCAAGACCTTCACGACCCAGGAAACGATGGCGAATGCCCAAACAGCACGGGACTGGTTCCTGAGTGCCGCAGGAGATCCCGCCCACATCGGCCGTCACTTCGTGGCTTTGTCCACCAATGCAAAAGCTGTTGAAGCCTTCGGGATAGACCCCGGGAATATGTTCGTGTTCTGGGACTGGGTAGGCGGCCGGTACTCGCTGACTTCTGCAATTGGCCTCTCGATCGCCTGTACCATCGGCTTCGATCGCTTCATGGAACTCCTGGAAGGGTTCCATGCGATGGACGAACACTTCCGCCGTACGGAATTCGCAGAAAACATTCCTGTCCTGATGGCCTTGATTGGCATTTGGTATGTCAATTTCTTTGGGGCCGAAACAGAGGCGATCCTTCCTTACGACCAGTATATGCACCGCTTCGCCGCTTATTTTCAGCAAGGCAATATGGAAAGCAACGGAAAGTCGGTGGATCGCAGCGGCCAGCCCGTTTCCTATGCCACTGGCCCGATCGTGTGGGGAGAACCCGGCACCAACGGACAGCATGCCTTCTACCAACTCATCCACCAGGGTACCCGGCTAATCCCCTGTGATTTCCTCGCACCCGCCATAAGCCATAATCCCGTCGGCGACCACCACGAAAAATTGTTGTCTAATTTTTTTGCACAGACAGAAGCCCTGATGATGGGCAAAACAGCCGAAGAAGTCCGTGCAGAACTGGAGGCAGAAGGCAAAACCGAAACAGCCATCCAACAACTATTGCCCTTCAAAGTATTTGCCGGTAATAAACCGACCAACTCCCTGTTGTTCCGCAAGCTTACCCCCCGGATGCTGGGCATCCTTACCGCCCTTTATGAGCACAAAATTTTCGTCCAGGGCGTAATCTGGAATATCTTCAGCTTCGATCAATTCGGTGTGGAACTGGGCAAGCAACTGGCCAACCGCATCCTCCCCGAATTACAGGACGATAGCCCTGTAACTGCACACGACAGCTCCACTAACGGGTTAATCAATGCATACAAGCAGATGCGTTGATACTGAAAGGTTGCCTTCGATACTATTAGGACAAAGTGAATGGACTTGCCGAATGGGGGCGTGTGAAAAGACGCTATTGCCACCAAAAGCAGCCGGCGATACCAAATAATCCTTTGAATGGACGCCGAAAGCGGCAAAGGCCTTTCTACACGACTCCAGTGACTGATGAGAAAGCTTCGCGCAAATGATTATTTTACTCAACCCGGCAAGTCTGCTTTTAATTGCAGAGAATCGTGATTTTCTCGGTACGGATTTTATTGGAAATATTACCCGCACGATCGCGGATAAATATCTGATAGGAAAGGGTATCCGTAGGATGCTGTTTGCTCGGCAGGCAGGTGAGGAATGTATTGGGAAAAGTACAGCAAAAATAGCCAGTGACTACACTATTGGTCATCAGGATCTTGATCTCCCCCCTAAGCCCATCGCCGGCACCGAGTTTTGGGATTGGATTGACTTTAAATAGCTGTATGGAACCGTCCCTGCTGTCCTGAAGGAAAATATTTACGCTGTCTTTACTCCCGAGGTCGCCATCGCCATCCGTGAAAGAAAACCTGATCTCGATTGTATCCAGGGCAATGCCTCCCCCACGGCTTTGTTCGATCGTATTTTGGCTGATCCCTTTGTATTCAATAATCGGCTCTACCGGAAATTCGGGGATACGGGAACATGAGGCGGCAAGGGCGGTACAACCTGTGAACAACAAAAAGCGGAGCTTGTGGTGTTTTAACATAGCCTTGTATTTTTGCGATGAGGCTGTCGCGTGAGTATTCTGGAGGTTGTGTACAAAGCCTCGGATCTGCCCTGGGGTTGTGTAAAAAGTCTTTTGCCGCCTTCAGCGGCTGTTCAGACAGCCTAAGACCTGTTTCATTCACAATAAAACGAAAAAAAGCGGGATTTTGATCACTTCGGAAGAAAAACTTCTTCAACAGCGGGCGCAGTTGATGTCGCGCATTACCAACGCGGGGGATGTGGGTTTCGAAGCCCTTGCATTGGACGTCTTTGCCTTCCAGGCAGCGAACAATCCGGTCTACCGTGCGTACCTGCAGCACCCTGGGGTAATGCCCCGGGCAGTGCGCCATTTAGAAGAAATCCCATTCCTGCCTATATCGGCATTCAGGCATTACGACGTACAGACCCTGTCCTGGGAGCCTGAGATAGTCTTTACCAGCAGTGGTACAACCGGCACGCAGAGCAGCAGGCATCTGCTGCGCGAAAGTTCCTGGTACCTCGGCAATGCCCGCAGATGTTTTTCACAGTTTTACGGGCACACAGCGCAATATGCATTGCTTGCGTTACTGCCCGCTTATCTGGAACGCACAGGATCTTCCCTGGTCTATATGGTACAGGATTTCGTCGCACGTTCGCCATTTGAGCAGAGCGGTTTTTTTCTGCACGATACACAGGCGCTCCGGAGAACCCTCCGACACTGCCGCGATATGGGCATCCCGACAATACTCCTCGGTGTAAGCTTTGCCCTTTGGGATTTCGTCGAAGAAGAGCCCCTGGATTTCCCCGACCTGATTGTCATGGAAACCGGAGGGATGAAGGGCCGCAGAGAAGAAATTACCCGGGAAGCACTGCACGGTATTTTGAAAAAAGGGTTTGGAGTAGCGGCCATCCATTCTGAATATGGCATGACGGAGTTGCTTTCCCAGGCCTATTCGCATGGTCAGGGGGTTTTTCAATGCCCCCCGACCATGCGTGCCTTCCTGCGCGACATCTATGATCCGTTCGAACAAGTCCCCCCGGGTCGTACTGGCCTGCTCAATATTATAGACCTGGCCAACCTGGACACCATCAGCTTTATCGCTACCGACGACCTCGGGCGTATAATGCCGGATGGCGGCTTCGAAGTTATCGGCAGGTTGGACCACAGTGAGATACGAGGGTGTAATTTAATGGTAAATGCTCAATAGGGAATATTTGGGCATACCATGCTGCCGCCTGCAGAGGATCTTATTTACAGGGACCTTTGACGTAATCGGTGATGCCCACACAGGCTGCCTCGCAGGCGTTGCCGTAGGTCACATCGTTACAGCCACAGACCGGATCATAGCTTGCGTTACATACGCAATCCTCTTTTTTCTTTTCCACACAGGTTTTCTCACAGCCTGCAAACACCACTGTCAGCATTAAAAGACACAGACTTAAGGTTTTCATAGGATTATTTTTCTGTAAAGATAGGCTAAAAAGAGATTCAGCGCCACCATTCGTGGTTGGGCAAATGGAAGAAGGTTTAGGAAGCCCGGGTGCCCTCTTTATCATAAAAATGAACCCTTTGCCTGTTATCGGAACAGCCCCAGCCTTAAGCCCAGGTAACCCGTTAGTCCGGAAAGGTCAGATTGGTCAAAGCTCGGATGATTTATTTGTCCTAAAAAGCGGTAACCTGCTCCAAGATTAAAGCGCACATACTTGTGCAGGTTGATTTCTAAGAGCGCAGAAGGCTCTATTTGGAAGAAGTTACCTTCCTCCTCATCGAGATCATCCTGGTTTTCATACTCCTTCCCGACCTCTCCATATCCAAAGAATACAGGAATCGTAAGATGAATGAGTTTTTTGGGAAACAAGGTATATTCCATAAATCCGCCTGCTGTCCAGTAGTCCAGATAGGCATCCGGATTGAGCTCATCCCGGAAGTACATTTCGTCGGAGGAGGTGTTGAAGTACCCTCCGATAGAAAACCGGTCTTTTAGGTTTAAGCCACCCCGGAGATTGAACAACATCGTAGTGCTTCCATCCATTTGGGCCACCCCGAAAGTTGGAGCGGCAAAAAGGCCAATATCCCGTATGCTTAACCGGGCTCCATTTCCAAATAAAGTCTGCAATCGTGTAGAATCCTGGGCTGCCAGAGGGTGCTGAAACAGCGTGGAAAAAAATAAAAAGGGCAAGGCCAAAAAAACGGCTTTTTTCATGGTAATTGGTTTATTTGAGTATTAAAAGGTTCGAATAGTTGCTGTTTACTGGTTTTAAATTGGTACGGATCAATACTTCGGTACTACAGCCTGAATTTCAGCCAAAAGTCAAGGCCCAGGGATTGATCGAGCACTGTTTGCAGCGTGCGGTGAGGGACGAGCCCGTTTACCCTGGTGCCAAAAGCGATCTTTTTGCCAAGTGGCCTTTCTGCTTGTAACATCAGGGATAGGCCCTGCCACCTGGTTTCCATATTTATTTCAGATTCCAGATCTACCTCGTCGAAGGTATCCATATTAACATATTGATATTCGATATTATACGGCATAGTGCTAATCCACTGCGTACCTGCGCCGGCCATTAACCGGGTTTTTCCCAGGGAGGCTATCCGAAGGTGGCCGTAGAGCTGATATTGGATAAGTGGCATAAAATCTACATCCCAATGGCGAAAAATATAGGCTGGCCCTGGTTGAGCAGGAGCGGTATGATCGAGCGATGGTATCCGGGAAATATCAGATGATTCCGCGGATGCGAGACCAACCCGCAAGCTACCGCCGAGGGCGATGCGATTGGAGATATTTCTTTCCATTTGCAATCCGGAAGTGACGACATATCCTTCAAGTGACCCCGGAAAAACCAGGAGATGTGCTCCGTTGACCCATATCGGTTGCCATCGGAAAGATGACTTTCTTTCGGCGGGTTCTTCAGGTGGGGATTGGTCCTGCTCCTGGAGTATATCATTTGAGCGCAGAGTGGTTGCGCGTATTAATGGGATAAATGTGCGTTGATCCAGAGGAAGGAGCCCGGGCTTGAGCGGCTTCAGAGGTGAAAGGACATTTGGGACAGCTGCGGGGGTCTTAGCCTGGACCGAGGGAATCGGGGTATTCGTGTTGCTGCCGGTCAATGTGGGATTTGAACCCGCCCCGTTGACTGCGGCGACAGAAGTTGTTTCCCTGGAACCGTTGGATACCTGTGGGGATTCGAAGGTTGCAAGTGAGCGTTTGTTGAAGTTAGGTTTTGAAGAAAGGCCGGGGGACTGTATATCCCCAAAATATACTGACTGACCGGGATCGGAGATATTATTTTCCAGCATTACGGTTCTGTAAATCGTATCATAACGCACGATATGGATTGTTTGGAAGAGGGTATCCCGCTTTACAACAGGTTCGGGGGAGCTTGATGTGCGGGGACTGGAGCTCCCCAGCCAGTAGAACAACCAGGCCAGGTTGCCGAGCAGCAGGGCAGCTACTCCGAATGCGTAAAGCAACATAGACCTACGCCTGCGCTGCTGGTGAAATGCGTCGAGCCGCTCCGTCAGGTCAACCCATTTTTCCTCCTGGTGTGCCCGAAGGTCCTGATACTCGAATTTTCGTCTTAAAAGCGAATCGAAATCTTTATCCTGCATGGGCTTCCTGTTCCTTTAGGTTGGTTAGCAAAGCTTTGAGTTTGCCTCTTGCTTTTGAGAGGTTAGATTTGACAGAACCGATATTAACGCCGAGCATATTGGCAATTTCCTGGTATTCATAGCCTTCGATGGCATACAGGGTGAGGGTCGTTTGATATACGGGAGGCAACTGCCGCATCATCAACAGCAGATGTTCCACCTCTACATTGACCAGGGCCTCCGGAACTCCCGATTCGTCATGTACGGGCTCCAACTCTACCGTAAATAATTCTTTGAGTGTGCTACGTTGATGATCAATACAGGTTCGGATCATTACAGTTTTGAGCCAGGGTTGGAAAGGCAGATTGCTTTTATACTGGTATATTTTGGCAAACACTTTGAAAAACCCATCCTGTACGCATTCCTCGGCAGTTTCCTCCGATCTGCAATACCTGCGGCAGATAGCCAGGCTCCATCCATAGAAAGATTCGTAAAGCTTGAATTGAGCATGCCGATCTCCTTTTTGGCAGCGCCCGATAATGCGATATATTTCTTCTTGCTGTGCCATAATTATCTGGAGATACGGCAAAAATCCGGGAGTTGTTGCCTGAAAGCAAAAAACGCGCTCTGTTTTTTCAACGGCGATACAAAAAGGGAGGGTTGGGGAAGGAAAGGATAAACCTTCCGATCGGCCTTATATTAGAAAAAAGTTAAAACCTGTAAATTTCTTGTGGAAAACAGATGGGGTATTATTTTTGCGCCCGAAGTTTACTAATGTTATGCCCGTTTGGCGATATTTTAGCCTGCGGGCATTTTTTATTCCCTAAAAACACCCTGCTCCCTGGAGTCATAAAATAGCAATACCTCTGCCGCCGTGCGGGAAAATATTTTTCAAAAAGGTCTTTTTAATGTAGATGTTTCATAAGACCCGGGATGGGGTGAAAGTATTTTACCATCTTCGGCGGCAAAAACATTCAGGAAGGTTTACCCGGCACGCTGACCTGTCGCAACAAGTCTAATACAAAACAGCACGAGGCTGTCTCACAAGTCCTTTGGCGCCGAAGGCGACAGAATACTTATGAGACAACCTCGTGCTGAACTCGAAATACAAAATCTTTAGTGTACTTACTTGGAGGATACCGCCAGAGAGTAAATCACTAAGCCGAATCCGATTTTGTTCACGGCATCACCGATGTTGTAGATGATGTCCATTGCTTCGATAGGCAGCATACCAGAAAGCCATCCACCTTCGATTGTCATGTAGCCGATCGGATAGATCGCCCAGCCGACGAGGATGAACCAACCAAGGCTCTTGAAAGCGCCCTGGAGTGCAGGGTCGTTGGAGTTGCTCGCCAGTTTCTTGGCAGGGCCAAACCATACCTCATAGAAAATTGCTGCATAACCCAGCGTCGAGATGAAGCCCCACAGTGGGGAAGCATCCCTGTAAATCGTTTCGCCCAGGTAGCCGGTAACGAGCATCCAGAGGGAGTAAGCGATCATACGCCAGAGGAGGCCCTTGGTCGCACCGAATGCCTTCAGGATGAGGTAGAATTCCACGCACATCAACGGAACCGTCAGGATCCAGTCAATATAACGGAATTCAGTGGGGGATGAACCGTTTTCCGCCCAGAAGCTACGCATGTAGAAGTAGTGGACCGCAGCGATACCCGTGATCATACCGGATACCAGCATAGAATCGCGCCACTTTCCTTGTACCTGTGTCATCTGCACGAAAAAGAACACGGTTGCCGCCAGCATCGCCATAGAGCCGATGAAGAAGGTGAACCCGACGTAGTCGCCTTGTTTTAACGAAGCAAGGAAAAATGTGTTGAAGTTTACTAATGCTTCCATGTCATAAATGGATTGGTGATATAATATAGGTGTTACAAACCCGATTGAAACTGTTGTTAAACGGAATATATTCCAAATGGTTTATTTTTTCTGTCGCTTTATTCAATGGATTTATCCGAAAAAAGCGTCAGGATTGAAATTTAAATTCGTTATATGCCTTCAAAAAAATCTTTATCATATCAGTGGTCCTGAAAATGAGGACGTTCGTTCACTCCCCTGCCATATCTGTTTCTTCCAGGCTATTTTAAGTCAGCCCATCATCTGTCCTGCTACTCCCGTACACCTGGTCAATCAAGAGCATGTGCGGCAGCGTGACCGCTGCGATAAACATAAACAACAGTCCTGGATGCAATACCCCGGAGCCCAGGTACGGCAAGGCAAGATACAGGGCTGTCAGACCTGCCAAAGCCAACAGCGTGTAAGGCGCTGCAGCGCGGATATAATCTTTCCAGCCAAACGATTTCCTGGCCTTACGGAAGAAACCGATTTGATCCATACTGGAACTCAGCGCGTGCCATCCGGCAAAGTAAATTGAAAAACCAAGCAATAAAGGCAGGCTCAGGAACATTGCAAACAGTATCCACAAATTCACGCTTTCCAGAAAAGCACCCCATCTTCCCAGTTTATTCCGGATCACATTCCAAATAATCAACCCCTGATTGAGGACCAGCAGTAGTCCTACCGTCCCAAAACGCAACAGCTCCGGTATTTGTGGTACGTCCTGCCGGACCATAGCCGAAATAATTACCCTACTCGCTTCAAAATGCCATATTACCGGCACAAAAAGCACAAAAGCCCCCCAGCTCAGGTGCATCGGCCATGCCCTTGGGGCAAGATAATTCCAGTTGGACTGCCCAAAGTGATAAACAGACACCAACAGGAACAACATCAGGGCCAGCCAGGGGAGCAACATCCACAATACCCCATAAGCCAGTACCAGGCCAACATAAAAAATATAGAACCGCGGCATAGATATTTTACGCCCCTGTTCCCGCGATAGCTGCCCAAACAGCAGGTGATCAGTAGCCCCGTGTGGCAGACCAATCAACAGGATAAAGGCCAGTGCCAGGGGGTATTCCGCACGCTGTAGCCACCCTGGAAACACCAGAGCGCCCAATACTGCCAGGAGTGCGGCCAGCCAGAGCAACTGATAGAGCAATGGGTATCGCGTAATCATGGTATGCTGTTTTTGTGCCAACTCAGGGAAGGCGCAGCATTTCCCCTTACGCCCGCAAAATGTTTCTCCCATAAAGCCGTCAGGAACAAGCCCCAGGGAAGCGTGGAAAATATAGCCGCTTCCTCATAAATCCGGCTTTGTTCATCCAGAAACCGAAGGATCCGTGGAAAAGGATTGCGTTGAAACAAGGCATCGAAAATATACGCCGCCTCGGTCCCGCGGGTCTGCAAAAGATGTAACAGCAATCCATCATAGAAACTAAACCGGGCAGGATGTGCAGGCATTTCCGGCATCCGGCCTTTGGCCAACTGCCGTGCCAAAACCCTGGACTGTGCCTGGATACGCAAAAACGCATAACCCGTCGTAGGCTTTACCGCTCCGCCCAAAGTCCCGATTTCCACTACGCGAGACCCCCCTTTTGACGGCCTGGCCATCGAAAACATCGGGATTACCCCATGCTCTTCTTCCTGCACGGTATATGGACCAATCGGCACGGTTTGATCCAGGTAGTGCCCAAGCGCACCATCGTACTGATCGCGTGGCAGGAGCTCACTCGAAAAAACTGTATATTCTACAAGGGCCTCATGCGCATTCAGCGGTAAGAGATAGAGAAAATGCCCGCCCTGGAGCTGCGCGGTGCGAAAATCCATCAACGTGGCCTTATGGGCAGAAAAAACAGCCCGGTCGGCCTTTATCCACCATCCCCGGAAATGCTGCCAAAGCGCATTGGGGGGCGCTTGTTCCTGAAGTTCCGGAATAGAATAACAACTATTAAACACCCAGGGTGCCGTGAAGCACACATCATTTACCCATACTTTTCCACTCGACTTGTCACCGTGTATTCCCGATATATGGCCGTATAAAAACTCCACGTTCGGGGCATCGGCGATCCTGCCGTGCGCCAACGCATAGAAATCACTGCTTCGGACCATGCAATAGGTATAGGGGGCAATTGAGCTTGTCCTTTCCACCCCACCTGGTCCGGAAAAATGGACCTCCTTCCAGGTATGGGTCAATATCCCGTCGTATGTAGCAGGCTCGCGCGTCCAGAAACACCAGGTCCTGTCGTTTGCTGCTTTGGGCGCATTGTCAATGATGAGGATTTTCTTATCCCTTAAGGCAGGCTGATTCAGCATCTCCAGCACAAGGCTTAATCCAGCACATCCGCCTCCGGCAATAATAAAATCGTATTTTCTCACAAAGCACTTTGATTTGGTGAAGCCTCCCGGGGGGTATTTAATCGAGAACCCCTTCTGACAGCAAAAACATGGCGTTTAAACACAACTTAGGGCAAATTGTTGTCACATTTCAGTGGCTCGACGAAAGTACAAAATAAATAATTCATCAAAGCATTAAAGTCCAAATAAAATTACGATTGTTTTTCTTTTCGTACTTTTTTAATGCCATGTACCCTTACAAAGCTGAAATATTTATTAATCGCCAACTCCGCTGATTTGCATAATGGTTAGGCCAATAAAAACTTATTTATTTGATATTCAAACATAAAATTTTTGAATACACTATTGGGTAAATCAAATTTACCTCATAGGACTATGGGTGATTTTCCGTCGTAGGTCCTTGTGTACAGAAAAGCCATACACAGCGTTACATCGCACTCAATTGAAGAAACCCACATCCCAACGATAAATACAGAAATTGCAAAGCATGGACCCTTTAGGATTGTCGTCTTTTTTCAACAGATGACCTTCGCAAACCATACGCGAAATACCTATACTTGCGCCCTATCCCCATAATCAGAAAGGAAAACGCTTTAAAATTCCGGGCGTACGGAATCTGGGCCCGAGCTGTTCCCTGAGCGCCTTACACTTTTGCATAAAAACGTCAATGCCACAATCGTGGATATACTGAATGACCCCGCCTTTTGCGGCAGGGAAGCCCCAGCCGTAGATACTGCCCAGGTTGGCAGCCGCTACCGACTGGACCACGCCCTCCTGCATACACCAGACGGCCTCCAGCACCTGGGCGATCAGCAAACGCTCGATAATGCCTGCATAATCTGCCACAGGCGGAGGGGTACTTTGGTATTGTGCCAACCCTGGCCAGAGGCTGCGGCCTCTGCCTTCCGTATAGTCATAAAAACCTGCAAAACCAGCTTTGCCCGGCCTTCTGTGGCGCTCCAGTATTTCCATGACCAGGTCGGCAGCAGGATGCTTGATGTACTGCGGGCCATAGTGGGCAGCGGCCTGTTGTTCATAGGTCAGCACGAGCTCCATACCCAGTTCGTCTGCCAGGGCCAAAGGGCTTCCCGGCATACCCGCCTGACGGCTCAGGTTCTCGACCAGGGCAGGAGCGTACCCCTCCTGGAGAAGTGAAATCCCTTCCAGGATATAGGTGTTGCGCACTCTCGCCGCATAAAAGCCCCAGTCATCTTTTACGATGACAGGCGTTTTTTTCAATGCCCGGACAAAATCAAAAGCCTTGGCTACTGTTTCCTGGGAAGTCTTGTTACCCCGTACGATTTCGACCAAAGGGACTGTATCCGCCGGATGAAAAAAATGAAGGCCGATGAAATTCTCCGGACGCCCGGAAGCCGCCGCCAGATGAGAAATTGGAATAGATATTGTATTAGAAGCTAAAAAAGCGTATTCGTCGAGGTAATAGTCTGCCTCCCGGGTCACCTTTTCTTTGATAGGCAGATGCTCGAATACCGCTTCGATTACCAGGTCGCAGTCTGAAAAATCCCGGGAGTCTTCTGTCGTATAAACCTTGGAAGCCAGCGCTTCCGTACCGTCGGGTAGCAGCTCCCCTGCCTGCAGGGCATCCTCCAGTGCCTGGGTAATCATCGTACTCCCCCGGCCCGCAATCGGCCTGGATACATCTTTGAGTACGACTTCCATACCGTTCCTCAAACAGGACACTGCAATCCCGGAACCCATCTGGCCGGCACCGATGATACCGATCTTTTTAGGCCTGAATTTGCCGAACCCCTTTGGCCGCTCGATCCCGGAGTGTATAGCATTTGCATCAAACCAAAATGCCTTGATCATGTTTTTACAAGTCCGGCTTAGGACTAACTGGGTATAATACCGGCTCTCCAGCCGGCAGGCGACATCAAAAGCTACTTTGGAGCCTTCGGCAAGAATATGAAGAATTGCCTGCGGGGCCGGGTTATTGCTGTAATACTGCCCACTCAGGGCAGCGGAGTATTCCATGATTTGCCGGCCCACCTCCGGCTCCCTGGCAGTACCACCGGGAATCGTCCGCCCTTCGACGTCCCACGGCCTTCGCCCCTCCACCGTCCGAAGGAGCCAGGACTTGGCTTTTTTCATCATTTCCTCAGGTGTAGCGGCCAGCTCGTCTATTATCCCGGCTTGTAGCGCCGCACGGGGATGGTAACGCTTCCCGCCGGAAAGGATACCGTATGCACTGACGATACCAAGCAGCCACATCAGCCGGACGATACTGCCCCCGGAGGGTATCAGTCCCATTTCTACCTCCGGCAAACCTACGCGGATAGTGGGATCGTCGAGTACGATGCGGTGATGACAACCTAAAGCCACTTCGAATCCGGCGGCTATGGCATCGCCGTTGATTGCTGCGACTACCGGGACGCCGGGGCTTTCCAGGTCGCGCAGAAATTTTTTCAACCCTTCTGCCGCCGCAAAAATTTCTTCTGCATCCGCTGCCTGAAAGAGATACTCCAGGTCACCGCCAGCCATGAAGGTCTTTTTTGCTGAAGTCAGGATGACCCCCCGCAATTTACCCTTTACCTTTTCCTGCTTCAACTGCGCCAGTACCGGGATGAACGCCGACCATATTTTCTGGTTGATGATATTCTCGCTCCTACCTTCCATATCGAGCGTGAGCGTTACGATATTATCTGCGTCTTTTTTATAGGCGATCATCAGATGCTTTTTTTGGAAAAAATTAAAGTTTTTCCACCAATAAGGCCGTACCCATCCCTCCTTCTGCCGCAACGGCCACTAATCCGGTTTGAAGCTGCATGCTCTCCAGTTCACAGAGCAGGAAGGTCGCGAGGATCGCTCCGCTGGCAGCAATTGCTTTTCCGAATGCGATAGCCCCGCCGCCAATATTCAGCCGTTCGTCGGGAATTTCAAACTCGTGCTGGAAGTACAAGCTTACCGCGGCAAAGGGCTCATTACAACGCCATAGTCCGACATCTTCCCTCCGCATTCCTGCCTGGCGGAGACACTTGCGGGCAGCCTCCACAGCTCCCTGAAACATCAGGGTTGGCTCGGTACAGGTATGGCTCATGGCCAAAACCCGTGCCATAGGACGAAGCCCCGAAGCACTGCCACGTGCTTTGCTGCCGAGCAGGAGAAGCGAGGCAGCATCTGCGGGCGGTGCAGTATTGCCTGCCGTATGGACAAAAGCGATCTGCTCCACTTCCGGGTAGCGCCCGAGGGCAATATCCGCAAAGCCTGGCGACGTCAGGCCCCGGTTCAACGGAGTGAACGTAGATAAATCGGCCAGCGACAGGGAAGACCAGCGAAGCGCATCTGCATTCAACAGCGGCAGCCCATTCCGATCGGATAAGGCGACCAGCGAAGACCCGAAAATATTTTGCCCCAACGCAGCAGCAGCTTTCCGGAAGGACTGCAGCGCATAGGCATCCACTGCTTCCCTGCCAATACCGTTCATAGTAGCCAGCAGGTCGGCAGCCAATGGCGGCGGTATGTAGCCCGTCTGCGCCAACCACTCGGGGTCGCTGATTGGGCCGGCACCCTGAAAAGGAATGGTAGCTGCACTGTGGCTGTCCACCCCTCCGGCGATGCACAGATGGTCCACTCCCGCCCTGATCTTTGCCGCCGCCAGGTTAATGGCCGAAAGGCTGGAAGTGCCGTTGCGGTTGAGCGCGACCCCGCTCACCGTGGCTGGCCAGCCGGCCTTGAGCAACGCCGCCCGTGCAATGTTCACCCCGTAATACTCGCCAGGGTCAAGGATACCAATCAGCGCGTCTTCTGTTTCTGACGGATCAAAATCATTGCGTGCCTTCAACGCATTGAAAGCCCTTGCGAGCAGGTCCACCGGTTTGATTTCCTGGTAGGGATTGTCCTCTGCCCGGATATCCAGCGGCGTACGGATTGCATCATATATATATACTTCATTCATATCCCTTCCCGGCTGTTATTTTATAGCAATTTAGGAATATCTTTGCAAGGCACAAAAATACTGCTCTATCATGGCACGTAAATTAAAACTCACCGGATTCGCACGGTTCTTTATCCTGATGCTCATCCTCGCCCCGATTGCTTATATCATTGCTTCTTATGCCAATGGCGAGGATGGCGTCCAAAATATTAAACGTCTTATCGGCATTGAACAACCTGCCGAACAAGCACCGGCAGATAATGCCCAGATGCCCCTGCCGTCAAAGGACGAGGCAGCAGCCGAAATCATGCAAAGAGAAATTCAGGCATTGAAAGATTCCCTGATGGCAAAAGAAGTAAAAATACAGGAACTTCAGAAAGAAATTAAAGTGCTGAAAGGCTCCCGAAGATAAGTGTGCGGGGCGTTGCCGGAGGGTGGAAAATTACTTTTGCCGCGGAAGGCGGCATTTATTGTTTTGAATGAGGGGGTCTCAAGAGTATTGGGGCTGTCCGAAAACTATGGGGTTGTGTAAAAAGTATTCCGCCGGCTACGCCGCCAAAGGACGGTCTCCAGTCTTTTTACACAATCCCATTAAATTTCAGAGCCGCGGGGTGGGGGGGGGTGGATTGGGGGATAGGGGTAATCGGGGGGGAGCCGGGTGAAAAAATGGAGGGGGGAGGGGGCCGGGGCCGCGGGG
>JBEIGB010000046.1:0-28466 GCA_040382095.1 Lewinellaceae bacterium
AGCTCCCCAGCGCCGATGGTACTGCCTTTAGGTGGGAGAGTAGGTCGCCGCCAACTAAAATACACGGTACAAGCCCCGGGCATCTCTTTACGCCCGGGGCTTCGTCGTTTAATCATCATCCGCTTGCTTATGGCATCGTCTTCATCTCCTTCTGTGTCCCGTCTCGAACTCCTTTGGTGGGCACTTACTTGCCTCACAATCCTCCTCGTTCTGGTGCCGCTACTCATCAAATTACCCGAATATCCATTCTGGGTAATGAATAGTATCTATATCGCTACCTTCATTACGGCTACGCGTTATATTTTTCTGCTCCCCTCTACCTTTTTGGCACGACGATTCTGGCTGAAAACCACTATTATCTTCCTCTCTATCCCGTTTGTGTTTTTTTTAGTGCAGGAATTGAACGAGTTCCAAACTTTCTTAGACGAGCAAGGTGTTGATGCCATCGTCGGGAATTTGCCTTTCTCCGAGCAACAATCTATGTTTAAGTACATTCGCAATGAAATGCTTCTATTTGGTACAGGTGCAATCATAAGCGCTACGTTGTTGCCTTTCCGCTTGCTTATTGCCATCTGGCGGGTACGAAACAGAAAGGATCGGATCTGACTACTTTAGCCCGGGATTTTCCGGTACAAAATTACCGGTGCACCCCCAGCTTACTGCCGCTTGGCTTCATATTCCTGCTCTTCCAATTCGTAGATTTTCGTCTCCCCCTCTTCTTTCTCCGTCATCCCTTGTACATCATCCATGATTTTTAGGGTATAGTCCCAGAAATCCTGTGCCAAAGGCTTCAGTTTCCCCGTAAATTTGTACACCGTCTGAGGGTAGTCCTTTAAAAAGGGGTAGGTCTGCGATTCAGCAGTAATCTCTTCGGCATTTCTGAAAGACGCTTTAAGCACAAACCATAGGATACTACTGTAGAGAAAGACCAATACTGCCGCCATAAATATGCCGCCAATCGCCTGGTTGATGACATTGATATTGGCAGTTTCGAGAATCCCTTCAAATCCTTTTCCCACAAGACGCAATAATGCCATCGTTAGCAAAAAGGTCACGATGATACCGGCAACAAACATGAGCGGGGTGGTTTGGTTAAAGAGCTGTTTAAGAAAATTGGTCACAACCGGGGTAAACCGCAATGCTGCCAGCACACCAATACCTATTGAGAGTACAGAAAAAATCGTTTTAATGATTCCTCTCGAGTACCCTATGTAAAATCCATAAACTGCGACTACTACAAGAATGATATCTATAGCCATTTGCTTTATTTTTATTTAGTGGGCATATATCATGCAACAATTCCTAAATGCTTCAGTTTAGATGTAAATATGGGGCAAATTGTTTCGTTAGGGTATATTTTTTGAAATTTTTAGACCGAAAAGGAAAGACTGAAGTACAGCATAATTCCTACCTTTATCTTCATATTATTGATATCAACCCAAACCGTCAATGCCATGAAATATTTCCTTAAAATTTTTTTACTGTGCTGCGGCTTCGCGCTTATAAACACCCAGACCGCTCTTTCTCAGGATATGCCCGCTGTTTTTGTCCTGGGGGAAGATGAGGCAGCTTACGAAAAACTGGCCGCCGCTCATCCCAGGGCGTTACTCGCTGTTTCCGGTAATGACTTCGAAATGGCTTTGCGGCATTGGCTTCAACTTATGGGCGAAGTTGAACGCTATTCGAATACGATTAATTTCGATATCAAAGGCATGAAACTCTGGTTGCACGTTTTCTGGAACGAAGACGGGAGCATCGCACATATTGGCTTTTTTTTCCTGCCCAATTCCCGGAATTTTAAGCCGGAAGAAGTCAAGGCGTTCTTCTCAGGGTTCATCCGGCAATATAAACCAGTGTTGAAAAGTGACCGGAAATTCAATCACTACACTTCTGTAAGCTTCCCGGTATTGGCTGAAAAAAAATAGCATTTCCCCTTTCAAACTACTTGAACAGGCCAATAGAGATGCCATTCAAATAAATCAGCATTTTTATCTGCCCAAATATTTTTAAACATAAAAACAACCGAACTTATGGTCAAGATTCTGGCAAACGACGGAATACATCCTGATGGAAAAACCTTGTTTGAAGAAGCCGGTTATCAGGTAGATACTGAAAAAATCGCGCAGGCCGACCTCCCGGGAGCCATTGGCGAATATGACGTACTCATCGTACGCAGTGCCACTAAGGTAACTGCCGAAGTGATTGAGGCAGGCAAAAACCTTAAGATTATTGCCAGAGGTGGGGTAGGCCTTGATAATGTTGATGTTGAATACGCAGAGAAAAAGGGAATCCTCGTATTCAATACGCCGGCAGCATCCTCGCAATCAGTAGCCGAGCTGGCGTTTGCCCACATGTTCGCCCTCTCCCGTTTTTTACATCAGTCCAACCGCATGATGCCGGTAAAAGGGGACAGCGACTACGATAAGCTAAAAAAAGTCTATTCCGAAGGGGTTCAACTTCGTGGGCGGACGCTGGGTATTATCGGATTTGGGCGTATCGGCCAGGAGGTTGCACGTATGGGTGTGGGAATGGGTATGCATATCATTGCGAACGATCCCTTCATCGAAGAAGCCAAAATCGAAATCAAGCCTTTCAATAGCGATAATGCCTGGCTGAATGTGCGTATCGAATCCAGCGACCTGCAGGAACTCCTGTCTAAGTCCGATTTTATTACCCTGCATGTCCCATTCAGCGGCGGGACGCCAATTATCGGAAAGACAGAATTCGAAAAAATGAAAAAGGGGGCTTACCTTATCAATACCTCCCGAGGCGGTACTGTAGATGAACTGGCTTTGCTGGACGCACTTAACAGCGGAAAACTCGCAGGAGCCGGTCTGGATGTTTTTGATTTCGAACCTAAACCCCGCGCTGAGATCCTGCAGCACCCAAAGATTTCCCTTACCCCCCATATCGGCGCTTCTACTTTCGAAGCACAGGAAAACATCGGCCTGGAATTGGCAGATCGGATCCTCGCCTATTTTGGTGATGATAAATAACGCGTTTTACGCTTAAAGTCCTGATCATGGAATTCCCGGAGGGCAAAGAAAAGTTCCTGCAAGCATGGGGTACCCTGGGCACAAGCTGGGGCATCAGCAGAACGATGGCGCAAATACACGCTTTACTGCTGATCTCGCCAGATGCCCTCAGCGCAGATGATGTAATGGAGGAACTGAAAATTTCAAGGGGTAATGCCAACATGAACCTCCGCGCACTGATTGATTGGGGGCTCGTCAACAAAGAACTCCGTGCGGGCGAACGCAGGGAGTTCTTTGTTGCAGAAAAAGATATGTGGACCGTCGTAAAAAACATTATCGTCCAGCGTAAGAAACGAGAACTCGAGCCAATGATCCGGATACTAGACGAGTTGGCAAATGTTCGGGGGGACGATGTAGCTGCCAGAGAATTTGTGGCCATCGTAAAGGAAATTCGCTTGTTCTCCAATAAAGCCGATGCCACACTCGATTCGCTTGTTAAGGCAGATGCAAGCTGGTTTATGGGTACCTTCTTGAAAATGATCAAGTAAAAATATCGCCGCCAGGTTTATAAAAAAGGTGTTTTCACAACCTTTGCGCTGAGCTTTTTGCCCCCTGCAACAACATAGCAATTGGTTCCGGGTGTAGAATGTGCTGTTTCCACATAGCCCATGCCAATCGGATGACCTAGCGTAGGCGACATCGTACCAGAGCTTACTATGCCAATGACACCGCCCAGGGTATCTTCAATGGGATAGTCATGCCGTGGAACCCGCCGCTCCTGTAAGGTAAATCCCACGAGTTTGCGCTTTAATCCTTCGGATTTCTGTTGTAACAGCACTTCCGAACCAATAAAATGCCCTTTGTTTAACTTGGTTATCCAACCAAGGCCCGCTTCAAGGGGCGACGTTTCGTCGTTGATATCATTACCATACAGGCAGTACCCCATTTCGAGGCGGAGGGTGTCGCGCGCGCCAAGGCCTGCCGGCTGAATCTGATATGGCTTGCCCACTTCAAAAACTGCATCCCATAATTCAGCGGCACGGTCAGATGCGACATATAGCTCAAATCCGCCCGCCCCTGTATATCCAGTAGCCGAAACCAACACGTTGGGTATGCCTGCGACTTCCCCTTTCGAAAAAGTGTAGTACTGCATTTCCTGCAGTGGGATGCTGGTAAGCTGCTGCAGGATAAGCACTGCTTTTGGGCCCTGGACGGCAATAAGGCCCGTGTGTTCAGATAGATCGATCAGCCGGGCTTCAAAATGATTGTGGCGGTTGATCCAGTTCCAGTCTTTTTCAATATTCGAAGCATTGACGACGAGCATAAATGCCTGCTCGCCCTCCGCACACATATCCTCCGGAAGGCGGTACACCAGAAGGTCGTCAACAATCCCACCGTGTTCGTTGGTCAGACAGGAGTACTGTGCCTGTCCAACGGATAGCTTCGCGGCGTCGTTACTGGTGACTTTTTGTACCAGATCAAGTGCCTGCCTGCCACGGACGATGAACTCGCCCATGTGCGACACATCAAAAACTCCGGCATTGTTGCGCACGTTGTGATGCTCTTCATTAATTCCGGCATACGAAATGGGCATATTATACCCTGCAAAAGCGGCCATTTTAGCGTTAAGGGCAATATGTCGCGAGGTTAATGGTGTATTTTTCATGATTATATCTGGTTAAGGAGGTTAACGTAAACCGGGCAGCCGGGCGCGCTATCCCGGATTAATATATTGCCCGCTGCATCGGGATTTTACTGGATAGTAACCCTTTGAATCTGGTCGCCGATCTGAATATCATGAACGGCGCGCATCCCACTTACGACCTTGGCAAAGATGGTATAGTTACCGTCCAGGTGCGGGGTAGGGGAGTGCGTGATAAAAAATTGAACCCCTTCGGTATGATTGCCTGCTGAAGCCATACCGACCCAACCTTCTTGATCGTAATACATTGGTGGGAGTTCGGAACGAATCGTGTAATCAAGGCTTCCGTAGCCATCACCTCTCGGGCATCCGCCCTGTATGACAAAATTTGGCACGACCCGATGGAAGTTTTTGTCATTGAAAAAGCCCTTTTTAGCTAAATCCACGAAATTGGCTACAGTTCCAGGGGCGGTACCAGGCAAGAGTGCCAGTACAATATCGCCTTTTTCAGTACGAATGACAGCCCTTGGCTTTTTAGGGAGACTTTCCAGCGTTGCCCAGTCAATGGGGTGGTTGAAGGAAGGTTTAGGTACAGGGGCTATTTTTCCACTGCGCAGGAAGGAAGCAGTCTGCCGAATTTCCTGTAAGGTTTCGTAATCCCGGGGGAGCTGGAGGGCAGCTTCGGCAGTATCCAGGAAATTGAGGGTGTCTAAGTAGGTACGGTAATTACGGTCCGGCTGCCGTAGGGCTCCTGCGGCAATGGCCATAGGCCCAGGGTCGCCTGCGACCAGGATCGTTTTAAATATTTCGGCCAGCGCTTTTTCTGTTTGTTTGGAGGCATTTCCGAAATGCTGACTGAAATCCGGACGGCTACTGATATTGGAAAGTGCTTCTGCTGCAGCACTGCGGACGGCAGGGTGTGTAGCTTCTTGCCAGGCTTTGAAAATAAAGCGGTAGTTCCAGCCATACTCGGCAAGTGCCTGAAGGTAGGCGGCTTTGTTATAAGGTTTTTGGGCGAAGTTGAAGCGATTTCGGATATCGGCATTGAGGGTGTCGCGCAATTTAACGGCATATTTTGGGAAATGGCGTTGGGCAGCAGCCAGCAAGGTCGCTTTGACTCTGGGAAGGAGCAGGGTATCCCTGGAAGCTCTCCAGTACGCCCGGGCATCTGTAGGGGTCCCTGATTCGACCAAAGCCTGTGCAGCACGGATAGCAACCTGAGGATGCATATCCCTAAGTGCCAGGAATAATATCGGCTTACTTTTGCTATAGTCCAATACGGCCAAAGACTTGAGTAAATTGATCTTGACGCGGTAATCTGTTTCCCTGGTGTACCAGTTGATTAAGGTATCCTGAACAAAAGGCCTCGACGGGATTTTACCCATAGCGGCAGCAAGCGCCATACGGATATCGGTATTCGGCTCCTGGTATGCAAAACTGGCAAGCGCTGAAGCAAATGTGTCTATTGTGATATTGGATGCCCTTGCGAGATAATGAGCGGCAATAAGCCGCGCCGATGCAGGATAGGTAGGGTTGAGCGCCAGGGAAGCCATTCTTTCAGTTGCTTTTTCACTGGTCATTTTTCGAAGGGCAAACCTGTAAATTCCACGGCACTGGCCAAGCAGCAAAGCAGTATCTGTATTTTGATATGAAGTAATGGTGGCAAGGTGCCGGAGACTGGATGTTGTCCCGCATTTACCTATCGCTTCCAGGATGGCAGCATTTGATGCGGTAAACGCACCCAGGGTATCGAATGGCTGGAAGGCGGCAATCAATGCATTTTCTGCCCGTGCCAGCCCGAGCTGTCCGGCAGCATAAGCAGCGGCTTCACGAACAGCAGGCACAGGGTCCTGGAGGAGCGGCAGGAGTGAATCCAGCGCAGCGCTGTCCCGGACAGAAGCGAAAGCCAACGCAGCAAGCCGACGATAAGTGGGGTCTGTATGTCTGCAAAACGGATAGATGCTGTCGGTGAGCAGACGATCCTGAAAAGCATAAATCTTCCGGTACTCCGGATCATCAAACACGGTGGTCCGGGCTTCGGTAATGGTGATTTCTTCTTTTGGCGGAATACAACTGCCCGCCAGAATGGCAACTGCGATACTGCCCGCTAAACATTTAAAGGTCATTGGCAATGTTGATTTATAAAAGTATGCTGCGCTTATCGTATCCGGGTCCGGGGGGTATCGTCGTTGGCCGGGGATTATTGACGGATTTCGTCTCCAAACATGGATTCTTCGTCGTTTAGCCCGCCGGGCATCGAAGGAGCCATATCGCGGTACTTACTGCAATCCAGTTCTATCCGTAAATCGCCCTCCGGCCTGAAAAACCTGAGCTTTGGGTCATAGTCCACTTTGGTGGAGGTTTCGAGCCGCTTGATGAACTCGGTGAAAAAAGGTTTAGCCATCCTGGCACCCTGGCCCATGGCGGAAGAACGGAAAGCCACCCAGCGATCCTCCCCACCAACCCAGGTGCCTACTACGAGATTTGGCGTAATCCCCATAAACCATCCATCTACGTTGTCGTTAGTGGTGCCGGTTTTCCCCCCGGCATCGCTTTGGAGGCCTCCAAGGCCACCGGCATAACGCAACATTTCGACCATGACATAGGCCGCATTAGGCGGTAATGCCCGTTTCTCCTCGGGTATGCCCTCATAGATGACACGTCCGTTCTTATCTTCAATACGAAGGATTGCCGTCGGGCGGTTAAATGTGCCATTGTTGGCAAACGTAGTGTAAGCACCAGTCATTTCCATGACGGTCAGGTCGGTTGCACCAAGACAAATAGACGGCGATTGGGGCACGCGCAGCCGGTTATTGGCATAACGCGCACTGCTGTCAATACCCATTTCATTGATCAGCGAACGAACTGGCTCCGTATCTCCAAGTTGTTTCATCAGAAAAACAGAAACGGTGTTCTTGGAATTTTTTAACCCCTCGAACAGGGTCACCTGGCGGTTGGAGTAGTCCTCTCCAAAATTCTGCGGGGTCCATCTTTCGATCAGCCCAAAATTTCCCTCTCCGACTTCAATAGTCTGCGGAGTATCCCAAACCTTAAAACATGGGGATACTCCCTGTAGCGCTATGGCAGTCGCATAAACGAATGGCTTGAAAGATGAACCCACTTGCCGGTTGCTGCGTACATGATCGTATTTGAAATACTTGTAGCTGACACCACCTACCCAGACTTTAATCTGTCCGCTGCGGGGATCTACACCAAGAATGCCGGTTTGGAGAAACATCCGGGTATATTTTATCGAGTCTAGCGGCGACATGACGGTATCTTTCTCCATATCGCTATTATACGCGAATACGCGCATAGACACCGGAGTCCTGAATACGCGGTCTTTTTCTTCCTGGAGCCGGTCCCAGGCGGTTTTTAGCGGAATGAAAATATCGCTTTGCAAAACCCGCTTGAAGCGGTTGGCCTGCCTTGAGCTGAGTACCTGGTCTGCGGCCAGTTTATCCAGATAACCCTGATTTTGATGCTCCCGCATAATGATTTGAATCTCCTTGTCATTATCCGACCATTTGATATCTGCAAATTCCCGCTGAAGTTGGATGATTACAGGCAGCAGATAGGCTTCCCGCAATGTCCTGTACCGCTCGGATTCCCTCATGATACGCTGTAGCTCCTGATTGCGTTTTTCGAGCGGTACCTCCTTTTCCGATCCTGTCCGGTAAGTCCAGGGGTCGCGGTTCTTCCATTCATTGAAGAATGCACCCTGTAATTTGGCCATGTGCTGTAACATGGTAGCTTCGGCGATACGTTGCATTTCGGCATCAATGGTGGTATAGACCTTGAGGCCATCGCGGTAGATATCGTAGGAAGTGCCATCCGGCTTCTGATATTCCTCACGGCTCAGGATTTCCTTGATATCTTTGGCAAGCTCGCTGCGAAAATAGGTAGCCGGCCCATCGAGAAAAGTTTTTGGGGTGAATGTTATCCCCAGCGGCAGCACCCTTGCTTCATCGTAATCTGCCATGGAAATGCTCCCGCCTTTTGCCATCTGCTTCAGGACAACTTCCCGGCGCTTGAGTACGAGCTCGGGGCGGCGCAGCGGGTTGTATAGGGAAGCATTCTTCAACATACCAATCAGCATTGCCGCTTCTTGTACTTCGAGGCTGTCCTGGGGCTTGTTGAAGTATATCTCCGATGCAAGTTTGATCCCTTGTGCCCCATTGATGAAGTCATATTTGTTGAGGTAAAGGGCAATGATCTCGTTCTTGGTATATTTACGCTCCAGACGGACTGCGATGATCCATTCTTTGAATTTTTGAATTATCCGTACCAACTTATTGGAAGCGCGCTTTCCGGTGAAGAGTAGCTTTGCCAATTGCTGGGTGATGGTGCTCGCTCCACCTGAACTTTCCTGCTGGAGCAGGATCGTCTTGAACAAGACCCTGCCGAGTGCCTTGAAATCAATACCGGCATGACTGAAGAAACGGGCATCTTCTGTCGCAACCAGTGCCTGCACAAGATAAGGGGACAACTCGTCGTAAGTTACAGGCACCCTGTTTTCAGTGAAATAGCGGCCAAGCACCTCGCCGTTATTGGCATAGACCTCGGTGGCAAGTTCACTGCGGGGGTTTTCTAATTCTTTTACAGAGGGTAAGTTGGTGAAAGACAAGCCAATGAAAAGCACAATGACGAAAGCAATCCCGCCCAGCAAAAACTTCCATAGCCAGCGGATTGTTTGAACGTAAGCAGGGTTGTCGCTCCCTCCTAATAAATAATCTATCAATTGGCGCATGGACTTTATATTTGGACAAAAATACACGATTTCGTAAAGTGCTGGTATAATTTTATTGAGGTAACGTGCAACAGACTTGATGTGGCGGAAATTTTAAAGCCGAAAATGCCCGCTTTTCTATCGCACGGACACCCGGCACCAGGTGTGAGGCTTAATTACAATTGACAAAAATACAATCCAGATGAAAATTGGTGTTATCGGCAGTGGGGTAATGGGAACCGGGATCGTACAGTTCGTGGCAGTTTCCGGTGAACAGGTTGTTGTTACCGATAAAAATCTGTATGCCCTCCGACACGCCGAATCCCAGCTTCGTGACGCCCTGGGCCGCCAGATGGAAAAAGGACGACTTACAGATGTGCAGTATGCCGATATTCAGCGTAATATCACCTTTTCCGATGACCTCGAAGCACTTCGGCCGGTATCTATAGTGTTTGAGGCGATTGCAGAATCCCTGACAGTAAAACAACAGCTTTTCCAGTCGCTGGAAAATATAGTTTCTGGCGATTGTATATTGGCCACAAATACTTCCGCGCTTTCCGTTTCTGCAATTGCCGCTTCATGCAGTCAGGATGCTTCAAGGGTCCTGGGGGTACATTTTTTTAACCCGGTGCCCCTGATGCGCCTGGTGGAAGTCATCCCCGCAATCCAGACTGCACCGGAAGTGATCGGTAAGATGCAGGCACAGTTGAATGTATGGGGTAAAACTACCGTCACAGCAAAAGATACCCCGGGCTTTATTGTAAATAGAATCGCCCGCCCGTTTTATGGCGAAGCCCTGCGTATTTTGGAGGAGGGTATAGCCAGTGCCGCTACAATTGACTGGGCGATGACATCTGTTGGTGGGTTCAGGATGGGGCCCTTCGAACTTATGGATTATATCGGCAACGATGTGAATTTTACCGTCACGCGGAGTATCTATGAAGCCTTATTTTATGATCCGCGCTACAGGCCTTCCCTGACGCAGCAAAAAATGGTCGAGGCAGGGCGACTGGGGAGAAAGTCAGGAAAAGGTTTTTTTGATTATTCCCCCGGTGCACCCAAACCTGCTCCTAGAGAAGACCCTCGCCTTGGCCAGGCAATCTTTGAACGTATCCTTTCCATGCTGATCAATGAGGCTGCCGATGCCCTGTACTGGGGCATAGCGTCCCGTGACGATATTGACCTGGCAATAGCCCTCGGGGTCAATTACCCCAAAGGGCTGTTACGCTGGGCAGACGAAGTGGGAATTGCACGCTGTGTCAACCAGCTGGACAGTATGTACGAACACTATCGCGAAGATAGATACCGCTGTAGCCCACTGCTAAGAAAAATGTCCCTGGAGTGCCGGGCATTTTATCCGCAGGAATAGATTTGTTGATGCAGGCCAGCACCGCTTTCAGTAGATGACCATTTTTTCAACAAAAATACCTTCCGCAGATACTATCCTGAGGAAATGAACTCCTGGCGGTATCCCCTTTAAAGGGAAAGCGGCGGACAATCCATTGTTTGCCTGCGCTATAGGCCATTCCATAACTTTACGTCCATCGGGGGAAAAAAGCTCAAGTGTTTTCGGGGTTATGTCCTGGCCCGGAAGTCTTTCTAAATAGAAAAAATCCCTGGCAGGGTTAGGGAAAATCCGAAAATTACCAGCTGCTGGAAGGATCGTTTGGATATTCGTAGAAATTCCAGGCTCTATAATAGTGCCCCATTCACGGGGCATCGCACAGACGCGGTCGCCTGATTTACTATACGCGCAGGCCTCAGTGGCTAGATTGACCACGTCCAAAAGCTCTACAAGATCAATTGACCAGCCGGGAAGGGATAGACCACCGCGTCCGGCCGGCTCCTGATTGGTGGCAAACCTGAAGCGAAGCTGTATTTTCCTGCCCTTGAAGGTGGATAGGTCTATGTAGCTTGGACGAAAGGAATCCGGGCCCGCACCGGAAAAACCATTGACCCGGGCCACGCCAAATGCGTTATTGAGCATTGGCCTTGCATACGGCTGTCGAAAAATGAGGCTGTCGTGGATGGGTGTCCAGGTATTACTGCCCTCAAATGCGTATTCGACGATACCGCCATCGTAAGTCTCCTGGGTAAAATACCGGTGGAAAAACCTCAGGACGGGTTTTGTACCCAAAACTTCCAGTGGCTTCGCGAGTTGGAGCACGTGGTCGTTTTCTGAGGTCATGGCAGGGATATTCCAGCTCAGGCTTCCCGCGACAGGGCTGACCGGCGTACCCAGCACCCAGCTGTTTTCCCCTTTGATCCGGGTCGTGGTCCAGTTGGCAGCTCCTTGTTCCATATCATCGGAGAAGGTGCGGGTAGAACGTTTGTCAGAATTTTCGCGTAGTTGATAGGTTATTTTTTTTGAAGTACCCGGTGAAAGAAGTCCGACTTCCAGCCAAAGGGTATTGTTTTGCAGGGAATCCCGGATGGCACCTTTTACAGATCCTGCCACGAAAACCGTATTGTCGGGCAGCATATCCTGAATCCAGAGATCGGTCACGGTCGAATCCTTGTAATTATTGATTTGTAAAGTGATCTCAAAAGGCTCTCCCGATTGAATGGCAGGGGTCGAAGATTTATGCAGCTCGACGGTTTTTCTGCAAGCCGGGGGCAGGTCGAACGCCTGTAACCCATCGTTCCTGTCATCTGTACTGCCTTGCCGGGCACTAAACCCGATTCCCCTCCGCGCGAAGACTTCCCAGATCAGACATTGATTGTCGCCATTGTAGTTAAGCTTGTCGGCGGCAAGGATAGCGTCGCGGCCATCAACAAAACCAGGGTTGCAGGGCTGGAGCTTCATGCCGTCCATGACTAATTGGATCGCCTTATTATTGCCGCCTTTTCCTGTTACGAGGTCGGGGTCCCAGCCATATCGGCTGGACATTTCCCAGTAGAGGTCCCACAGGGTGGCAGCCCATATTTCTCCTACCGGATGGGGTATCCGGGTAGTCGCCGAAGCCGGACGGGTACCAATAATATCATTATACACCTGGTTATTGATCTTGAAGTCTGTAGAGTAGGGCATCCTGCGGATACCTGTGCCAGAGCTGCCCTGGCGCAAGGAGTAAGTACCAATCCCCTTCGCTTGCTTCCCCGTCTGACCTGGCTTTACAGTCATGACGAGGGTGAAAAAATCGCTCCAGCCTTCCCCCATTGCTTCGTCGTTGAACAGGCAGTCCACTTTTGAGGGGCCGGCGGTTAGCCGGTTGGAAATCCCGTGGGCATATTCATGAGCGGTAATGCCGTTGTCCATACTGGCATCGCGCAATGCAGGGCCGGTACCCTGAAAGGCAATGGTCGCAGAAACTTCCCGCGCCAGATTTAATTCTGCCTGAATTCGCGCAGCATCTGAGGATTTTATCAGTACCGCCGGAATAGTGGGCGTTGGCGGGGTATTATCGCCGCCCATAGTGAGGATTTGATCCTGGTTATTGGCAATGATGACGCCAATCGCACCAGCCTGTGCCGCCCGAAGTGTTTTCTCTTTAAAGGTACAGGTACCTCTGGTAATCAGGGCAATATTTCCTCTGACATCGGCGATGTTGGAGATCGAGCTACATGCGAGGTTACTTCGGACACTGTCCACAACGGCTACGACGCGTCCGGTGATTTTTTTTGAAGTAATTAATGGGCCAAATGAGGCGCCTCCGGTCTGCAGGAGCCCGGAGATATTCGACGGGGATTCGATTCGGAGCAGAAAATCGTTGCTGGGTGTCCAGAGGTACATCTGCATGACACCAGGGTCGCCGTCAGGTAATGTCAGGAAATTGGCATTATTGACCCCGCCGCCATCCTGGGCCTGTGCCATGACGGCATCTTTTTCTTTTCCACCCTTGCTGTAATTATTCTCCTGAAAATTTCCTGCCGCTTCGTTGAAGCCATACTGATAAGCAAGGTCGTGGATTACATTGTTGAGATAAAAAAGCTGGGTGACGGAAGGAAGGGGCTGATCTATGGGCTCCAGAATGCTCGAAAAGGGAAAATCAAAGATTAATTCGGGCCCCCCATCGGGGAGGTTGCCATCTGCTGAGTCATCGTTGTTCCGATCGAGGTAGGCAAAGGTGTTGTTGCCGCGCGTGGTCGTATATTCCGCTCCGGGGATACCATTGACATCATGCCATCCGAAGGGAGAGGCTTTGGGATCTGCGGGGTTTACAACCAGGGTTTGAGTGCCCTCAGAAGGGCTTTCCAGAGGAAGTTTAAACACCCGGTAGGTGGCCCGGTCGTTTAAATCCGGGAAATATCCTGTTGCTTCAGGGGTTGCTGCCTTCGTATCGTCATGCGTATGGCTGTCGCAATCCGCTTGTGTATCCGAGGGTATGGTGCCGAAATGGCAATAGATGGTACGGTTAAAGGTATTCAGGACCTGCCCGTTTTCGGCATCCACAAACACCACGTGGTAGTCCTGGTTGCGTAGGTCGTGTACTCCAACCTGCCAGCAAAGCTTGAGGCTGTTGTCGGGCTGGGGCAGGTAAACCAGTTCGAGAGGGATGGTACTCCTGGACAAGGTTTTATCTTCCAGTTTAACCGGGTTATTGCCCCTGGGTAGTACAGGGAGGTGGGGCATGGGGATACCGAGGTGTTCGAAGGTGGAGATCAGAGCAGTTTGTGCATCTTTCTTAGGGCTTATCGCGTTGGCCCGGGCAGCTAAATCCGCGAGAAACCGCTGGGTGGAATAAACCGTTTTTCCTTCCCGGTCGAGATGGATACTGCCAAGTGCATTGTACACCGGAATGCTCTGGTAGCGTTGTTGCAGGTACACATGGGTTATGCCATTATGGGTACTTTGGTAGCGGTCGGTGATGACGAGATCGGCGAGGTCGGCAGGTGCTGCCCCCCTGCTGATGGCTGCTGCGCGTGCAGATTCGATTACATAAAGGCCCGGGGGGTCTTCCTGGGCATTCATGGAACCCACTCCGAGAAAGAATGCGAGGAGATACGCTTTGAATTTTTTGTAACCGGGTGCTTCACTGCACCTCTTAGCTGCTTTAAAAAATAGTTGCATGGAACACTATTGAAGCTTATATCGAAATGGTTCTTTAGAATTTTCGCAAAGTAGGAAAAAGCAATTTTTAAAGGTGGAATCGGGTTACATTTTTTATGTAATATTAGCAACGGCACACATTTTCCGATGCAGAAAAGGGAAGAAGTTCTTTGAAATCCAGAAAGGGAAAAAACAGCGGGGAAATTTGTGTCCCTCACGGATAAATCCTCCTGCCATGCGCCGAAGTACTTAGTAAATATTGGTATATCGCTCCCTAACGGGGCTTTGGAAGGATCTTACATGATTTGTTCCTATGGTATTTCGTCTTGTTGTGCGACTATTCTGCAACAAGTCTCCTGACGCACAAAAAGTTCAAAGGGTTTTCCGATAAAAGGATTGTTTTATCTTGTGTGCAGCTCAGATCAATCTTTTGCTAATGGAAGAACAGAACAAGGAGATTATTTTCGGCAGGCATCCGGTACTGGACGCTATTAAAGCCGGGCATACGGTGGATAAGGTAGTCGTGCAGCAGGGTATCCGGGGCGAATTTGAGAAGGAGGTACGACAATTGTGCAAGACCATGGGGATTCCGTTGACGACTGTACCAAAGGAGCGTATGGGAAAATGGACAAGGGGGAACCATCAGGGGATAATCGCTTTGATTTCCGCCATTTCATTTTATAGACTGGAGCATATTTTGCCCAATGTATTTGAGCGGGGCGAGGTCCCGCTTTTTTTGGTTCTGGATGGTATTACCGACGTACGCAATTTTGGAGCTATTGCCCGTACTGCGGAAGTGTGCGGCGCGCACGCACTTATAGTGCCACAGAAGAAGACGGCATGGATAAACGCAGAGGCGATGAAAGCCTCTGCCGGCGCTTTGGGCCTGCTGCCCGTATGTAGGGAGCCGAGTTTGGCCAATGCCCTGGATTTGCTCAGAAATTCGGGCGTACAGGTCCTTGCGAGTGACCTGCACGCGGAAAGATATTTATTTGATATGGATTTCTGCCCTCCTACAGCACTGGTCCTTGGAGCAGAAGACGAAGGTATTGGCCCTGTGGCCCGGCAGGCAGCCGATCATACCTTTGTCATTCCACAAAAAGGGCAAACCGATTCGCTGAACGTTTCGGTTGCCGCTGGGATGATGCTGTACGAGGCTGTCCGACAGCGCTGGATCCCCACCCCTGCATAGTGCTGTTCTGCTTTTTACAATGGAACGATCCTGCAATGAGCATAGCGTGTTTTAGACAGAGGTGTTTTTGGGTCAGCAGAGCAGCCCGCTTGCCTGGAAAGCCTTCAGGCCGACAAAAAACAGATTTTCGGGAAATGCCAACCCGCCGCAACAAACCTGTTACAGACTATTCCAATTCACTGATTTTGCGGACCACCTGATAAAGGCGGGTATATTCGTTGACCTCTTCGAAAAAAGGATCATATTCCAGATGGTTTGCAGAGATTAGCTTGAGGCGTACGATGCGTTGATGTTTATCGGTGATTTTTTGAACGTACTTCACCCAGATTTTACCATTATTTTTGACGGCATAAATCTTGTTGTCCTTGATCTCGTTCAGGGATTGAAGTTCCCTGCAAACAATTACGTCACCATCCTGGATTACGGGCTCCATACTGTTGCCGTGGATTGGAAAAGCGACCAGTCCGTTGCCGCGCAGGTCTGGAATACTGAAAAACTGGTGTTCTTCCCTGGAAAAACTGCCTACATCCACCGTAGAACCCGCAAAGGCCTCGACAGAGGTAAAGAGCACGTTTGACCTGCGGTATGCCGAAGCTGGTTCCTGGGCCTGTGCCGCACTGGGCAGGTCAAATCCAAAGGGCGCACCGATACCGTCAATGAGATAGGATTCGTTGATCCCGTATTCCCGGCATAACGTCCTGGCATGTCGGTAATCAATACAGCGCTTGTCCTCCTCGTTTAGGAAAGCACGTACAATATGCCCGTATGAACGGTTGCCGAGGATTTTTTCAGCAAAGTCGCCGATTCCTTTGCCGCCCCGGTCATTGGGTACAATGTCACCCCGTTCTACCAGGAGGTTGAACACTTTGCGGAACCTTTCATTTAGCTGGATCCGATCGTCGCGTATCATATATATAATAGTTTTTGTTTAAAATTTTGTATTTTAAAGACGCAGTCCGCCAGATATCAATAAGCGGGACGACACCTGTCACCCACTATAAACACACAGATCGGGCATAAATAATACCTGCTCCAATATTATTGAAGGCATTTTCGTTTATCATACGCTAAGGTAAAACAAAAAATTAAATAAAACAAATTATTGATAATTTTTTGTGGTAAAATCTTTTCGTGTTTTTTTTGTTCAGATGGGGATAAATGTGGAGTTTTGCTTTTAATTTACCAAACCCAAAATAACGCCGGCATTCATGGCTGCAAAAAGCAAAGCGAGGCGCGGACAATTATTTCTTAGGCTGGATGTAAACGATGAACGGATCCCCAAGCTTGCAGGGGTGGTCTTCCTCTTTTTTGCTTTTTACTTCTTCATCGCCTTTACTTCTTATATTTTTACCTGGAAAATAGATCAGGATCGCGTTCTCCGCTTTTCCTGGGAACTTCTGCTGAACGGAGACTTCGAAATGGCCAACTGGCTCGGCCGCCTGGGGGCAATCGTTTCCAACTTCTTTTTCTATTATCTTTTTGGGCTCCCTTCCTTTTTCGTAGTCTATGTGCTGTCCGTGCTCGGCGTTGCCTTTATCCGCCGCACACCTCTGCCCGTATTCTGGCCACGTATCCGCTATGCCATGGTCTGGATGCTCGCGCTCTCGGTTTTGCTGGAGTTCATTTTCGCCCGCGCACTTTTCCCCTGGGGAGGGGCGATTGGCGAAGCAGTCAATGATTGGCTTTACGGTTTCGTCGGCACGGTGGGCATGGTGGTCTTTTTTCTGGCGCTCCTCGCCGGCCTGCTAATCTGGAACCGCAACCCAAATTTCAACGATCTGACCCTTCCACAAGCCTGGGAAGAGTTGAAATATGCACTCGACGACTTGCTGAAAGGCCGCTGGGGGCCGAAGCGGCCATCCGAAAGGCTGGAAGAGGAAGGCGTCCTGCTCCGGACTAAGCCCGGGGCTCTCCCCCGGACTCCAGAAGGAAGCCCACCGCTGCAGGAACCAGTAACAGCACCCAACCAACTGGCGCTCGACCTGGCCGAAGACGCGGAAATTATCCGCGAAAAACCCACATCCGATAAAACCACCGACCTGGAAATCTCCGCACCGTCTTCTGCTTCGCCTGGCCCAAACCTGGAACCAGTCAGCCCTTCATCCCCGTCCTTCGCGCCCATGGGAGAAGAAGAAGGGTTCAGCGAACCCTACGATCCTACCCTCGAACTTTCTTCCTACGAATATCCGGTGGTCGCCCTCCTCAACGACTACTCCGATCATAAAGTGGAAATTGACCGCGAAGAGCTGGAAACACACAAGGACCAAATCATCGAAACGCTGCTGCACTATAAAATCGAAATTACCAAAATCCGCGCAACAATCGGCCCAACGGTCACCTTGTACGAAATTGTGCCGGCCCCGGGGGTGCGGATTTCCCGTATCAAAAACCTGGAAGATGATATCGCCCTTAGCCTCGCCGCCTTGGGTATCCGTATTATCGCACCAATCCCGGGCAAAGGAACAATCGGTATAGAAGTACCAAATAAAAAGAAACAGGTCGTCTCGATGAAAGAAGTCCTGATGTCCGAAAAATTCAAACGGGCAAAAATGGACCTCCCCATCGCACTGGGCAAAACCATCACCAACGAAGTATTCGTAGCTGACCTGACCAAAATGCCCCACCTGCTGGTCGCAGGAGCCACAGGGCAAGGTAAGTCGGTGGGCATCAACGCTATCCTGATGTCTATCCTCTATAAAAAACATCCCTCACAGGTGAAACTGGTCATGGTTGATCCTAAAAAAGTCGAGCTTTCCCCCTACAGCCTGCTGGAAAACCACTTCCTGGCATTCCTGCCCAACCAGGAAGAGCCAATCATCACCGATACGACCAAGGTAATCCATACCCTCAATTCCCTGTGTATCGAAATGGATACCCGGTATGACCTCCTCAAAAAAGCCTCCGTAAGGAATATCCGCGAATACAACGATAAGTTTGTCCAGCGGCGCCTGAGCCCCCTTAAGGGTAATCGCTTCCTGCCTTTTATCGTCCTGGTCATTGATGAGTTTGCCGACCTGATTATGACTGCCGGGAAAGAAGTGGAACTGCCCATCGGCCGACTGGCACAGCTGTCCCGTGCAGTGGGTATCCATCTGGTCCTCGCGACACAGCGCCCGTCGGTAAATATTATTACCGGGATCATCAAAGCCAATTTCCCGGCCCGCATTGCTTATAAGGTAACCTCAAAAGTGGATTCACGTACGATCCTCGACGGCGGAGGGGCCGACCAGCTCATCGGCCGCGGCGATATGCTCCTCAGCGTAGGTGGGGAAACCATCCGTCTTCAGGGGGCATTCATAGATACCCCTGAAGTAGAGCGCGTAGTGGAATTCATCGAAAAACAACCAGGCTACCCGGAGCCTTATTTCTTGCCGGAATATCATGGGGACGACGATATCCCCGGCGCCGCAGATATTAAATATTCCGACCTGGACGAATACTTCGAGGATGCCGCACGCCTTGTGGTCCAGAATCAGCACGGTTCGACTTCTATGATCCAAAGACGCCTGAAACTCGGGTATAACCGTGCGGGCAGGATTATGGACCAATTGGAAGCAATGGGCATCACTGGCCCCAGTGAGGGCAGTAAACCCCGTGAGGTTCTGATCTATGACGAAAACGAGCTGGAACGCTACCTGGAGGAACTTCGCAAAAAAAGATGAGCGCCCTGCCTAATAGGGTTCTGTGAAAGGGTTGGGCGTAATGGTTATGCCAGCTACCAATGCCTTTCGTAAACTGATGTGTATCCTGTCCACCTGTACATCCATTTTTTCGTAAATACTGCGGATGGCCTGGTTGTGTGCGCGTATGCCGGCAAGGAACATGCGCGGGTAGCGCCGTACATTCCGTTTGCTGCACAAAAAGTCCATCAGGATGGCAAATATCCCCTTGGATTGATACGTCGGATGGATGCCAAACCCAAGCCCTTTAGCATTGTAAGTCCTTGTAAAGCGTTTTTTGAGCAGGAATACAGGTACCGTCCACCAATTGAGCTTTCCTTTGGCATGGCGCAGCAAAGGATTGATGTCGGGGTAAAGCGCGATGAACCCTGCAGGGTGCTCGTCGTGGTAAACGATTGCTGCAATGTGGGTATCGGCAATCGGCCTGGCTTGCAGCATCATATTCCTGATCAAATCAGGACTGACCGGATGGAAATGCTCGAAAACGGCGAACGAAGCATTATACACCTCCGCAAAATCAGTTGCAAATTTATCCAGTATATTATAATCCATGCTCTGAACATGTAATGGATAGCGCTCCTTCTGCCGTTTTGAAATGGATGCAAACCGCTCAAAAGGGATGTTTTTCGAAAAACCCGAGTAGGTGAGGATTTGCTCATAGGGTTGGTAGCCTGCCTCGAGGAAGAAACGCAGGTAGTAGGCAGGATGATAATTTTCCTGGTATAAAGGAGGTTCAAAACCACGTACCAGAAGACCCCAGAATTTTTCCCGCTCCCCAAAATTTACCGGGCCTTCGACAATCTTCGCCCCAAGGCCGGCGAGATATGCCTCAGCATGCGCAAATAACGCAAGCGCAAAATCCAACCGGTCCACGCACTCAAAAAAACCTATGCCTCCGATTGGATTTTGCTGTAGCTGATTGGCAGCGTGGTCAATAAATGCCGCAATACGCCCTGCTGGAAGCCCCTTTTCATCCAGCAATACGAAACATTTCCCCGTTCCCGCTTTCCATGATGTATTCATTTGAGGATCAAAGATATTGCGTACGTCGCTTTCAAGAGGGGCAATCCAGTTCGGATCGTTTTTATACACCAGGTGCGGGACCTGATGAAAAAGTTTCCATGAAGATTCTTGCTCGATGCTGATAATCTGCATATTTGGCGAATATGTATATGTTATAAAAGGCTAAAGATTGTCGAGTTGTTCGAGAAGCCACTTTCGTTCGGGCAGAGGATTGGCCGCTTCGATGTCCTGACGGAGTTTTTCTTTCTGGGCTTTGTCGTATGGGCTGATCCTGACCAGTCGTTTAGTAAAACGGATGAGGTTGTTGTAAATGTTTTTATGATACGCGATAGCTTTTTTTCGGTTGATATAAGTGCGCAGGCTTTCCAGTAAAGAATCGAGGGCACTGTATTCGCTTTCCTCAAAGTAGATTTTTATGAGCATAGACTTGGCGCTGAGGTTGAAGAGGATATCGTCATAATCGAACTGCATCAGCAGCCTTTGAGCCTGGGGATATTCCCGTTGCTCAAAATGTAGCTTTGCCAGCGAAAAACAAACGAAATTCTCGCGGTACTGGGGCGCAAGGTATTGCTGGAAATTTTGTATGAACCAGCGAACCCAGTCAAACTGCCGAAGGGTAGTGCCTGTCGTAACAATATTGATGAAAGTCAGGTGGTTGAGTACGCCTTTGTCGAGCAGGGCCCCGTTCTCGATCCCACGCTTGTAGAGATCAAATGCCTCTCCGACGAAGGTAGCCGCCCCGGTGTTCATTTTGGCGATACAATAGTTTACAGCCAGCAACAGGATGTCCCGCTGTTCTTCCAGGGAAAAACAGTGGTCATGTTGAAAAATCGCCTCTTTGAGACTAAAAAAATATTCTTCCCGGGTCGAATCGCTCAGGGCTCTGTAAATATAATAATATACGGAAATGGCAGGGTGCCCCATCATGCCATTCTTTTCCACAGCATTCAGGGTTTCTTCTAACAGGCCTATCCGGATATCCTGCTTATAGACCCTTTGAACCGCGGTGATCAGGGATGCAAGGCGGAGCTTGCCGGCAATGAAGCGCAGGTCCAGAGTGTCTGAATATGCCTGAAGGTTGGTGTCCGGTGTCCGCTTTTTTTCAGAAATATATTGGTATTCGATAGCTTCAAGGAGATATTGGTTCTGTAAATAGGCCTCGTCCCTGAGTTGTCCGTTTTTTTGGTCTTCCTGAAGCTTTTTAAGCGTTTTTTCCAGCAGCCGGTCGAGATTTTTTCGCCGGAATACCTCTGCAAGCGCAAGGGCAGAGCGGATCTCGTCCTGTTGAAATTCCCTGTAGGCAAGGTAGTCCTCCGTACATTTCTGTAAAAAATATACCGCCTGGCGCAGCCGGGCATCGTCAAAAGGCTCGCCCGGAAAAAGTTTCTTAAATACAATGGCCTTGGCAAGCTTTTTTTCGTCGCTCAGGCGTTCTTTTTCCGTGAGATAGTCAAATAACTTTACAACGTCTTCCCGCTGGTTGTGGATAGGTGAGAGCAGCCACTTGCGCAGCTCCCGCAACTCCCCTTTTCCAAGGGCAGTCAAAAGGTACACTAATTGGCTGTTTTCCATTTTTGACTACAATTACACGCGCTCATCCAAATGGCTTCCTGCCCCAGGAGGCAGTTAAATTAATCAAATATCAATTTTTTTCAACAAAAACAAATTAATTTCAAACTGTAAAATATTGATATTGAATTTAATTGAATATTTTTCTCGAAATTTTTATCAAAAATAGCACTTTTTTTTTCAACAAATCTCTTTTTTTGTCTTTTTCTTATTCCATTAATCCAGGCATATTTGTAACATATTAATAGATCAACGTAAAAAAGAGTTACCTCATGAAAACCAGACCTGCTCCTCAAGCTTTCCAATTTGCCATCGTTCAGGCGGCGGGGTGGCTTTTTCTGCTGATGCTCCAATGTATCCTATTCCCAATTACAGCTTCAGGACAAGGGTGGCAATTTACCTACGGCGGTGAAAAGACCGATGAAGGTTGGGCAGTATTACAAACAGAAGACCATGGCTTCGTTGTTGCAGGCTATGGTGAATCTTTCGGCGATGATAACGATCAGGATATTTTTATCCTACGGACAGACCTGGATGGAAGGATTGTCTGGACGGCGTTTTTCGACGAAGGGTATCAGGAGCAGCCCAGGGCCGTCCTGCTCATGCCGGATGGCAACTTCCTGATCGTAGGGACGATAAGCACCCAGATTGGTGCCAATGAAGATATTTACCTGCTTAAAATCAACCGCAAAGGGGAAAAACTGTGGAGTAAACAGTTCGGATCACCAAATATCGAACGGGTCAGTTCGGCACTGGTCCGTGCCGATGGCAGCATCGCTGTCGCAGGCTTCGTCCGCAGGAATAATGAAGACGAGGATATGCTCCTGGCGGTTTTTGACCCCCTCGGAGGGATTCGGTGGCTGAAAAACTATGGCACGTCAAGACCTGACGAAGCGACGGCGCTTGCCCTCCTTCCCCAGGGTGATATGATCCTGGCAGGCAACTCACGCAACGAAAAAGGCTTCGACAATGACATTGTATTGTTCCGCCTCGATTCGACAGGAACGGTCGTCTGGGAAAAACGCGTCGGCAACCCATACCGCGAAGAGGTCAGGGATGTATTGCTCACCAAAAACGGGAACATCGCAATAGCGGGTACCATCAATGATAATTCAGACGCTTACGTCGCCGTTTTTGACCTCCAGGGTAACCGCCTGTGGGAGAAAATCGTCGGGGACCCAGGGAAAGAAGAAGAAGCAAATGCAATCGCGGAATTGGCTTCCGGCAACCTGGTAATCACCGGGCTGAAGCTGACGGATATGGTCAATGTAGATGTTTTCATCGCTCAACTGAGCCATAATGGGAACATCCTGTGGCAAAAAAATATCGGCGATAAAACTGCAACAGAGGAAGGGCGCGATATTCAGCCTACAGCAGATGGAGGATTCATCATCACGGGGTACAATGCCCAGGTACTTACTTCTTTCAACGACCTCATCCTGATTAAAACGGACGGCCTGGGCGCAGTAGTGAGCAATTACCTCAGCGGAAAGGTGTTCTGGGATGATGATAACCAGTGCGACCTGGATGCCTCCGAACGCGCCCTGGCCGGTTGGTTGGTCCAGGCAGAAAGTGCAAAAGGAGTGTTTTATGGCACTACGGATGAAAATGGGTTCTACCGTATCTCAGTAGATACCGGGCAGTATGTCGTACGCGCACTGCCGCTCAACCTATACTGGGAGGCTTGTAATTTTCAGGGCAGACAGATCGCTTTCAAGGCTTTCTACGATTCGCTCCGGGTGGATTTCCCAATGAAGCCAAGCGTACTATGCCCCTTCCTGGAAGTCGAAGTGGCCACCCCTTTCCTCGCAATTTGTGAGGATCTGGAATATACGGTATCGTATTGTAATATTGGTACTGCCCGTGCAGAGAATGCCTACATTGACCTCGAACTGGATCCCCGGATTACCTTCCTGAGCGCAAACCGCCAGCAGGTACTCCTGCCCAACGGTAAGCGCAGGTTCCTGCTGGGCAACCTCGATCCGGCCGCCTGCGGCCGCTTTGTGGTTAAAGCGAAAATGGCCTGCTCGGGAATTGCAGAAGGGCAGGCAGCGCTGGTGTCCGCCCGTATTTATCCGGATACGACCTGCCTGAAACCAAGCCCGGACTGGGACCTGTCGAGCCTTAGCGTTAAAGGGATTTGTGAAGGCGACTCCGTGATCGTTTTTCAAATCCGCAATGATGGGGTGGGGGATATGCGCTCGGCTAAGCGATCTATCGTTATCCAGGATAATATCGTATTGCGCCAACTCGATATTCAGCTTAAAGCAACGGAGGAACAACGGGTGCGCATACCCGCCAATGGCTCGACTTTCCGGGCTGTGGTGGAACAATCTGCCGGTCACCCCGGCCGAAGCTACCCAACTGCGGCAGTTGAAGGATGTGTTGCCAGTGGATCATCTTTTACTACGGGTAAAGTGACCATGTTCCCGGAAAACGAACTGGATCCCTATATCGGCATAGATGTACAGGAAATCGTCGCTATGCCCCAGGCAATTGATATACGGGGTTATCCTAAGGGATATAAAGATTCAATCATCGCCCCGGAAACAGACCTGACGTTCAAAATCTTATTCAAAAATACCGGTAGGGATACCGTCACCCGTGTCGTTATACGCGATACGCTGCCAATGGGACTGGATCCGCGCAAAGTTGCTCCCGGACCTTCCAGCCTCCCCTATCGCCTCGAGGTATTTGGCAATGGGATCATAAGAATTACAATGGACAGTGTCGTATTGCCCCCGGTAACAGGTTCAGGCGGTGGAACAGGTTTTGTAGAGTTCAGGGTAGGGCAACGCAGCGCCAACCCATTCCCAACCATACTGGAAAACAGGGCAACGGTTTTCTTCAATGACCAGTCACCCCGAACTACCCGGACGTTGCGATATGTCGTGGAGAAATTCCCCGATTTCATTACGGTACTCACTTCAAACAAAGAGGTATTCTTTCCAGGGGTATCGGTAATGGCTTATCCCAACCCTTCCCCGGGATCAGTTACGTTCGACCTGGAAGGGATGCCCTTTCAAGAGCTCAGACTTAGCGTTTTTACCTCAGATGGCCGTTTGGTACAGCAACAGGTCTTCAGTGGTAACCAATTTGTGTGGAATAGGAATGCGCTCTCCGGAGGGCTTTATTTGTACCGATTGGAAACTAATAATGGAAAATTAATCAATACCGGGAAAATAATTCTGCGATAACCTCTGTCATATTTCCCCCTATTATGTCGGAAGAAGGTTCCCTGTGCAGATGATGCAGCAGGGAACACTTTTTTTATGGCCGGGTACACCCGAAAACGAATGTCGCATAAGTATTTTCAAGCCGCTTCATGCTGAATGGTAATCTAAACCCCATAAAATTTTGAATGGGGTTGCGTAAAAGCCTCCGGCAAGTCCTTTGGCGGCGAAGACGGCAGAACACTTATGAAACAGCCACCATGAGCGCATAAAACGAAACCGATAAGCGGGAATAAAACTTTTTCAACAAGCAATTGTTGAATAATTTTGTATCTTTGCGGGAAAACAGTTTACTTTTGTATAATATTGCAACCTGTATGCCACGAGTCGCAATACGACACAGGCACAATAGGCAATAAGTAAACTGAAGGGCCTTGAATAAGGTAGGTTTGAAAAATAAATCGATAAAATAAAAAACGACATAGCGTCGTTTTCATAAAGATTAAGGTCGTCTTTTTTTAATGAGATTATGATTTGTTATTAGCTGAGGCCGTATCCTTTCAGGGTGCGGCTTTTTTTTTAACAAATCAACGATACAAATATACGGTAAAAAAAGCTTTTTGTAAACCCCTCATTCCTTGATTTGCCTGTAAACAGGGGTTTTCGGTTGCTTCCTTTTAGGAAACGGCTGTTATATTTTAGAATTCGGCGTATCCTGGAGTCCGTGGGAAGGGGATAACGTCGCGGATATTGCCCATTCCCGTGATGAATTGTACGATGCGCTCGAAACCTAACCCAAATCCGGAATGGGGTGCCCCACCAAACTTGCGCAACTCGAGGTACCACCACAATTCAGCTTCGTGGATACCCATTTCATGGATACGGCCAAGCAAATGATCATATCTTTCTTCGCGCTGCGAGCCACCGATGACTTCGCCAATACCCGGGAAAAGGACGTCCATTGCGGCAACGGTTTTTCCATCATCGTTCAGGCGCATATAAAAAGCCTTGATTACTTTGGGGTAGTTGCGGACGATGACGGGCTTTTTGAATTCTTTTTCGACAAGGAAGCGCTCGTGTTCGGCTTGCAGGTCGCGGCCCCATTCTACAGGAAATTCAAACTGTCCCTTTTTATAGGGTTTTGAAGCCTGAAGGATATTGATTGCCTCATCGTAGGTAATGCGTTCGAAAGCATTATCTACCACAAAGCGCAACTGTTCGATCAGGCCCATTGGCCGGCGTTTGTCTGTAGGGAGGTTTTTTTCTTCTTCCTGAAGTCGTTTATCGAGGAAATCGAGATCTTCCGGATAATTTTCCAGGATATGGTTGATTAAGTATTTGCAGAAATCTTCGGCGAGGTCCATATTGTCGAAAATATCGTAGAATGCCATTTCTGGCTCGATCATCCAGAATTCTGCAAGGTGGCGAGGGGTATTGGAATTTTCGGCCCTGAAAGTTGGTCCGAAAGTATATACTTTGCCGAGGGCCAGCGCCCCGATTTCAGCCTGTAACTGTCCGGAAACAGTGAGATTGGTGGCTTTGCCAAAGAAATCCTCGCTCCAGTTGATGCCCCCGTCTTCTTTGCGCGGGGGATTTTCGGGGTCGAGAATTGAGACGCGGAACATTTCGCCGGCGCCTTCTGCATCGCTGCCCGTAATGATAGGCGCATGAAGGTAATAAAACCCACGGTCGTTGTAGTATTTATGTATCGCATAAGCTACGCCATGACGGATACGGAAAACCGCGCTGAAGGTATTGGTCCGCATCCTGAAATGGGCTTTCTGACGCAGGAATTCCATCGTCTGGCGCTTTGGCTGGAGCGGGTACTCTTCGAGGTTGGTATCGCCCAAAACTTCGATCTGTTCTGCATGTAGTTCTACAGATTGCCCGGTGCCCTGGGAGGCCGCCAGCACACCACTGACGGCAATGCAGGCATGGTATTTGATCCTTCGCAGGAGGGCTTCGTCGAATTTTTCCGGATCGGCAACGACCTGAAGGTTATCGGCACAAGAACCATCATTTAGCGCGATGAAGCGGTTGTTGCGAAAAGCGCGTACCCAGCCTTTCACAGTGTATTGTGTGCCGATGGGTAATTGTTGCAGGATTTGTGCGATTTCAGTGTGTTTGGGCATGGCTCCTGTTTTTCGATTTTGACAAAGACGCCGCAAAAATAAAGTTTTTGCGCCATGCTGCAAATTTAGCGGTTGGGTAAAAAGCCCCGTTAACGTGTCTGACACAAAATATTATTTCCGACGCCCATTAAAAGGGGTTGCCTCAATGGTCTGGGGTTGGGCGAAAAGTCTCGAGGCTGTCCTTTGACGACTTGCACCGCCAAAAATTATACTTTCTGAGTTTGTGCAGGAAAGTTTTATGCGCAAAATAATATTGGGGAAATACAACCTGCCTTTGGTGACAAAAGTACGTTATTGCGCAACGCGGCAGCAGCAAAAAATTCTGCCGGGGGCAGAGAAATTACTTGCATTCAACGTCGTGATTAAAGTCCTTTCAGCTCCAGATAAGCAGCGCTGATACTGCGTTCTATGCCCTGTCCTTTCCATTCCTCTGCACCCGGTATAGAAGTGGTTTTGGCAATCAGATCTTTTTCGGTCGTGCCCTCTGTGTATGCCTTCCGGGTATATTGCAGTAGTTTTTCTAGGTAGTTTTGCATAGCGGAGAGATCTTCCCGGGTTCCGGTTACAGGATAGCCTTCATTGGCATGGCCGAAAATATAGAGGGTGTCTTTATGAAAGGTTTTGCGGATTTGTCCCAGCACTTCGATCCAATTCGATATCGAAGCCCCTGCGGTCTTGTCAATAAAAGGAAACCGCCGGTTAAACATCAGATCACCGACATGGGCGATATCGGCGTTTTCGAAATGCACGACGATATCGCCATTGGTATGGCCGGGCCCGAAGTACTTTGCAGTGATGGTTTCCCCCCCAAGCTTATGGCGGTAGTCTTTTTCAAAAGTCGTATCCGGGTAAAGTTGCTGGGCTTCTGATTTCCGCTCAATCGCTACTTTTTCCTGGTTGACTCTGGAATTGGCATGGGCAATCACATTATTGACGATGCCCTTAAAGGCGATATTTCCACCAGTATGGTCTCCGTGGTGGTGAGTATTGAACAGCAAGTCCACTGCTTTTTGGCTTTTTTGCCGCAGCTGTTCGATCAGGTGCCCTGCCTGTTCGGGAAATTGGGTATCAACTACGGCGATACCATCGTCGTGAAGGTACCAGCCGATGGTGCCACCGCGCTCTGAATAATAACCGACATTCCCGCGCAGGGGAATCATTTTTCCAGGATCCGCCTGGAGGAATGCCGCAAGGGCATTGTGTCCTGCCAGGGTAAACAGGCCGCCGGCCAACGCTGTGTTCCTGATGAATGTCCGTCTGTTGTACATCTTGAGTGGTTTTTTTAAGCGATAAGGGGTTGTGTAAAAAGTATCTTGTATTTTTCTACCTACAGCGGCAAAATTAAATTTTTCGGAGCCGCG
>JBEIGB010000047.1:0-27476 GCA_040382095.1 Lewinellaceae bacterium
ACCCCCCTCTCTACACTCCCTGCCCCCCTCTCTCTCGTCCCGTCTACAGGCTCACTTATTACTGCCCCCCTCTCACGTCCCCCGTCCACCGTCCCCCGTCTCCCGTCTCCCGTCTCCCGTCCACCGTCTCCCGTCTCCCGTCTCCCGTCTCCCGTCCACCGTCCACCGTCCACCGTCAATACTTTGCCGGTACGCCCTTACCGGGCAGCGAATTGCGGATAAATTCCCGCAGGTGTTCGTTGGAAGTGGCGAGGTCTTCGCGGCGGAGGTACATCATGTGGCCACTGCGATAACCTTCGAAGCGCAGCCGATTTTTGAATTTGCCGCTGGGGTCGAGGTGCCACATCGAATATTTAGCATTGAAGTAGGTCGTAGCGCCATCGTAATACCCCGACTGGAACATCACCTGGAGATAGGGGTTTTGGGCCATTGCCTGGCGCAGGTTGGCTCCGGTATTGTCGTTACTCCTGTCCCAGGGGCTGACCGGGCCAAACATATTATATTTGATATCGGTCGCGTACTTAAGTTCTGTGCGCAGATAATGGTTGATGGCGGGGGTAAACGAATGGAGCCAGGAGGTCAGTTCTGAATTGTAGTCCGGGCTTTCTCCGGCCTCCTTCCTGTCAATACCCTTGTAGCGGGAATCGAGGCGCCCAACGGTATAGCCACCGCGTTCGCGCAGCAGGTCTTTCCAGAAAAACTGTACGGGCACGTCGAGGTTATGCTGAAGGATGGTTTTTTCAGACAGCCCGCTGTAGCGCGCCATACCCGCGGCCATGGCACGCTTCTTTTCCGGGTCCAGGAAACCGCCCATGGCCATTGCAGGGAGTAGCTCATTGATGGTAAAATTTTCCGCTTCGTCGAGGACGGCGGGGAGGTCTTTTTGCTGCAGATCGGGCGGCAGCACTTTATGGTACCAGGCAGTAGCGGCAAAGTAAGGCAGGCGGTTGGCTGCTTCCACGGGGCCGTTCCGCTCTATACCGAGCTCGGTAGGGGAGACAAGCACGACCCCGTTGAGGTACATCCACTGGGCATTCTGGAGCTCGAGGGCAAGCCCGGAAACCCGCGTCGTACCATAACTTTCGCCGATGAGGTACTTGGGCGAGCGCCAGCGCTCCTGGCGGGAAACGAAGGTATTCAGCCATTCCGCCAGATATTTGACGTCGGCGTTCACCCCAAAAAACGATGCCGGCTTGGCATCTTTGTCCAGAATCCGGGAGTAGCCTGTATTGACGGGATCAACGTACAGGATATCGGCGACGTCGAGGATAGAGTGGGGGTTTTCCTTCGTCCCGTATGGCTGCACCGGATATCCTTCGTCATCTATTTCAAGGATGCGCGGGCCGGTGTACGCAACGTGCATCCATACCGAAGCCGAGCCCGGGCCACCATTGAACGAGATGACCAGGGGCCTGGCAGCACGGTCCTGAACGTCGCTGCGCTGATAATAGATGTAGAATAGCGATGCCACGGGCTTCCCGTCTTCGTTCCAAACCGGCTGCGTGCCGGCAGTCGCGGTATAAGGGATTTTTTTGCCTTTAACGGTAACTTCGTGCTGCGTAGTGACCGCAGATTGTGCTTCCAGAAGGCGGTTCTGACTGTTCAGCGCTATCGCGGCGAAGAGCGCGAGTGTAAAGCATAAGGTGTTTTTCATACAGACCAGGTTTTGAGGGCCTAATCTAATGGTTTATGCTTAGTATTTTTCCGCTGCAGTGAAGAATTTTAGAGGTTGTCTGACAAGTTCTTTGTCCTGAGATTGTGTAGGAAGTATTCCGCCGCCTACGGCAGCGAAAAAAAGTTTTGCAAGAACACTGTTTTCACTGATTTTGAAAAGCAAAATCAGTGAAAACAGTGTTCTTGCAAAATATTATTTGGCCAAAGTGAACTTTAGGGACTTATGCCGCCAAATAATATTTTTTATAGCTGCGTTTTCAACGATTTTTAAAAATAAAATTTTTTAAAATGCAACTATGAAAAATTTAATTTTGCTGCCGTAGGTAGCAAAATACTTTTTACACAACCCCGGGACTTTCGGGACAGCCCCTTCAGAAATTTTATGCTGCCGCTGAAGGCGGCAAAAAACGTATGAAATAGGCCCTACCCTGGAGTCAAAAGCGCGGACTGCGCTTTTGACTCCAGGGCAGATTCCCCCATCAGAAATTCATCTACTGCCCTTGCGGCTTCGCGGCCTTCGGAGATCGCCCAGACGACCAGAGACTGCCCCCTGCGCATATCGCCGGCGGCGAAAACCTTTTCTGTCCCCGTTCGATACTTTTCATCGGTTTGGACATTCATGCGTGGGTCGAGGGGTACTTTAAGGGTCTTTAGCATGCCTTCGTGCTGAGGGTGCAGGAACCCAACGGCGATGAAGGCGAGCTGGCAGGGGATTTCGCGGACGCTTCCTTCGACTTCCTCGAGGTGGCCTCTTCCGGTGGCGGGGTCGGTTTTCCATTGTACATCCACGACCTGTGCGGCACGCAGGTTGCCATCCGCATCGCCCAGAAAGGCTTTGGTGAGCATGGCCCAGTGCCGGGAACAACCCTCCTCGTGCGAGGAGCTCTGGCGCAGGATCATCGGCCAGTTGGGCCAGGAGAGGGGGTCGCGCTGTTCGGGTGGCCTTGCCAGGACTTCGAGTTGGGTGACAGAAGCGGCACCATGGCGGTTGGAGGTGCCTACGCAGTCGGCCCCGGTATCCCCACCTCCGATGACCAGTACATCTTTTCCCCTCGCATAGATAGGTGTTTCCTGGTGAAGGCTGTCCCCGGCTACGCGGCGGTTGTTTTGTTCCAGGAATTCCATCGCAAAATGTACGCCTTTGAGTGTCCTTCCCGGTACGTCCAGGTCGCGGGGGATAGTAGAACCACCACAGAGCACAAGGGCGTCGAATTCGCTGAGGACCTGTTCGGCAGGAAGGTTATTACCAACATCGGTATTGGTGCGGAAGCGGATACCTTCTGCCTCCATTACGGCCAGCCTTCGGTTGAGCACCCATTTTTCGAGTTTAAAATCGGGGATCCCATACCGCAGCAGCCCGCCAATGCGGTCTTTGCGCTCGAAAACCGTGACCAGGTGGCCGGCTTTGTTGAGCTGTGCAGCAGCAGCCAGGCCGGCAGGACCCGAACCGATGACCGCAACTTTCTTCCCCGTCCGCAGGACGGGCGGGTTAGGGCGGATGAGGCCCAGCTCGAACGCCTTTTCTGCAATCGCCTTTTCGATATGCTCGATGGCTACTGGCGGCTGGTTTATCCCTAAAACACAGGCCGCTTCGCAGGGGGCAGGGCAAATGCGCCCGGTAAACTCCGGAAAATTATTCGTAGCCTGCAAAATTCCAATGGCTTGTATCCAGTCCTGGCGATGGACCGCATCGTTGAACTCCGGAATAATATTTCCTAACGGACAACCGGAATGACAAAAGGGCACCCCGCAGTCCATACACCTCGCAGACTGCTCCCGGGTCTTTTCTTCAGGAAATGATTCGTATATCTCGCGATAATCGCCGACGCGCTCCTGCGGCGGACGTGCATCCGGCAATTCCCGCCGGTATTTTAGAAATCCTCTTGGATCAGACATAAATGAAAGATATTTTGATACATGCCCGGGGGCTGTGAAGAATGGCCTGTTATCCGGCGCGAAATCCAGTTTTCATCCTTTCTCAGGTAATGCCTGATCGGCTGACCTGCCAGTGGCAGCCTGTACCTTCCTTTTCTCCAAGACCGCTTTGTAGTCTCTCGGCATTACCTTGATAAAGTGTTGACGAGCCTCGTTCCAGGTTTCAAGTAACATACCGGCACGCCTACTTTTGGTGTACTGCTGGTGTTTTTCGATCATATTGCGCAGTAAAACCAGATCGGTCTCTGATAACGGCTCCAGATCGGCCATTTCGTCATTGAAAAGGCCGGGGAGTTGAACTTCCGGGTCATAGACGATAGCGATACCGCCGCTCATGCCAGCGGCGAAGTTTTTACCCGTACCGCCCAGGATGACGACGGTGCCACCGGTCATGTATTCGCACCCGTGGTCGCCTACACCTTCGACGACGACATTTGCACCGGAGTTACGTACAGCGAAACGTTCACCTGCCATGCCACAGATAAAGGCCTCCCCGGAGGTGGCGCCGTACAATGCGACATTGCCGATGATGATATTTTCATGTGCGACGAACCTGCTGCTGCGGTCGGGCATGACGATGAGTCTTCCGCCCGACAAGCCTTTCCCGAAATAGTCGTTCGACTCACCTTCGAGTACAAACTGTATTCCGGGGGCACAGAATGCGCCGAAACTCTGCCCTGCTGATCCGCGAAACCGCATCTGGATACGTCCATCCGGAAGGCCGTCGGCGCGATAGCGCAGGGAAACTTCATTGGACAGCATGGCTCCGACTGCACGGTCTGTATTTCTGATGGTAAAATTTGCTTCAACTGCTTTTTTGCCTTCCAGCGCAGGCATCGCCTGGCGGATGAGCGTCCTGTCCATCACTTCGTCTATTCCGTGATCCTGGGTCAACTGTTTGTACTGTCCGACGGAATCCCCCGTTGGTTCCTTGTACAGGATGGGGCTGAGATCGAGCGCTTTGTATTTCCAGTGTGCGATATCCTGCCGGAGTTTGAGCATTTCCACACGGCCCACCATTTCATTGATGGTGCGGAAGCCAAGCTCGGCCATGATGCACCGGAGATCTTCAGCGAGGAAGGTAAAGAATTGGATAATATGCTCCGGCTGGCCGGTAAACCGTTTGCGCAGATCCGGGTCCTGGGTCGCGATGCCGACAGGGCAGGTATTGACATGGCATTTGCGCATCATGATACAGCCTTCTGCCACTAATGCGGCGGTAGCGACGCCCCACTCTTCGGCGCCGAGCAAAGTCGCGATGGCCAGGTCCCTTCCGGTACGGAGCTGCCCGTCCGTCTGGAGGACGACGCGGTCGCGCAGTTTATTCCGCACGAGGGTTTGATGGGTTTCTGCCAGTCCGAGTTCCCAGGGGAGGCCTGCATGGCGTACAGAAGTTAGGGGGGAGGCTCCGGTGCCGCCGTCGTGGCCGGAGATGAGGATGGCATCGGCATGGGCTTTTGCCACGCCGGATGCGATGATCCCGACCCCTGCCTTTGATACCAGTTTGACGTTGATGCGGGCACGTGGATTGGCATTTTTGAGGTCGAAAATGAGCTGCGCGAGGTCTTCGATGGAATAGATATCGTGGTGTGGTGGCGGGGAAATCAACCCGACTCCCGGAGTAGAATGGCGTACCCTGCCGATCCATTCATCCACTTTATGGCCGGGTAATTGCCCACCCTCTCCGGGCTTGGCACCCTGGGCCATTTTGATCTGCAGCTCGTCGGCATTGCTGAGGTAGTAGCTCGTTACGCCAAATCGTCCGGAGGCTACCTGCTTGATGGCGGACCGTTCCCAATCGCCGTTAGCCTTGCGCTCGAACCTGGCCTCGTCTTCGCCGCCTTCCCCGCTGTTGCTGCGTGCCCCGATGCGGTTCATGGCAATGGCAAGGGTCGTGTGTGCTTCGTGGGAGATAGAACCGAACGACATCGCCCCTGTGGCAAATCGTTTGAGGATTTCGGCAGTGGGTTCCACTTCTTCGATGGGGATGGGTTTCCCTCTGCGGAAAGTGAGCAGGCCGCGCAGGGTCATGGCCTGTTCGCTCTGCTGGTCAATCATTGCGGCATATTTTTTGTAGGCCTCGCCATCGTTTTTGCGTGCGGCGAGCTGGAGCAGATGGATAGTGGCGGGGTTAAACAGGTGGGCCTCGCCCCGCTGCTTCCATTGATATATACCCCCTGCTTCCAGTTGGGCGCTCAGTCTGCCCTGTTCAGGATATGCAAGACGTTGTCTGACCAGTACTTCTTCCGCGATACCGTCGAAACCCAGGCCTTCTATCCTCGAGACGGCACCAGTGAAGCATTTTTCGGTGACTTCTCCGGCGAGTCCGAGGATTTCGAATATCTGTGCGCCCTGATAAGATTGTAGGGTGGAAATCCCGATTTTGGACATAATCTTGAGGATGCCTTTGTCCACGGCTTTATTATAGATGGCTATCAGCTTTTCAAGGGGATAAGTAGGATGCAGGGCCTGGGTGCGCCGCAAATCGGCAATTGAAGCATACGTCAGGTAAGGATTAACGGCACTTGCGCCAAAACCCAGCAGGGTCGCAAAATGATGGGTTTCCCGTGCATCCCCGGTCTCTGCGATCAGGGAGGTCTGGCTGCGCAGGCCTTCCCGGATCAGATGGTGGTGTACTGCCCCAACGGCCAGCAGGGCTGGGATCGGCGCATGGTTGTTGTCGGCATTTCGGTCGGAGAGGATCAGGATATTGGCACCCTGGCGGACGAGGTCTTCTGCTGCGGCGCAGATATGTTCGACCGCTGCTTTGAGACGGCCTTTTTGCCCATCGGCGCGGAAGAGGCTGTCTATGACGCCGCTCTTAAACCCGGGTTGGTGGGTATATTTTATCCTGTTTAAATCTTCGTTGCTCAGCAGAGGGCTGTCCAGGTGGATAAAACGGGCACGCTCCGGAAGGAGTTCCAGATTGGGTGGTGCCCCTCCCAGCATAGCATATATGGACATGACTGATCGCTCCCGGATGGGGTCTATCGGCGGGTTGGTGACCTGTGCAAAGAGCTGCTTGAAATAATTGGACAGGTGCTGGCTCTGCTTCGATAAGACGGCGAGCGGCGTATCGGCACCCATGGAGCCAACAGGTTCCTGCCCCTCGGCAACGGTCGGCTGCAGGACAATTTTGAGGTCTTCCCTGGTCATACCAAACAGTAGCTGGTTCCTGATCAGGGTTTTTTCGTCCATCCCGACTGTAGCGGGGATTTGGAGCGGCAGGTCGGCAAGGCTGATACGGTAGGTTTCGAGCCAATCGCGGTAAGGCAACCTACGGCAAATAATGGACTTCACCTCCTCGTCGCCGACGATACGCCTGAGGTCGAGGTCGGCAATCAGCATCCTGCCGGGCTGCAGACGGCCCTTGAGCAGTATCTTGCTCTGATCGGCCGGCAGGGCCCCGGCTTCGGAGGCAACCACAAGGGTATTGTCTTCCATCAGGCAATAGCGCGAAGGGCGGAGGCCGTTGCGGTCGAGTGTCGCACCTACCAGGATACCATTGGTAAAGACCATAGATGCGGGGCCATCCCAGGGCTCCATCATCGTCGTATGGTATTCATAGAAGGCCTTTTTGCTGTCGGGCATATTGGGGTCGTGCTGCCAGGCTTCCGGAATCATCATCATGAGGGCATGGGGAAGGGAAAACCCGCCGAGCACGAGGTACTCCAGCACGTTGTCGAAGTTGCCGGAATCAGATAAGTGCTCACCACACACCGGCCTGATTTTGTGGAGTTCTTCGGGGGTGAAAACTTGCGATTCCAATAGCCGCTCCTTCGTCTTCCACCAGTTCAGATTGCCGGTGATGGTATTGATTTCCCCATTATGGGCAATATATCGGAAAGGCTGGGCCAGCTTCCATTTAGGGACGGTGTTTGTAGAAAAGCGGGAGTGGATCAGGGCAATGGCCGAGGTCAGCCGTTCGTCCTGCAGGTCGGGGTAGTAGGGGCGGAGCTGATAAGTGGTGAGTTGCCCTTTATAAACAATCGTTTTGTAGGAAAACGAGGCAATGTAGAACTGTTCCTGCGATTGAGGGTAAATAAGGTGGATGTTGTGGGTGACAAATTTTCGCAACACGTACAAAGCACGCTCGAGGGCTATTTCGGCAAGTGGCGCTTTGGGCCGGACAAAGATCTGTTCGATCCGGGGCTCCGAGGCGATGGCGGAATCCCCAAGGAGTTCATTGTCGGTGGGCACCTTCCGGTATCCAAGCAACTCGAACCCGCACTCGTCCACGTAATCGTTGAACAACACCCGGCATTGGTTGCGGAGGTTGCGTTCAGCAGGAAAAAACACGACCCCTACGCCGTAAGCACCAAAGGCGGGAAGCTCAAAACCCAGCTCTTTCGCCTTGTAGCGGAAAAAATCGTCCGGCGTCTGAATTAAAATCCCCGCGCCGTCCCCGGTATTGGGCTCGCAGCCACAGGCTCCGCGATGCTCCATATTGGCCAGCATCGTGAGCGCATCTTCGATGAGCTGGTGGGATTTGATACCGTTGAGGTTGGCGATAAAGCCGGTGCCGCAGGAATCTTTTTCCAGCTCGGGTACATATAACCCCCTGGATGGGGCATTTTGAGGAACTTCCATGTTCGGTGATTTTATGAAAGGCTTTTTGGCCGGAAGGGGCAGTCCCGGAAATTTGGGGCTGTCCTATGATATTTTCCGAGGAGGCTGTCTTATAAGTCCTTTGGCGGCGAAGGCTGCAGAATACTTATGAGCCCCCCTTAAAATATTTTTTTCATTTAATTTTTACACAACCTCTATCGCGATTTTCAGGCCGGCCTAAAGAGACCCTACGGCAACATTGCCGACGATAAAGATGACGATTGTATTTGGGGGAAAAAAGGCAAAAAATGAAAGTAATCCGTAAGGAAAAACTTGTTTTTACAGGGAAAAAGCGGGGAAATCAAAAATCAATCGGACATATTTTAAAAAATAAGTAACAAAAACACTTGTTTTTTAAAATTTTGATTGGTTTTAATTTAAAACTCAAAATCTTTATTGGGAATTAAAAATCAGGTAGGAATACAACGGGAAATGCTGTTTTACAATATCTGCCTGCTGCTGTGAGGTTGTGTAAAAAGAATTTTGCCGCCTTCGGCAGCGAAAGAAAGTTTTGAACGGGCGCTGTTTTTATAGACTTGGCAAAGCAAAATCAACAAAAACAGTGCCCGTTCAAAATGTTATTTGGCAGCGTAAGCTGTATAATATATATGTTGGCAGAAGCATGGGGTTGAGTAAAAGGAATAGGGCTGCCCCTAAAGTTCTTTGGCGGCGAAGGCAGCCGAATACTTTTCGGACAGGCGCACAAAATTTTTTGAAGCGGGAGTCTCACAAGTGCTTTGGCGGCTGACGCCGCCAGAGGAGCGGCGGCGGCTTTTTACACAACCCTGGTTTTTTAGGGCCCCTTACTCCGTTGATGGCGACTGCAGTGTCCGGAGCGTATAGATATCCGTCCGGCGGTCTTTGAGGTTTCGGACGCTGCCATAGACGTGCAGTTCGCGCAGGAGGTCGAGGTCCACATCGGCCACCAGGATCATTTCTGTATTTGGTGTAGCCTCGGCTTTGATACCTTTGGAGGGGAAAGAAAAATCACAAGGGGTAAACACGACTGATTGGGCGTATTGGATGTCCATATTGTGGACTTTAGGCAGGTTGCCAACGCTACCGGCGATAGCGACGTAGCATTCGTTTTCGATTGCCCGTGCGCGGGCGCAGTAGCGCACGCGGGAGTATCCATTTTGGGTGTCTGTCAGAAAGGGTACGAATAGTATTTTCATACCGAGTTCTGCCTGTATGCGGGGGAGTTCCGGGAACTCGACATCGTAGCAGATCAGGATGCCGATAGGTCCGCAGTCTGTTTCATAGACGCTGATTTTTTCGCCGCCGACCATACCCCAGAATTTTGATTCATCCGGGGTGACGTGTAGTTTTTCATACGATTCCCAGGAACCGTTGCGGCGGCAGAGGTAGCCCACGTTGAGGAGGCGCTCGCCGTCGAGGAAGGGCATAGAGCCGGTGATAATATTGACATTGTAGCCAATCGCGAGCTGTACGAAGCGTTCCCGGATATCTTCGGTATATTCGGCAAGTCGTCGTATGGCTTCAGATTCTTCGAGATGGTTGTATTGCGCCATCAAGGGCGCGTTGAAGAACTCCGGGAACAGGGCGAAGTCGGCGTTGTAGGCTGCCACTGCGTCAATGAAGTACTCCACCTGCTCGAAGAGTTCGTCGAGGCCCTGGTAAGGGCGCATCTGCCACTGAATGAGGCCCAGGCGCACGATAGATTTGAACGTAGAGAGCTTACCCTGGGGCTGTTTGTAGAAGATATTGTCCCATTCCATGAGTACGGCGACCGCTTTGGATTCGTGGTCGCGGGGCATATAGCCTTCCAGGATTTTTTTGACGTGAAAATCGTTGGCGAGCTGGAAAGTCAGGACAGGGTCATAGATTTCCTTGTATTTTACTTTCCGGATATACTCCCAGGGCTGTAAGTTTTTGGCGTAGAGGTGGTAATGGGGAATCCGTCCGCCATAGATGATCGCCCGGAGGTTGAGCCGTTCGCACAGTTCTTTGCGGGCATCGTAAAGCCTTCTGCCCAGGCGCATTTCCCGGAATTCGGGCCTTACGAAGATATCTATCCCATAGAGGACGTCGCCTTTAGGGTTATGGGTAGTAAAGGTATAGTTGCCGGTAATCTGGGCAAAAGTATGCTCATCGCCAAACAGGTCGTACTTAACAATAATCGAAAGGGCGCAGCCGGCCACTTTTCCATCTGCTACAACGACGAGTTGTCCTTCCGGAAAAACTTTGATCAGGGTTTCAATATGTCGTTCCCGCCAGTGGGAGCCCGGCCAGTTGGGATATGCCTCGATCATGGAAGTCTTTAGGTCCTCGTAATCATCAGGGTTGAGCTCCCGCAGTTCGACAGTTTCCATAGATACATTTGTTCAAAAGAAGGAAAAGTTGCAGCAATTATCCCATGCGATGGCGGTGGGCGATGAGAGAGCCTGTTTTGTCTGTCCATAACCCCCTGCAAAGGTAACTTTTTTTAAAACCGGGGGCCAACAATAATCTTTCGAATCGCAGGACTATTTCAGGAGGGCTTCCAGCAGCCAGGTGGCGAGGGCTTCGCGGTTGCTTTCCAGGAGGATACGCTTTTGGTCGAAGCTGTTCCGGATATTTCCGAGCTCGATATAGACAGTTGGTGGTTTGAAATTTTTGAGGGTAAAGAGGCCCCTTGGGGTTACGGTACCGTGGTAGTTGCCGTTGACCCGGTTGACTTTATAGCGTTGGCGAATAGTTTCGTGGAGTTGTTCGGCGAGGGTTTGGGAGTCTTTGCTGGCTGCCTGATAGTAGAAGAACAAGTCCACCTGCTCGCTATGGCTGCGCGAGTCCACATGGATTTCAATAGCGTGTTGCCGGGCAAAGCCTTGCCGGCGGTTTTTTTCGTAGAGGTCGTTGATGATATCGGCGCGTTCCTGCAGTCGGGAAAGTTGAGTGGGATGGATATCTTTTTCCCCCCAGACGATTTCGTCCTCGTCGCAGGGGAGGTGGTTCCCTTTGCGGATACCGTCATCGGGGTCGCGAACGATCATATAGGCGACGGCGCCGTTTTCGATAAGTTTGCGGCAAAGGCGCAGGGTAACATCATAGGCGTATTCGTCCTCGCACAGCGATTTGCCGGCATAGGTGGCGATTGCGCCGGGGTCCGGGCCTCCATGGCCGCTTACGAGGTAATAGATATGGCCTGCAAGCGCTTTAGTTTTCTGTGGCGTATAGGCGAGTTGCTCCCCGAAGATTTCAAAAACCCTGTTTGAAGGGTTACTGTTGGCGGCATCCGGGTCGGGCAGGGTTTCGGGCATATCTGCCGGCGAGGGTAGCCCGAGATCGGGTGGTCCACAATACAACAGGTGGTGAGGTACCCAGAGGAGTTTATCTTCCTGGAAGGGTTTTTGCCGGAGCCCTGCCTCCAACATAGCTTCGTTGTAGCGCTGGATATTCAGGGCCATCGTATAGTCGGTAATCCCAATAGAACTACGGATGGTCCTGCCATCAAAAGGAACGGTCTGTACGGGTAGAATATACGATTTGTCCTTGAGCAGTTGGGCGTTTTTGCGGAGCTGGTTGAGCCGGTAAAACTCGTCGAAATTACAGGAATGAGTGGAAAGTTGGTACCTGCGCAGGAGCGCGTGAATACCATCGCCCGCCTGAGCAGTGACCTTTAAGTATTCGGCAGGGGGGGCGCTTGCATAAAGACACGCCGGGGTAATGCCGAAAATGAGGATTAATAGTTTGCGTATCATGTCCGGAAAGATAAACATTTGTATTTTTACGGCCATGGGATTGGCAAAAGAAATTTGGAACCTACTCCACAAGGAATTGATTCTCGAACTGCGCATGGGCTACGCCCTTGGTGGTATATTACTTTACGTTTTATCCACCGTATTTATTGTCTTTTCTTCTTTCGTCCAGCTACCTTCCCAAACCTGGAACATCTTATTCTGGATTGTCCTGCTTTTCGCCTCCGTCAATGCGATCACAAAAAGTTTTGTGCAGGAGAGCGGCGCACGTGCATTGTACTATTACACGCTGGTGAACCCGATTGCGGCCCTGCTGGCAAAAATCCTCTACAACACCTTGTTCCTGTTGCTCATCAGTGGTTTGATCTGGGGGTTCATGTCCTTCTTTGCCGGTAACCCCGTACGCGACGCAGGGCTTTTCCTGCTCGCGATGTTCCTGGGCAGCACTGGCCTTTCTATTGCGTTTACCTTCCTCTCCGCAATCTCCGGTAAAGCCGGCAATAATGCGACCCTGCTTGCGGTCCTGAGCTTCCCGCTCGTCATTCCCCTGGTCATGACGCTGGTCAAAATTTCGGCAATCGCCCTTCGTCTCCTCAGGGATACCGCCTGGGAAAAAGACTTGTTGACCCTCGCTGCAATTGACCTGCTCCTCCTCGGAATGGGCCTCCTGCTTTTTCCTTTTTTATGGAAAGATTAAGTACGTATAGGGCCACTTTGCCCCCCCCACGGGCTAACCAAAAATATAAGCTTTGTCCCCCCGGACTATAGGGGTAAAATGCGGAATTTTAAACTGTATATTGTTGGTTATCAATATATTTAACTATATGATGGGACATCATTCCATCCCTTTTTCGTTTTCGCCGGTTCCGGGGGAGCCCGCTGCCTTTCCCTGAAACCCGTTATCTTTATGGGCGAAAAAAAACTAAACGCTCATGGAGATTGCAAACCCCATGTACGACGTGGTCTTCAAATACCTGATGGAAGACAACGCCGTGGCCATCACCTTCCTCTCCGCCCTCACGGGGCTGGATATCGTGTCCCTGCAGCCCTTGCCCCAGGAGCTCACCCTGGATGCCGAAGGCCGCCGCGGCAAGGCAATAAAGCCTTTCGGGCGGACGCTGTCCGTTTATCGCCTGGATTATGCTGCCAGGGTCAGGGACGCGGACGGGGCGGAAAAAATCGTGATCCTGGAGATCCAGCAGGAGAAGCTCTACGGACAGCTCATGCGCTTCCGCAAATACCTGGGTAAGCAGTATGCGAACGGGGATTTTGTCAAAAAAATACAAACGGCGGCAGGTCGGGAATATGAAATCGGCGTACCCATATTGTCTGTTTATTTTGTCGGCGAGGGGTTGGAGGGCTTCCGGGACGTGCCGGTGGTGCTGCTCAGGCGCTCGGCGATAGCGCAGCACACGATGCGGCCCCTGGATGGAACTAATCCTTTTATCGAGGCGTTGTTCCATAACGGTATTATTGTGAATGTCCCTTTTCTCGGTCGGGAGGGGCGCAATGAGCTGGAGAGGTTATTGAGTATTTTTTCCCCATTGAACCAAACCACAAACCCACAAATTATGAGTATCCAGGAGACGAAATTCATGGAGAAGTATCAGCCGATATTGCGGCGGCTCAAGGCGGCGGCGCAGGAAAGGGGCGTGCGTGACAAAATGACTGCTGAGGACGATTTCCTGGAGGAGATGGAATACCTCGAGCGTAACCATGAAGAGCGGATGCGCAACCATGAAGAGCGGACGCGCAGATTAGATGAAAAGGAGCGCAGCGTGGATGAAAAGGAGCGCAGCGTGGATGAAAAGGAGCGCAGCGTGGACGAAAAGGAGCGCAGCGTGGACGAAAAGGAGCGCAGCGTGGATGAAAAGGAGCGCAACGTGGATGAAAAGGAGCGCAGCGTGGATGAAAAGGAGCGCAGCGTGGATGAAAAGGAGCGCAGCGTGGACGAAAAGGAGCGCAGCGTGGACGAAAAGATGCACAAAGCGGAAGCAGAGATGCACAAAGTGGAAGCAGAAAAGCTCAAAGTGATAGCAGAAAAGCTCAAAGTGGAAGCAGAAAAGCTCAAAGTGGAAGCAGAAAAGCGCAAGGCGGAAGAGGCGATCCGCCTGCTGCTGGATCTCGGGATGTCGAAAGCAGAAATTGCAATGAGACTAGGGCTTTCTGAAGCGGAAATGCAACAGTACTAAGCAAGATTTGGGGGTTTTCTATTTGTTATTAAGTGCTTTTTCAGCTATTATTCAGTAGTGGGCTGTTTCAATAGTACCCTAATATATGCAAGGTCATAGAGCCCGGTCATCCCGAGAGCTCGACCTTCCAGGTTATTTTCGCCGTTTTTTTCAGTATTTTCGACACCGAGCAATACTTCTCCATCGAAAGGCGTACGGCCCGCTCTGCTTTTTCCGGGTCAACCGGGCCATAGAGGGAAAAGACGATGTGGATTTGTGTAAATAAAGCCGGCTGCTTGTCTTTTTCCCGCTCTGCCGATATCGCAATCCGGATGTCTTCCAGGGATTGACGCTGCTTTTTTAGAATATAAACAACATCAATGGCGCTACAGGCGCCCAGGCTGGACAGGAGCATCTCCATTGGCCGCATCCCGCGCCCATGTCCGCCTAATTCCGGGGATGCATCTGTCTCGACCGTATTGCCGTCCGCATTACTGGCTTCCAGATGAAAGGCATCGTCCAGGCGGCGAAGGTGGATTTTCATGTTTTTTAGAACAAAAATATGCAAAAAAAATCCAAAAATTTTGGGCAGTGTTTGGAAATTTCCATAAAGGATATAGATTTGCAATACAAATCACTTCAACTAAGTTGTGGTTTTATACCGAAGGGGGGAGAGAACGGGCTCTGCGAACCCCTGGCAACCGGATCTGCAACGCATACAGGTTAACGGTGCCAATTCCCGCCAAATTTTTTTGGAAATATAAAATCAACCAGCGATGAAATTTCTGATTCCCTGCGCTTCATCTCCTGACGTTTCTAAGAAGCGCCCTCTCTTGCCTGAGATTCCATTATCTGCTCCGATCTGTTGTTGTTGTTGAAGCTGTCCAGGGGTTTCGCTCTGCGCTGACTACCCGTTGCTGTGCCAACACTGCCGCTGTTTGCCCTGCCCGCGGGTTTGGACCAGTGCCTGCCTCCGCCGTGTACCCACCGGCATCGTTTCGATGTCCATTCAGGATTGGCATAAATTTTCCAGACATTATATCACCAAAACTACTTTTACACAATGAGCCAAAATTTGCATTTTGAAACCCTGCAACTGCATGCGGGGCAGGAAGAAGTGGAAGGTACGACACGGGCACGCGCCGTACCGATTTATCAAACGACTTCCTACACGTTCAAAGATTCGGAGCATGGGGCCAATTTATTTGCCCTCAAGGAATTCGGGAATATCTATACCCGGATCATGAACCCCACGGCCGATGTTTTTGAAAAACGCGTAGCCGCACTGGAAGGCGGGGTAGCCGCCCTGGCTGTTGCCTCGGGCCAGGCCGCTCAATTTCTGGCCCTGCACAACATTCTGGAGGCCGGCGACAACTTTGTGTCCAGCCCTAACCTTTATGGGGGTACGTACAATCAATTCAAGGTGGCGTTCAAGCGCCTCGGTATCGAAGTCCGCTTTGCAGCGGATGAGCAACCCGCTAGCTATGAAGCGCTTATTGATGCCAATACCAAGGCGATTTACTGCGAGTCTATCAGCAACCCGAGCTTCCTGATTCCGGATTTCGAGGGGCTTTCCGGACTGGGCAGGAAATACGATATCCCGCTTATCGTGGACAACACCTTCGGTGCAGCGGGCTACCTTTTCCGTCCGCTGGAGCATGGGGCCAACGTGGTGGTGGAGTCAGCGACCAAATGGATTGGCGGCCACGGCACTTCGATTGGTGGGGTTATTGTGGACGGCGGCAACTTCAACTGGGGGAACGGTAAGTTCCGGCAGTTCTCCGAGCCTTCCGAGGGCTATCATGGCCTGGTGTTCTGGGATGTCTTTGGTTCGAATGGGCCCTTTGGCAATATTGCCTACATTATCCGCGCACGTGTGGAAGGGCTCCGCGATATGGGTCCTGCCCTAAGCCCTTTTAATGCCTTCCTGCTGCTCCAGGGGCTCGAGACCCTGTCCCTGCGTGTTCAGCGCACCGTGGACAATACCCTCGCGCTGGCGAAATGGCTGGAATCCCACCCCGCTGTGGACCAGGTCATTTATCCTGGTCTGCCGGGCCATCCTGCGCATGAAAACGCTAAAAAATACCTCCGCAATGGGTTCGGAGGGGTACTCTCCTTTACCCTGAAAGGCGGTAAAGAAAACGCTACCCGACTCGTGGAAAGCCTTAAACTGGTAAGCCACCTCGCTAATGTGGGGGATTCCAAGACCCTCATTATCCAGCCTTCGGCAACGACCCATCAGCAGCTCAGCGAAAGCGAACAACGCGCTGCCGGCGTTTTTCCAAATATGCTTCGCGTCTCCGTCGGAATCGAACATATTGATGATATCAAAGCGGATTTCGACCAGGCGATTGCGCAATTGTAAAGGAATGGGCATGATGGTCTCCAATACCGTTAGTAAGTTGGCGCCAGCAGGCCCAACTTACAAACGGTATAACCGATCCGGGCGTCTTTCCAGGGCAGGCCGCCATAGCGCAAAATATTCATAGCAGCCTCGTCCACAGTGGATATCGTACAAAACCATGGAAGTACTACACATACGAGAAGAATTTAAATTAGAGGCCGGGGGGATATTGCCCGAGCTGCATATTGGCTACCATACTTACGGGACCCTTGCGCCGGGAGGCGGAAATGTCGTATGGATATGTCATGCCCTGACTGGCAACTCCGACGCCGCCGACTGGTGGGCCGGATTGGTTGGCCCGGGGCGGATATTGGACCCTGCCAGGTATTTCATCGTTTGTGCCAATAATCTGGGCTCCTGCTATGGTACGAGCGGGCCAGCGAGTATCCATCCTGCAAGCTCCCGGCCTTTTGGGGCAGACTTTCCGGAGCTTACGGTGCGGGATATGGTCCGGGTTCATTGTAAACTGGCAGATTTTCTTGGGATTGGCGATGTATTCCTCGCGCTCGGCGGCTCGATGGGTGGCCAGCAGGTGCTGGAATGGGCAATCATGGAGCCTGAACGGCTCAGGCATATCGCCCTGCTGGCTTCCAACGCCGCCCATTCTCCCTGGGGTATCGCATTTAACGAGACGCAGCGGATGGCGATCCTCGCAGATGCATCGCTCGGAACAGCGCATCCCGAAGCCGGTAGAAAGGGCCTGGAGGCTGCACGCGCGATCGCAATGCTGAGCTACCGGAGTTATGAGGCCTATGCCCTTCGACAATCCGGTGACGACCCCGATAAGATCGGCGACTATCGGGCAGCTTCCTACCAACGCTATCAAGGCCATAAACTCTGGAAACGGTTTAATCCCTTTTCCTATATCGCCCTCAGTAAAGCGATGGATAGCCACCACGTCGGGCGGGGTAGGGGGGATATCCCTGTTGTACTCTCCAGGGTAAAGGCGAAAACCCTTGTGGTAGGAATCGTTTCAGATCTGTTGTTCCCCGTGTCTGAGCAGGAATTCCTGGCACGGCATATACCGGGAGCCCGCCTGGAAGTTATCCAAAGTAGCTTTGGCCACGATGGCTTTCTGGTCGAATTTGAGGTCATCTCCAGCCTTCTTGAAGGGCTCCTGTTCGGGTACGACTCCCAAACGCCTCCTCAAAGTGTACGGGGGCTCAGGGCACTGCCGGGTTCTGAAGTGTTCTGAGCAAAACCTGCCGGCTGACGCCGCCAAATAATATTTTACAAGAACACTGTTTTCACTGATTTTGCTTCGCAAAATCAGTGAAAACAGTGTTCTTGTAAGGCTTTCTTTCGCCACCGTAGGCAGCAGAATACTTTCTACACAACCTCAAAAAATTTTATTCTGCCGACGAAGGCGGTAGAATACTTTTCGGACAGCCCAAAAAAATATGTTTTGGTGGCGCAAGCCGCTAAAGAAAAGGCCAGGGGCCTATTACCCCCCCTCCATACTTTCTGTACAACCTCCAAAAACTATCTTTTGGTGGCACGAGCAACCAAAAGATAGTTCGGTACCCTTTGTCAAATTATTGTCTTTCACTTGTGCATTTAGCAATTCTGCCGCATCTTTACCCTTTTGCACGACAAGCAGGCACGCAAGGAAAATATGGCACCGGGATTTCAACGCAAAGTGATTTTCATTGACGAACCACATCCTTTTCTCTCTCAGACCTTGCCGGCTTTGGGCTTTGACTGCGTGTTCATGTTCCACGACGATCGGGAAACGATCCTTCGCTCCGTGGAGGATTGCTTTGGCCTGGTCATTCGCAGCCGTATCCGTTTAGACCGTCCGTTTTTGCAGGCAGCGAGATCCCTGGGTTTTATTGCCAGGCTTGGGGTCGGCGTCGAGCATATTGACCTGGAATATGCCGGCCAGAGGGGGATTGCTGTGCTCACTTCCCCGGAGGGCAGCCGCGACACCGTGGCAGAACATACGCTGGGCATGCTCCTCATGCTGATGAACAACCTCGGCCGCGCTGACCGTCAGGTGCGGCAGGGTGGGTGGATCCGGGCAGGGAACCGTGCCGTAGAACTCAGGGGCAAAACGGTAGGCATCCTGGGTTATGGCAATATGGGTACCGCCTTCGCACAGCGACTAAAAGGCTTCGGAACCCGGACGATCGCTTATGATAAGTTTAAACCAGACTGCGGCGATGCTTTTGCCGAGGCCGTTGACCTGCCCACACTGCAAAGGGAAAGCGATATCTTAAGTATTCATATTCCTTATACATCTGAAAACCATTATTTTGTAAATGAAAATTTTTTGAAGGCTTTCGCCAAACCAATCTTTTTGGTCAATACTGCCCGCGGTACGGTACTGGACACTGCCGGCCTTGTGGAGGTTATGGAAGCGGGTAAAGTACTCGGTGCTGCCCTTGATGTGATTGAATACGAGGAGTTGTCTTTCGAGTCATTAAAACCCAGGGAGCTTCCTGCACCATTCCAATACCTCGTCCGCTCCGACCGGACAGTACTGACCCCCCACATCGCCGGCTGGTCCCTGGAATCAAATGAAGGCCATGCCCGGACCCTGGTGGATAAGATCAAAGCGTTCTGTGAGGGGCGTCTAATTTTTTAAAAAAAAGGATATGATTTTTGCTCCGGAAATTGCCGAAAGGCATGATGTTGTGTACAACCTCGCCGAAGTTTCAGAGGGCTTTTACCTGCCTGGTGCCTATATCGTGAGCCTCGACCGCGAAGGTTTGCACGCCCATATCCGGCAAAAAGCGGTAAAGGAAACGATCGGACATTTCAAGCTGGAATTGGATGAGGTCAGGGCCCGCCTGTTTGGGCTAATCGAACTGCTGCAGGTGAAACAACTGGAGAAGAAGTTTAGTCCGCCCCGGCGAAAGGAAAAAAACCTGGAGGAGCTGTTGAAAGATGAGGAGATCCAAAAGGTGCTGGTAGCTTACGTGCACCGCAAACTGGACGAAGTGCTCTCTCTGATCGTGGAATACCGTCTCCCCCTTACCTGGAATGTGGATAAAAGGGTGTTGGTCAAGGATTTCCTGGTACGTATAGGTTCCGAAACCCTGGAGCCGGACCTTTGGTTCGGGCGTACCGACCAGGGGGTTTTGTACCGCCTTCGCCTGCGCAAGGGAGATGTTTACTGGAGAATCAGCTCCCGGGACGTTGTCCCGGTTACCAATTATCCGGCCTGGTTGCTGGTGGACAACACCCTTTACCGCCTTGCCCATGTCAATGGCAATATGGTCAAGCCTTTTCGCCAGCGCGATGAAGTCAGCATCCCCAAATCATCGGTGAAGGCATATTTTCAGAAGTTTATCCTCAAAGTGGCTTCCCAACTGGATATCGAGGCGGAGGGTTTTGACGTGATTTCCCATCACACCCTGCTGGGCTGCCGCATCGAACTTGCACAAAGTATTTTCGCTCAGGTTCCGGGTTTTTCTGCTTATATGTGCTACCCGCAGACCGATTTTTTATGGCGGGACCGGAAGGTCAAGCGTACAAGCCTGGAGGTCAAGCAGGAGGAAATCGGCATTGTACAGGTACGGCGGGATTTTGAAGCGGAGCAGATTTTTCTCGAAAAACTCCATGCTGTCGGCCTGCGGGAATCAGAGGGTAAGCAGTCCTTTGTTCCCGAGGGGGGGCCGTGGGACTGGTTTTCGGTGGCACAATGGCTGATTGGGCACCGATATGTGCTCGAAGCAGCGGGATTTACCATCGCGCCGCTTCAGTGGGAGGAGAAGGTGGTGTACTTGTACCCTTCGGCCCTCGATTTGCAGGTTGGTCGCGGTATAGATTGGTTCGATATCCATGGGGATGTAGTCATCGGGGAATTCCGTATCCCTTTCTCCGCTTTGGCCAGGCATATCCGCGATGGTCAGCCCTTTTATCCGTTGCCCAACGGGACGTTTTTTCTCATCCCACAGGAGTGGATGGAGAAGTATAAATCGCTGGCCCAATTTGCCAAAAAGCAGGGCGACCACCTTCAAATCAACAAAAGTCAATTCACGCTTCTGGCTGAGATTGGTCTGGCCGACCAGGAGGATGTTTCCTCAGGGCTGGAAGAGGTCCATTTCACTCCTTCTCCCCGCCTTAAAGCCACCCTTAGACCATATCAAATGGAGGGGGCGAGGTGGCTGGTACAGTTATACCACAACGGGCTTGGCGCCTGCCTGGCCGACGATATGGGGCTGGGGAAAACGGTACAGACAATCGCAGCACTGCTCTATGCGAAAGAGCATAAAGCAGTAAGTGCCCCTGCAGATGGGGGTGATATGCATGCTACTGTGCAACTCGGTTTGTTCGGTGGTAATGCCGGCGACGAAGATTTCCTGCAGCCTCTGCGCGCGCTCATCGTATTGCCGGCATCGCTGGTGTTCAACTGGGAAAGCGAAATCAGGAAATTTGCCCCGACCCTCAATGTCTATCTCCATGTCGGTGCAAAACGCCACCGCGATGCCCGCTTGCTGAATCGCTTTGACGTCATTCTTACGACGTATCAGACCGCCCTGCGCGACGAAGCACTGCTCCTTCAACTGGAATACGAGTACATCGTCCTGGACGAAAGCCAGCAGATTAAAAACCGGGAAAGCAAAATTTTTCAGGCGATCAATCAGTTGCAGGGCAAGCACAAGATTTCCCTGAGTGGTACTCCGATAGAGAATTCATTATCCGATCTATGGTCCCAGATGCAGTTTATCAACCCCAATCTGCTGGGCGGATTCAACTTTTTCAGGAACGAATTCATTTCCCCTATCGAAAAATATCAGGACGACGCAAAAAAGGAACGCCTGCGGACACTGGTGGCCCCCTACCTTCTGCGGCGCACGAAGGAAGAAGTGGCAAAGGATTTACCGCCGCTGAGTACCCAGATTTTCTTTTCCGAGATGACTCCGGAGCAGAAAAAAATGTACGAGCGGGAGAAATCATCAGCGCGAAATTATCTGATGGAAAATTTTGACGCCGGCAGCGCACAGTACCGGATGCTCGTACTGCGTTCCCTGACCAAGCTGCGACAGCTATGTAACCATCCCGCAATCATAAACGCACAATATCTGCGCGAAAGCGGAAAATTCAACGATGTCCTGGAACAATGGGAGGTGATCCGGAAAAGCAATCACAAAGTGCTCTTTTTCAGCTCTTTCGTAAAATATCTCAACCTTTTCAAAGAGGTTTTCGAACAGGAAGGGCAGCCTTATGCGATGCTGACCGGCTCAATGGACCAGTCAGCGCGCAAGCAGCAAATTCTTCGGTTTGAGGAGGACCCCAATGTTCAGGCTTTTCTTATCTCCATCAAGGCCGGTGGGGTAGGGCTGAACCTTACCGCAGCCGATTACGTTTTCATCCTCGACCCCTGGTGGAACCCTACGGTCGAACAGCAGGCTATTGCCCGGGCACACCGCATCGGGCAGCATAAAAGTGTTTTTGCCGTAAAATTTATCACCAAAGACAGCATAGAGGAAAAAATCCTCCAGCTCCAGGAGCGCAAGAGCAAGCTTGCCGAGGAGATCATCGAGAATGTCCGCCATGCCCGGTTCTTCAAAGGAGATATTGAGTATTTGTTGGAGTAAAGGGGCGTTAAAAAAAATTATGAGGCTGTGTAAAAAGTCTGGCAACTGTCATTTGGCGGCGTGAGCCGCCAAATAATATTTTGAATAAAAACAGTGTTCGTTCAAAATTTTCTTTCGCCGTCGAAGGCGGCGGAATACTTTTCACACAACCCCATTAAATTTTTCAGAGCCGCGTTTTCAACGATTTTGCGAAGCAAAATCGTTGAAAATGCGGCTCTGAAAAGATATTATTTGGCGGCGTAAGCCACCAAAGGACTTATGAGACACCCCCATACTTATTACACAAACGCGGCCTTGTGCGATATCCTCCCTTGGGCATTGTGTAGTTTATCTCGCTTTCCCCGGGGAAATATCACATTGTATTAGTGTATTAGTAGGGATGGGAGGCTGTGTGAGATACTACACGAAGACAAAATGTTTATAGAAAAAGGCTTGAAATCACAGTCTCGCCCCCTTCCTCAAACCCCCTTCATTGTCAATTGCACCCTGCCGCGCTCGCGGTCCACTTCGAGTACTTTGACCATGACCTCCTGGTGCAGGCGCACCACATCGGCAGGGTTTTTCACGAATTTATTGGCGAGCTGGGAGACGTGTACCAGTCCGGATTCTTTGATGCCGATATCTACGAATGCCCCGAAATTGGTGACATTGTTGACGATCCCCGGCAATACCATCCCGGGATAGAGATCGTCGAGGGTTTTTACGTTGTCGGCGAAGGAGAACGATTTAGCCTTTCCCCGCGGATCCAGGCCCGGTTTGGCCAGCTCGGCGAGGATATCGTTTAAGGTCGGCATCCCGACTTTTTCACTTACATAACGCCGGAGGTCGAGGGATTTGCGCAGCGAGGGGTTGGCGATGAGGGTTTCGATGCCACAGTTGGCATCTTTGGCCATTTGCTTCACAATCCCGTAGCTTTCCGGGTGTACGGCGGTATTATCGAGGGGATTGCCCTCCGATGCCGCTATGATCATGGCCAACGTATCTGATTGTACGGCGGTATTATCGAGGGGATTGCCCCCTGAAGGGATGCGCAGGAAGCCCGCACACTGTTCGAAAGCTTTTTCTCCGAGGCGGGGTACTTTTTTGAGTTGTTCGCGGCTTTCGAACGAGCCATTGGCAGAGCGGTATTCGACGATATTTTTTGCCAGGGCAGGGCCCAGGCCGGAAATATACGTCAGTAGGTGCCTGCTCGCGGTATTTAGGTTAACGCCGACACTATTCACCGCACTTTCCACAACCTGGTCGAGGCTTTCTTTGAGCATGGATTGGTTCACGTCGTGCTGGTACTGGCCTACACCGATGGATTTGGGGTCAATTTTTACCAATTCCGCCAGGGGGTCCATCAGGCGACGGCCAATGGAAACAGCACCGCGCACGGTAATATCCTGGTCTGGGAACTCCTCCCGGGCGATTTCCGATGCGGAATAGATAGAAGCACCAGCTTCATTGACCATATATACCTCGACTGGTACGGGAAATGGAATGCCGTGGCAGAGGGCCATGGTCTCCCGTCCTGCGGTACCGTTGCCTACGGCGATCGCCTGTATCCGAAACTTATCCACGAGGTAGGCCAGGGTTTTTTCCGCGCCGCTGAGGTCATTTTGGGGCGGATGGGGATAGATTGCCGTGAAATCGAGCAACTGACCGCTTTCGTCCAGGGCCACTACTTTACACCCTGTGCGGAAGCCCGGGTCAATGCCCAGTACCCGTTGCTGGCCCAGAGGGGCGGCGAGGAGTAGCTGGCGCAGGTTTTTGACGAACACCTCGATAGCTTCTTTATCTGCCTTTTCTTTGGAGGTGTTGCGGAATTCAGTTTCGATAGATGGTGCCAGCAGGCGTTCGTAGGAATCCTGGGCGGCGGTTGCCACCTGGAGGGCAGAAGGGCAGTTCCCTTTCACAAATTTGCGCTGGAGGTCACTTACGGCATCGTCTTCGTCCCCGGGCGCGATGAGGATGCGCAGGATCTCTTCTTCTTCCCCGCGCCGCATAGCGAGGAGACGGTGCGAAGGACAATCTTTTAGGGGTTCGCTGAAGTCAAAATAATCCCGGTATTTAGCCCCGTCGTTTTCCTTGCCCCGGGCCACCTTGGCACGGATGACCGCTGTTTTGGAGAAGATATGCCGCATGAGGTTTCGGGCATCGGGGTTTTCGTTAATCTCTTCCGCGATGATATCCCGAGCCCCCTGCAGGGCTTCTTCAGTTGTAGGGACGGTTTCGTTGAGGTATCCGGCAGCCAGTTTTTGGGGGTCGTCGCTTTGGATTTGCTGCCATAGGCGCTGCGCCAGGGGCTCCAGGCCTTTTTCGCGTGCAACAGAGGCCCGCGTTTTCCGCTTGGGTTTATAGGGCAGGTAGAGATCTTCAAGCGTGGTCAGGTCTTCGGCCGCTTCGATTTTGGTGCGCAGGTCATCGCTGAGTTTGCCCTGTTCCTGAATGGAATGGAGTATGGCCTCGCGTCGTTTCTCCAGTTCTTCCAGACGTTTGAGGGTCTTGTGGATTTCGGCGATCTCGACCTCGTCGAGGGAGCCGGTAGCCTCTTTCCGGTAGCGTGCGATAAATGGGATGGTTGCGCCTTCCCGAAGCAGGTTGACTACGTTTTCTATTCCTTTCAGGGGGAGCTGTGTGGCCCTGGCAATGCGTGGAGCGAAGTTCATAGTGGTTGTAATCTTTAGACGGATAAAATCGCTCAGAAACCTTGTTGGAAGCGGGTGGGCTCGGCTTCCTGGACGAGTTTGAGCAACGCCTCCACCACATCTTCGGCATTTGGTTTGCTGAAATAATCCCCATCGCTGCCATAAGGGGTACGATGGGGCTTGGCCGTGACAGTGACCGGCGGGGAGTCCAGGTAACGGTAGCCGTTTTGTACTTCGAGTACTTCCCGCAGGAGAAAGGCAGAGGCACCCCCCGGCACATCTTCATCGAGAATGGCGATCCGGTTGGTTTTTTTAAGGGAATGTACGACCAGGTGCCCGGTATCGAAGGGCAGGAGGGTTTGCGCGTCAATAATTTCTACCGAAACCCCCAGTGTGTCGAGGGTTTTGGCGGCAGACTGGGCGATGCGCACACAGGAGCCATAGGTCAGCAGGGTAATATCCCGTCCTTCCCGGAGGATTTCCGGTACGCCGATCGGAAGGGTGTATTCCCCGATATTTGCAGGCATAGGCTCTTTAAGGCGGTATCCATTGAGGCATTCTATGACGAGTGCCGGATCATCGGATTGCAGGAGGGTGTTGTAGAAGCCGGCAGCCTGGGTCATATTGCGGGGGGTGATGACGTACATCCCGCGCAGTGCGCCGAGGATCATACCCATCGGAGAACCGGTATGCCAGATCCCTTCGAGGCGGTGGCCTCTGGTACGGATGATCGCAGGGGCTTTTTGGATTCCGTTGCTGCGGAAACGCAGGGTGGCAAGGTCGTCGTGGAGGGGTTCCAGGCCATAGATCAGATAATCCAGGTATTGGATTTCTGCAATTGGACGGAAGCCACGCATCGCGAGTCCGATCGCCTGACCCATGATTGTCCCTTCCCGGATACCGGTATCAAAAACCCTTTGTTCGCCATACTTTTTCTGTAAGCCTGCAAAGCCCTGGTTGACATCGCCGATTTGGCCGACATCTTCTCCGAAGGCGACGAGTTCGGGGTATTTGGCGAATGCTTTGTCAAAAAAGGCATTCAAAATCTCGAAACCATTCCGGAGGGGGGCCGGCTCATCGTAAACGGGCGGCCGATGGGGTACTTTAGTCGCTGCTAAAGGGGTATCACTATAGAGGTGGCTATCGTAAAGCCCCTTGGCGTGGGCCTGCATGTCCTTAATCCATCCTTTCAGTTCTGCTTTGGCAGGGCTATTGTCGGTGTACAGGCGCAGATGGAGCTGCCTGGCCAGGGAGATCATATCGCTGAGCAATGGCTGCTGGGCTTCCCGGATTTTGGTTTTTATGGCGGAGACCGCCCCGTTGAGTTCGGGGAGGGCAGAAACAATGAACTTCAGGCTCTGGTGCCTTTGTTCGTTTGGGCGTTGGAAGGCTTTCCAGGCCTGGTCGCGGCATTCCCTGACGTATTTTTTTGCTTTATCGTGGATGGCATCGGTCTCCTCTTTTGAGGCCAGTCCGGTCTCGATGATCCAGCGTTCCATGTGCAGGATACAATCGTTTGCTTGTTCCCATTCGAGGCGTTCCTTGGATTTATAGCGTTCATGTGAACCGGAAGTAGAATGCCCCTGTGGCTGGGTCGTTTCCTGGATATGAAAAATTGCGGGGCGGTGGGTTTTGCGCATACGCCCGATGGCCGCTGTATAGAGGCGTACGAGCCCTGGGTAATCCCATGCTTTTCCGGTATAAATATCAATGCCCCGGCCCTGATCATCTGTTTGAAACCCTTCGAGGGCCTGGGAGATGCTTCCTTTTGTCGTCTGCAGCCCGACGGGTACGGAAATACCGTATCCATCGTCCCAAACCGAAATTGCCAGGGGTACCTGCATGACCCCGGCTGCATTGACTGTTTCCCAGAAGATACCTTCCGAGGTACTGGCATCGCCGATGGAGCAGAAGCAGATTTCGTCGCCGTTTTTGGAGAAGCCTTCCAGTGTCTGCAGGGTGGGGTTGGCACGATAGAGTTGCGAGGCCTGTGCCAGGCCCAGGGCCCGGGGCATCTGTCCGCCCGTGCAGGATACATCTGCCGAAACATTGAACTGCTCCGTATGCCGGAGCCACGCCCCGGAATGTGGGTCTATGAGTGCCGTGGCAAAGTGGTTGTTCATCTGCCTGCCCCCGGAGAAGGGGTCGTTGTATGGATCGGCATATAATTGGGCGAAATAATCTTCTAAGGAAGAAATACCCAGGGCAAACATCCAGGTCTGGTCGCGATAATATCCGGAGCGGAAATCCCCTGCCTGAAATACTTTGGCAAGGGCGACCTGCGGGACTTCCTTCCCGTCGCCGGTGATGCCGAATTTTCCTTTACCGGTAAGCACCTCTTTTCGCGCCAGGATACTCGCTTCCCTGCTCATGCAGCAAATCTCGAAATCCCTTAACACACTTTCTTTTTCGAAAAGATAGTCTGCGCGCTTCGTCTCGTGCGGCAATCTGCCTAAAGATGCTTTTGGCATTTCAACGGCTTTTGTGAGCCACAAAGGTAAATAAAAACATCTTTTATTTTGCTCCCTGCGTACAGACTTGTTTCGAAGGGATTCTTCCGGGGTGAAATGGCGGTTTTTTTACCATGCGGCAATAGCCATTCGGGCTTGTATAAACAAGCAAGATTTAAATGGAGTGGTCTAAAAAGTATTGTGTATGGGGTTATGTAAAAAGGCCGGAGGCCTTATTTGGCGGTGAGTGCCGCCAAAGGAGCCAAAGGACTTGTGCGACAGCCTCATGAATTTTTTTCAGACGCCGATTTTGTTCATTTTGCGAAGCAAAATGAACAAAATCGGCGTTAAAAAAATAGT
>JBEIGB010000048.1:0-26980 GCA_040382095.1 Lewinellaceae bacterium
AACTTCGACCTGAACCTGTTCTTCCGCGGCGCTTTCGGTCACGATATCCTCAACAGCTACCGTGGTTTCTACGAAAACCTGGAAACGACTACGATCAACAACTATAATGTAGTAAATACGAAGTACTATAATCCGAAAATCACCAAAGCGGTTGTCAACAATTCGCATATTGAAAAAGGTGACTTCGTGAAGCTCGATAACGCAACTTTGGGTTACCGTGTTAGCCTGAAGCCAGGCAGCGGGTTCAACAGTGTCCGCTTCTACCTGTCTTCTCAGAACCCATTCCTGATTACAGGTTACACTGGTATTGATCCAGAGGTTCGGTTCACGGATTCTGAAGGTGGCGACCCGCTCGCACCTGGTATCGAGAGAAGGACAACGTATTTCACTACCCGTATCTTCACCCTCGGATTAAACTTAGGTTTCTAACCATAAAAGTATTCTAACAATGCAAAAATTATTCATCTTGCGCGTTTTGGTCGTAGGGTTGGTTATGACAGCGTTCACCCAATCCTGCACCAACCTGGAGGAGGAACTGTATAGCGATATCACCGCTGATAACTTCTTCAAAACGGAAGAAGAATTTATCGCAGCTCTCGGCCAGGCTTACTCTACGTTCGGCGTTCTCGGTAACCACTTCAACCTGTGGTCGGTCAACGAAATTACTTCCGATGAGCTTGTAATTACTACCAAAGGTGGTGACTGGTATGACGGTGGGGTACTAATTCAGTTGCACCAGCATGCATGGACCGTAGATAACGGTATGCTGAACTCGGCATGGGGCGTAATCTACGGCGGTATCAACACAGCCAACCGCCTGATTTACTCATTCGAACAACTTGGCACGCCTGAATCCAAGGCGTTCATCGCTGAGTTGCGTGCAGTACGTGCCCTTTGGTACTACTGGGCAATGGATGCTTTCGGTAACGTTCCTTTGGTCGTTGATTTCACAGCTACAGAGGCTCCTGCCAACTCTACCCGTGCCCAGGTCTATGAATTCATTCTGAAGGAACTCAATGACGTGATTCCTTTGCTGCCTACTGCTAAGAATTCTGCTACCTATGGCCGTATGACCAAGTGGGCCGCTCTTGCTATCCGCTGCAAGCTCTATCTGAACTCTCAGGTGTATATCGGACAAGCTCGCTGGGCGGAAGCTGCACGCGATGCGGAAGAAATCGTCAATACAGGCCCTTACAGCCTTTCTTCCAGCTATGCAGATAACTTCGCAATCAACAACCAATCTTCTAACGAGAACATCCTGGTCTATCCTTATGACAAGGTCTTCGCCGGTGGTTTCAACTGGCCGATGATGACCCTGCACTATGCCAGCCAGGGGGTTTTCAGCCTTACTCAGCAGCCATGGAATGGCTACTCTGTCGTAGAAGAGTTCTACAACTCTTACATCGATCCGGCAAAGAACCCAGGCCCACAAGGAAACGTTTGGAAAGGCCTTGCTACTGCTCCTGAGCAGGGAACGGTTGACCGTCGCCTTACCAACTTCATCGTCGGCCCACAGTTCAACCCGGATGGTACCCGCGCCGTTGACCCAGGTGTTGACGCTGCGGATCCCGATGGTGCTCCGCTGAACTTCACGCCGCGGATCAATCAGATCTTCCCGAACGGCTGGCGCCAGGGTGGTGCCCGTATCGGTAAGTATCAGATCGAAAGGGGTGGTACGAACAACATGAGCAACGACTTTGTCATCCTGCGCCTCGCAGATGTCATCCTCTCACTGGCTGAAGCAGAATTCCGTCGTGGCAATGCAGCGAAAGCGCTCGTACTGGTTAACCAAATCCGTACCCGCGCTGGCGTTACGCCTTATACTGCGCTGACAGAAGACCTGCTCTTCGAAGAGCGTGGCCGCGAAATGTTTGCTGAAATGACCCGCCGCCAGGACCAGATCCGCTTTGGAAAGTGGGGTGGAACATGGTGGGAAAAGCCATCTACTGCTAACAAGCCGCACCAGACGATTTTCCCGATTCCAAAAGTACAGCTGGACGCCAACTCCAAGCTGAAGCAAAATGCCGGCTATTAATCCCGGTTGCTAATTTCGGAATTATCCAATCGAACCGCCGCGCCCTATCTCTCAGGGCGCGGCGTTCTCGTTTATGTGTACTCAAGCGATTAAGCAATGAACCAACTCAAGAGCGGCTTCCTTTTTCGCAATTCGCCTTCTGTTCTTCCCATACTACTGATCTTTTGTACCTTATTTGCCTGTACCTCCAAAAAGGAACAAAGGACCACCCTCTTCAAACTCCACTCCGCCGAAGAAACCGGCATTGATTTCAGTAATGATCTTGCCTATACAGAAGCGCTGAATCCTTATACCTTCAGGAATTTTTACAATGGAGGCGGAGTAGGCCTCGGCGACCTCAATAATGATGGCTTGCTCGATATTTTCTTCTCCGGCAACCTCGTCGCGAATAAACTATACCTCAATAAAGGCAATTTTTCTTTCGACGACGTAACGCTGCAAGCTGGTATCGGCAGCAAAGGGGTGTGGACTACCGGCGTGAGCCTGGCCGATGTGAATGGCGATGGCTGGCTGGATATCTATATCTGCAAGTCCGGACCGCCCGGTGGCCCAAACCGCCACAATGAATTGTTTATTAATGATGGGAATGGTCCGGGTAAGGTGCCTACTTTCACGGAAAGGGCCAAAGCCTACAAACTCGATGACCAGGGGCTCTCTACCCATGCTGCTTTCTTCGATTACGATAAAGATGGCGATCTGGATCTCTATTTGCTCAATAATAGCATGCGCTCTATCGGCGCGTACGATCTTCGGAAAGACCAGCGCAAAATTCCCGACCCGGAAGGTGGTAACAAACTGTACCGCAATGACGGCGCCACCTTTTCCGATGTAACCCTCGATGCCGGTATCTATTGCAGCGCAATAGGCTTCGGGCTGGGGGTCACTATCGGCGATATCAATAAAGACGGCTGGCAGGATATCTATGTGTCCAATGATTTTTTTGAAAAAGATTATCTGTATATCAATAATAAAAATGGCACCTTCAGCGAGCGCCTGGAGGAATATGTCCAGGAAATTAGCATGGGTGCCATGGGCGCGGATATCGCCGATATCAATAACGACGGCCTTCCGGAAATTTTCGTGACCGAAATGCTCCCTGAAAACGATACCCGCTTAAAAACAACGGCCCAGTTTGAGAAATGGGATAAATACCAGGCCAACGTGGCACAAGGATATTTCCACCAGTTCAGCCGCAATACCCTCCAACTGAACCAGGGCCAGACAGCCGATGGAAGCTGGTCCTTCGCAGAAATTTCCCGCTTTGCAGGGGTTCACGCCACCGACTGGAGCTGGGGTGCCCTCATCCTCGATATGGATAATGACGGGTTGAAGGATATATTTGTGGCCAACGGCATTTATAAGGATTTGCTCAACCAGGACTACGTCAACTTCATCGCCGACCCGCAGATCGTCCGGCGGATGATTTTGGAAAAAAAGGATGTTATCCGACAACTGATTGATTCGATCCCCTCCAATAAAATTCCCAATTACGCTTTCCATAACAGCGGAAATCTCCGTTTTTCCAATCAGGCTGAAGCCTGGGGACTTGGCCAGCCTTCACACTCCAACGGCTCAGCTTATGGCGATCTGGATAATGATGGCGACCTCGACCTGGTGGTCAATAATGTCAATATGCCTGCCTTCGTCTATGAAAATCGCAGTAATGTGCTTCGGCCCGAACGTGCTGCACTTACCGTCCAGCTAAAGGGACAGGGCGCAAACACTTTTGCCCTGGGGGCTAAAGTTACCCTTTTCGTCAAAGACAAAACCTTTTACCAGGAGCTCGCGCCTATGCGGGGGTTCATGTCTTCTGTGGATTACCGGCTACATTTCGGCCTGGGGCGGGATACCCTTGTGGACTCTCTGGTGGTGGAATGGCCGGATGACCGCGTTACGGTGATGACGGGTGTTGCCGCACGTCAGATGCTGAAACTGGAGCAGAAGGATGCATTTGTCCGTACCTCCCTTCCTAAAGCCCGGGAAGTTATGCCAGTATTCAAGACCCAACCCCTGCCCAATGGAATAGGATTTCGGCACCAGGAGTCGGCATTCGTGGATTTTGATAGCGAGCGGCTGCTTTTTCACATGAGCTCAAACGAAGGCCCCTGCACTTGTGCCGGGGATATCAACCTCGACGGGCGACAGGATTTTTTTATCGGTGGTGCAAAGGGACAGGGGGGACGACTGTTTGTACAGCTTCCTGACGGCAATTTCCGGGAAACGGCTGCGGCGCTATTTGATCAGGATGCTGAATCCGAGGATACCGGCTGCGCAATTTTCGATGCTAACCGCGATGGCCTCCCTGATTTGTATGTGAGCAGTGGGAGTAACGAGGTGTCGGGGGCTTCTCTGACGCTTCTCGACCGCTTATATATTCATAAAGGCAAAGGGATATTTGAAAAAAGCACTCAGGTCTTTCCTAGTCCGTTTCGCATCGAAAGTACTGCGGCGGTAAAAGCTGCCGATTTTGATGGAGACGGCGACCAGGATTTATTCGTCGGTGGTCGGGTCGCGCCGGGTGTTTATGGGCAGGCACAGAGTGGTCATATCCTTCGCAACGACGGTAAAGGCAACTTTGAGGATGTTACTCCTGTCATTGCCCCCGGGCTTCTTGAGGTAGGGTTGATTACCGATGCCGATTGGGCGGATCTCAACGGGGATGGTACTTTGGATCTGGCTATCGTTGGGGAGTGGATGCCGGTAAAAATTTTCGTGCAAAAAGGTGGTAAGTTTGAAGATCAAACGAATGCTGCAGGTTTTGGAAATGCCCACGGATGGTACCATGCACTGGAGATTGCCGACTTCAACGGCGATGGGCTTCAGGATATCGTTGCAGGAAATCATGGGTTGAATTCGCGTTTCAGAGCCTCTCCTGCTGAGCCGTTAACGCTGTATGTTAACGATTTTGATCAGAATGGTACCGTGGAACAGGTGCTTTCCCGCTATGACCGGGGGCAGGATTTACCTCTCAACCTGCGGCAGGATATCGTTATGCAGGTCCCCTCTCTGAAAAAAAGGTACCTCCGCTATGAAAACTATGTCAACCAGAAAGTATCGGATATTTTCCCGATGGAGCAATTTCCAAATACCCTTGTCCTGAAGACCTATGCCCTGTCCACCTCGTTGTGGTTAAATACGGGTGGAGGGAAATTCGTACGCAGGGAATTACCAGTTGAGGCACAGTTCTTTCCGGTCTATGCGGTGCTTTCCGGCGACTTCGACCACGATGGAAAGCTCGATTTGTTGATGGGCGGCAACCAATACAACGCTAAGCCTGAAACCGGCATCTATGGTGCAGGCAAAGGCCTGTTGCTGCGCGGGAATGGCAAAGGCGGGTTTGAGGCACTGTCTCCGGGAGAATCCGGTTTGCGGATTTCCGGACAAATCCGATCTTTGACCCCGTTGAACATTAAAAACCGGTCTTTTGTACTTATTGGAAAAAATAATGATTACCCTCAAATTATAAGCTACTAATAATATGAACAAGACCATCTTTGTCCGAACAGTGTCCCCTCTCCTGCTGGCCTTACTGATGTCCGCAGGGGCAGTTTCCTGTACAAAAAAGCCTTCCCGTGAAAAAAATGCCCGGGAGAATCTGGATTACCTTTTTCTGGACCTTTTCTTCGGTATGCAGCGACAGGAATTCTTCGATTACTGCCTGGAGATGAACAAACAGAAAAAGTTTATCCATGGCACGGGCGGCAGTAGCAACGCAAATGTCGAATATTTACTAAAAGATGAACTTCCCGAGCCGGTGATTATGCGTTTTTACCCCAATTTTCACGAGGAAAAAATTTATGAAATACCGGTTTTGTTTACCTACGCTTCCTGGGCACCATGGAACAAAGAATACTGGTCGGATAAGCTACTCGAACAAATACACGAGGTATTCAAAAAGTGGTATGGGGATGATTTCAAAGTTATTAATCACCCCCGCCAGGGTAAGATTTATGCAAAAATGGATGGCTATCGCCGCATTAACCTCTTCATCCGCGACGATCAGTATGTGCAGGCTGTTTTTACGGATATGCGTGTAGAGACGAAGAAGAATAAAGCAGGGGAGTAAGACTGGGGTTATGTAAAAAGTATTACGCCGCCGAAGGCGACGAAATACTTTTTTAAAAAGCTGTCTCATAACTCCTTTGGCGGCTTACGCCGCCAAAGAATCTTTTTCAGAGCGCTGATTTCATTGATTTTGCGAAGCAAAATCAATGAAATCAGCGCTCTGAAAAAATTTTATTTTGCTGCCGCAGGCGGTAAAATACTTGTGTAACACCCTCATCATAATAAGAAAAATATCACAGTAATGGAGTTGCTGAGGTTAAAAAATAGCCTTTTGGCTCAAATACCAGCTTTGGTATGGATGGCTGCTCTGCTCGGCGCATGTTCATCCGATAAGGGTTCGGATGCTGCGCTTTTTCGCAGCATCTCAGCCAGCCAAAGCGGTATCCGCTTTGAAAATACCCTGACTTTCGACCGGGCATTCAATATCTATACTTACCGAAATTATTATAATGGTGGAGGGGTAGGCCTGGGGGATTTCAACAACGATGGGCTGTTGGATATTTACCTGAGCGCGAATATGCTGCCCAATAAACTCTATTTGAACGAAGGCAATCTTTCCTTTAAAGACGTGACCGACATCGCCGGCGTGGCCGGCACAAAGTCCTGGTCCACGGGGGTGAGCATCGCAGATGTCAACGGGGATGGGCTGCTGGATATTTATGTCTGCAACTCCGGCGATATCAAGGGGGATAACAAGCAGAACGAGCTGTTCATCAACAAGGGTAACAACGCGGAGGGGATTCCCGAATTTTCTGAGCAGGCAGAAAAATATGGTCTTGCCGACAAGGGTTTCTCAACACACGCTGCATTTTTCGATTATGATAAAGACGGCGACCTCGATATGTACCTCTTGAACAATTCCTACCAGGCAATCGGAAGCTTCAATTTGCGCAAAAATGAGCGCCCCAACCGAGATCCGGTTGGCGGGGATAAATTATTCCGCAATGACGGGGGCAAATTCACCGATGTGAGCGAAGCGGCAGGTATTTACGGCAGCGTGATTGGATTCGGCCTGGGGGTCACCGTCGGGGATATCAATAAAGACGGGTGGCCGGACATCTACGTCTCCAACGATTTCTTTGAACGGGATTACCTGTATTTTAATAATGGCGATGGGACCTTTCGCGAAGACCTGGAAAACTGCATCCGGAGCGTCAGCGCTGCATCCATGGGTGCCGATCTCGCCGATATCAACAATGATGCTTACCCGGAGATATTCGTCACCGATATGCTCCCTGAGCAGGAGGAGCGGATTAAAACCGTAACGACCTTCGATAGCTGGGACCGCTACCGCCTGCATGTGGAAAGCGGCTACGGCCATCAGTTTACGCGGAATATGTTCCAACTCAACAACCAGGATGGGACCTTCAGTGAGATTGGCCGCTTTGCCGGGGTACATGCCACCGACTGGAGCTGGGGGGCCCTCATCTTCGACTTTGACAACAACGGCATGAAAGACATCTTTGTCGCCAATGGCATTTTTCAGGATCTGACCAACCAGGATTTCCTGAAATTCGTCACCGAGGAAAATACAGTGCAACGCATCATCTCTAACAAAGGGGTGGATTACAAGCAACTTGTGGACCTCATTCCCTCCCAGGCCGTACCCAATTACGCTTTTGTCAACAATGGCGACCTGACCTTTACCAACAAGTCGTCAGCTTTAGGACTGGGCGAGCCGGGTTTTTCCAATGGCTCTGCATACGGCGACCTGGATAACGACGGCGACCTGGATCTGGTCGTGAATAATGTCAATATGCCGTTTTTTCTCTACGAAAACCGCAACGACAAAATACACCCGGACCATACTTACCTGAAGTTCGACTTAAAAGGCACGCCGGCGAATACTGCGGCGGTAGGGTCTAAAATTACTATTCGTACCAACGGTCAGGAGTATTATGTCGAACAGGTACCTAACCGCGGTTTTCAGTCCACAGTAGATCCCCGTCCTAATATCGGTCTGGGTAAATTGAAAGTAGTAGAGGAAGTAGTGGTAGAATGGCCGGACGGGCGCGTGACGCGCCTACAGGACGTACCCACTAATCAGACCCTTGTTCTGCGTCAGGAATCGGCGACGATGCCGGATAAAAATGTCGCCTCCGCAAAGTCCTCAATGACGCTTTTTGAGGAAATGCGCGCTAATCGCCCGGCAACTTTTGTCCACCGGGAGAATCTTTTTGTTGACTTTGACCGGGATCGGCTGCTATTTCACATGCTTTCTACAGAGGGTCCTTGCATGTGCAGCGGCGATATGAATGGCGATGACCGGACGGATTTTTACATTGGTGGGGCTATGGATAGTCCGGGAAGTTTGTATGTCCAGCAGGCTAATGGTAGGTTTTCCCTGAGCAATACCGATATTTTCGAAGTGGATAAAAGTGCCGAGGATGTTAGCTGCGCTATATTTGATGCCAATGGCGATGGCAGGAACGACCTCTATGTTGCCAGTGGAGGCAGTGAGGTTTCTGTCAGTTCTTCCACCCTTGCCGACCGGCTTTACTTGAATACTGGTGGGGGTAAACTAAAAAAGTCAGAACAAATCCTGCCGGCATACCAGTATGAGAGCTCCTCAACGGTGCAGCCACAGGATTTTGATGGTGACGGGGATACCGATCTTTTTGTCGGTATTCGGAGCATTCCCTTCTACTATGGCCTGCCCTGCAACGGATACCTGTTACAGAATGACGGCAAGGGCAATTTTGTAGATGTTTCTGCCCGTTTGCTTCCTGCCTTGAAGAAGATTGGGATGATTACTTCCTCCGCCTGGCTGGATTTCGACCGCGATGGCGATGCCGATCTTGCGGTTGCAGGGGAATGGATGCCCATCAAGCTATTTCGGAATGATGGCAAGCAATTTACAGAGGTATCTGCCACTGCCGGACTGGAAAATACTGCTGGCTGGTGGAGTGCTCTGGAAGTTGCCGACCTGAACGGGGATGGTCTGATGGATATCATTGCCGGCAACCACGGGTTAAATTCCCGATTCCACGCATCGGAGGAGAAGCCTATCAAGCTATATATCAATGATTTTGACCAGAATGGAAATATCGAACAAATTCTGACCCAGTACAACGGGGAGAAAGCTTACCCGATGGTACTTCGGCATGATTTGGTGCAACAACTTCCCTCCCTCAAGAAGCAATATCTGAAATACGAAAACTACAAGGGGCGGCGGATTGAGGATATTTTCGCTCCTGAAGTCCTGCAGCGTTCAGTGGTACTGCAGGCAGTAACTTTGTCGAGTATGGTGTTTCTCAATGATGGCAAGGGGGGATTCCGTAGCGTCCGATTACCTGCGGCGGCACAGTTTTCCCCGGTATATGCCATTGCTGTTGAGGATATTGATAGTGACGGCCACAAGGATATCTTGCTGGGCGGGAATTTGTATCACGTCAAGCCGGAAGCAGGGCGTTATGATGCGAGTTATGGTGCGTTACTCAAAGGGGACGGAAAGGGAGGGTTCAGGCCCGTACCGCCCCTGGATAGTGGATTTCGGCTCAAGGGGCAGGCCCGTAAATTTTTATGGATAGAAACAGCCGGGGAACGATTGCTTTTCGCTGCAAATAACTCCGATACGCTACAGATATTCCGGCCGCTTAAAAACAACCTATCAAAGTCCTCTCCAACTTCAGAATCGCGTTGAAATGGCGATAAAAAAGGCTTTTACAGGAATTTCATGCTTCCTGGTTATTTTTTTTCTCCCGCATTGCCGGCGAGCAGATACCCTTTTCCAGGAAGTCTCCGCCGGAAAATCCGGTATAACCTTTAATAACCAACTCAGCGAAGGGGAGGATTTCAACCTCATCGAATATCTGTATTATTACAATGGGGGAGGGGTTGCTCTGGGCGATATCAACAATGATGGCCTGGTAGATTTGTATTTTTCCGGCAACCAGGTAGAGAATAAGCTGTATCTCAACAAAGGGAACTGGCGTTTCGAAGATATTACGGAAAAGGCTGGGGTGGCTTCGCCGGGTCTCTGGAAAACCGGGGTCTCTATGGCCGATGTCAATGGCGATGGATTGCTGGATATCTACCAGTGCCGCTTGGGTGCTTATAAGGGGATCAACGGACGCAACCAGCTTTTTATCAATAATGGCGATCTTACTTTCAGTGAGCAAGCAGCAGTATTCGGGCTGGATTTTTCCGGTTTCAGCACCCAGGCAGCTTTTGCCGATTTTGACCTCGATGGCGACCTGGACATGTATCTGCTCAATCACTCGGTACATACCTCCCGCACCTACGGCAAGGCCGTGTTGCGCCAGGTCGAGGACCCCAAAGCCGGCGACCGGCTTTACTGGAACAATGGTGGCAAGTTTATACCAGTGACCCGCGAGGCGGGGATTTACAGCAGTCAGATCGGCTATGGCCTCGGGGTAGGTGTGAGCGACCTCAATGGTGACGGATGGCCAGATCTCTATATTTCCAACGATTTTAACGAAAATGACTACCTCTATCTAAATACCGCTGTCGGTATCGGGAAGCAACCCGTATTCCGGGAGGCCGGGAACGTCGCCATGGCCCATTCCAGCCGCTTTTCGATGGGTAATGACCTGGCGGATTACAACAACGATGGGCAGGTTGATATGCTCTCCCTGGATATGTTGCCGGAAGATGAGGTTGTGGTAAAGCGATCTGCCGGTGAAGACGCTTACGAAATATTCAAGCTGAAGCTCGATTTTGGCTATGGCCGGCAATTTGCCCGGAATGCCCTGCAGCTCAACCTCGGAACCCAGAATGACGGAACACCGGTTTTTTCCGAGATTGCCATGCTGGCGGGTATCCATGCCACCGACTGGAGCTGGGCGCCACTTTTTGCCGATTTTGACAACGATGGGTACAAAGACCTCTTTATCAGCAATGGGATCAGGCGTCGCCCGAATGATATGGACTATATCAATTTCATTTCCAACCGGGAAATCAGGGGGGGATTGAAAAATAACCCGGATCTGAGTGATCAGCGCCTTGTGGACGAAATGCCCGACGGCACCGTACCGAACGTTTTCTTCCGCAACAACGGCGACCTCACCTTTTCCGATCAAACCGAAGCGTGGGGCGGAACGACCCCAACCCTGTCGAACGGCTCTGCGTATGCCGATCTCGATAACGACGGTGACCTCGATCTCGTGGTGAATCATATCAACCGGAAAGCATCGGTTTTGCGCAATAATACCCGGGAGCGCGACCTGAAAGGATCTAATGGCTATTTGCAGGTCGTACCTGAGGGTAGCGGAAAAAATCCATTCGGTATCGGTGTGAAATTGTTGGCGTATTCGGGTAATTCGATTCGTATGCTGGAAAATTATCCCTGCCGGGGTTTTCAGTCTTCAGTGCCGCCTATCCTGCACCTGGGCTTAGGAGAGGTCCGCAAGCTGGATTCTATTCAGATTATCTGGCCGGGAGGAAAGGTTCAGGTACTAAAAGACGTTCCGCTCAATCGAAGTATCCGGGTGAAGGCATCGGATGCCCTCGATACCGCTTCTGTTGCTGCTCCAGCAGAAAATGCGCTTCTCATACCTGCTCAGGGAATACTCCCGGAAGGGCTTTTTCATAGCGAGAATCAATATAATGATTTCAATACTACCTTTTTGCAGCCGCACATGATTTCCAGGGAAGGACCACCTATCGCTATTGCCGATGTCAATGGCGACGGGCGGGAGGATATGTATTTCGGCAATGCAAAAGGAGCCGGAGGCGGGTTACTGCTTCAGACAGAACGTGGATTGATGCCTTCCAAACAGCTGATTTTTGAACCTGCTGGTGCTTTCGAGGTGACTGCCGCGCTGTTTTTTGATGCCAATGGCGATGGGTCTCCGGATCTGTACCTGGTCACAGCAGGCAATGAGGTTACTGGATCCATGGATTTGCTTAAAGACCGGCTGCTAATCAACGATGGCAAGGGGCATTTTGAAGACCATAGCGATTGGCTGCCCGGGGAAGCCCAGCATGGGGGTGCGGTAACCGCCGCCGACTTTGACCGCGACGGCGATCTGGATTTGTTTGTAGGTGGGCGTACGATCCCAGGCCAATACGGGATTTCCCCCCGCAGCTATCTCCTCCAAAATGACGGAACGGGTCGCTTCAAAGAAGTAACGGATAAAAGGGCGCCTGAACTTGCCCACATCGGTATGGTGACCAGCGCGTGCTGGGTGGATTTGGACGGCGACCAATGGCAGGATTTGGTGGTAGCTGGCGAATGGATGCCAATTATTGTACTGGAAAACCAGAAGGGAGCCCTCCGCCCAAAAACGATACCAGCATTGGAAAAATCGCATGGGTGGTGGCGAAGCCTCGAAATATCAGATGTGGACGGCGATGGCGACCTCGACATCCTTGCAGGGAACCAGGGTAAGAATGCGCGGCATGTGCCAAGCCCTGCATTTCCCTTGCATGCCTATATTGCAGACTTTGATGCCAACGGGAGCCTGGACCCTATCCTGGCTTATACGACCCCCAAAGGAATATTCCCGATGGCTGCACGCGATGACCTGAGCAAACAGATGCCCTCCATAAAAAAGAAATTTTTGAAGCACCGGGATTTTGCCGGCAAAACCATCGCAGAAATTTTTGGCGGGGAAGCTCTGGAGAAAAGCTTGCACCTGCAGGCGCATACCTTTGCCTCCATCGTGCTTGAAAACCGGGGCAATTTCGGATTTCTTCGCAAAGAACTCCCCCTGCAGGCGCAGTTTGCCCCAATTTTTGCGATACTTGTCAGGGATATCAACCAGGACGGGATAGGCGATGTGCTCATAGGGGGGAATCAATTTAGCGCTGCACCCTATTTTGGCACGTATGATGCCGGGAAGGGGTTGTTGCTGCAAGGAGTAGAAAAAGGCCACTTTCAGCCCCTGACGCTCCGGGAAAGCGGATTAAATATCCCGGGGGAAATCCGGGCGATCCGGAGTATCCGTATCAACGGGGAGGTGTTTTTCATTTTTGGCATTAACAATGGCAGGCCATTGTTGTACAGGTTGGGGAATTCTTAATATTTTTGAATCGCATATCGGTAAAATTTCTATATAGTATGAGGAAGCAATTCTTTTTCGCGATCGTTCCCGGCATGGTACTCCTGATGTGCAGTACAGCCTGTAAAAAAACGGAAGGCGATTACAAGGCGGTCCTCCAGGATCCGGAATTGTATCACGCCTCGGTGAAGCAACTTACGGATATCATCGTCCACGATATATTCTCTCCGCCGGTGGCCAGCAGGATCTACGTTTATCCTAACATTGCCGCATTTGAAGTCCTGGCACAGCAGTACCCGGAATATGTTTCCCTTGCCGGTCAGGTTAATGGCCTGAACCCCGTTCCACGTCCGGAAAAGGATAAGCCCCTGGATTTGCACCTTTCCGCCATCCACGCTTTTCTGACGGTTGGGAAGGCGTTGATTTTTTCAGAAGAAACAATGGACGAATACCGGGAGCAGTTGTACAGCCGTATCCGCAAAACGGACATTCCCGATGCAGTATTTGAGCAATCTCTTGTTTACGGGGAGGCAGTAGCTGCCCATATCCTGAAATGGGCAGGTGAAGACAATTACAAGCAGACCCGCTCTTTCCCCAAATATACCATCCGGCCCGAAGCTGGTTTCTGGAAGCCCACGCCGCCGGATTATATGGAAGGCATCGAACCGCACTGGCCGAAAATCCGTACCCTTGCACTGGATTCCTGCAACCAGTTCCCTCCTGCATCTCCGCATGTCTTCAGCATGGAGAAGGATAGTCCTTTCTATGAGGAGACTATGGAGGTGTATGAAATGGTGAATCAATTGAACGAAGAGCGGACGGAAATTGCCAAATTCTGGGACTGCAATCCGTATGTTTCCCATCACCATGGCCATGCGATGTTTGCAGCCAAAAAAATCACGCCCGGTGGTCACTGGATGGGTATTACTTCAATCGCAACCCGAAAGGCAAAGGCTGATATGCCCGCAACGGTGGAGGCTTATGCACGGGTAGCCATTGCCCTTTTCGATGGCTTCATCAGTTGCTGGGATGAAAAGTGGAGGAGCATCGTGGCACGCCCCGAGACGGTCATCAACGAATATGTGGATGAGGACTGGGTGCCGTTGCTACAGACCCCTCCTTTCCCCGAATACACCAGTGGACACAGCGTGATTTCCAACGCTGCGGCCGCTGTTTTGACCGATCTCTTTGGGTCCCCTTTTTCCTTCACGGATTCTACGGAAGTCGAGTATGGATTACCCGTCCGAAGCTTTGATTCCTTCCAGGCTGCCGGCGAAGAAGCAGCGATTAGCCGCCTGTATGCGGGTATCCACTACCGGCGGGCCGTCGAGGAGGGGACGAAGCAGGGTAAAAAGGTAGGGGAGTGGGTCGTGGGGAACGTTCAGACCCGGCAGAATGCTGCTATAGGCGTCAGGCAGCGCGAACTGGTAGAATAGGTTTGTTTGGTGTTGGTGCGATTGCAGCGGAAAAGGATGGGCGAAGCGTATATTGTAAGAATTATCGCTATTGAATCAAAATGATTAAACTAGTTGAAGACAGATTAAATGAAATTATTGTGCTTTGTGAAGCACATAAAGTAAAATCTATTGCCTTATTTGGTTCAGCTTCAAAAGGATCAATGCACGATAAAAGTGACCTGGACTTTTTAGTTCAGTTTTCAGATGAAATTCCTGTGCTGGATTATGCAGACAATTACTTTTCTTTTTTGGAAAAATTAGAACACCTATTGGGCAAAAAAATTGATCCTTCTATTCGATACAGGAGTAGCAATAAAAACCATCAGGCAAAATTAATCAAATGGACGTTTTAGAATGGACACCTTATTCAAATCTTTTATAGACTATTTTGCAACTAACCAAAAACTAAGCGAAAATACAAAAGCAGAAATATGTAGTCATTTGTCAATTCTAAATTTGGGCAAAAAGCACGTGCTTATTAAAGAAAAACAACGGCACGATTTTGCCTATTTTGTAGTAAAAGGTGCTGTGAGAAGTTACTACCTGAAAGACGGTGTAGAAGTGAACACTTGGTTTGCTTTGGAAAATGATATGGTTGGTTCATTACAAAACTTCAGGGATAATCCTTCGAGAGAAACTATGGAGTTAATTGAAAATAGCACGCTCGTCTCAATCAATTTAAAACAGGTAAGGCCCTTAATGTCCTCCAATATTCAAATCGCTAATTTTGTAAATGCAATTATAGAGGACTATACTTTGTTTTTAGAGGATAAGATTTACTTTTCCCAAATGATGAGTTCTATCGATAAATATCTGATATTACTTGACAAAGAGCCACAACTTTTCCAACGCATCCCGTTGACATACATTGCTTCCTTTCTTGGAATTTCACGAGAAACACTGAGCCGTTTAAGAGCAAAATGATTTTGTGACATTTGTCAAATAATTTCATTTTTCAGCATTGCAATTTTGCAGGCTAAAAATGAGAAAAGATGAATGTAACAACTCAAGAAAACAGGCTTATGTCCATAGACCTTGCCAGAGGTTTAGCAGTATTTTTTATGATAGCTGTTCATACTTTGGATGTATTTGCATGTCAAGAAGTAAAAAACTCGGTATTAGGACAAATCATAGAATTTCTTGGCGGGCCACCAGCTGCTCCTGTTTTTATGACTTTGATGGGATTTTCCTTTATATTCTCAAGGAAATCAGCATTAAAGCCTAAATTATTTCGTGGCATTAAAATATTTTTAGCAGGTTACCTTTTAAATATCTTAAGGGGGGTTATTCCATTTACGCTTTCAACTTATTTCCAACTGGATATTTTAAAAACAATTCCATTAGAAAAACTGAACGTATACACGATTTTAACTATTGTTGATATTTTACAATTTGCCGGAATTGCGCTTATGATTATGGCTCTTCTTCAGGAGTTCAAAATAAATTCATACATCCTTTTATTATCTGCATTTCTGATTAGCATGTTTTCCCCATATATTTGGGGATTAAAGCTAAACCTTTCAGTTATAGACCTAATTACAGAGCTGTTTTGGGGAGACCAGCCAATTGAATTCGGCTTTATTGACAATAAAATTGCTTTTCCTGTGTTTCCTTGGTTATCGTTTCCTCTACTGGGTATGTTTCTTGGTAACAGAATAAAAAACTCAAAAGACCCCAATATCACCTTTAAATACTTTGGGATAATTGGCATTTTGGTTCTGTTTATTGGCGTTTTTATTTCACACTCAAATATAGATTACCATTTTAATGACTACTATCATAGCCGACAGGGTGGTATGTTATTTATGTGCGGTTTTGTTATTTTCTGGCTTTATCTCAACAAATTAATTCTGGACAAAGTACCAATGAATAAACTTTTTGAATTACTATTTAGGTGGAGTAAAGGAGTAACAAATATCTATTTTGTTCAATGGATTATCATTATTTGGAGTATTGGATTTTTTGGTATTAACAAGAGCAATATTGCTATTACTATTTTGTTAATTTTGATATTCACGCTCGTATCGCATTTTACAAACGAATATGTAAGTCACAAGCAAAGTAAGCGTAAAATATAAATGTCTTACTCCAAATTTAGGTATTTCATCCGCTTATTATTTTTATTGGGGGGGATGAAAATGCAATAATTGCATCATCCAGAATATGGCGTAAATAATCCAGAGGTGATTTAGACATATTCTACTTCCTTTAAAATTTTAGGGCCAATATATGGGCTCAATCCATTTTTCGTTACGACTTCTACTTTTTCTCCCTCAAAAATAGCTTCAAGCAGGTAGCAGACCTCCATGAAATTATTGAAATTCTCTTTATCTTTTTCAAATGCGATCAGCAAATCAATGTCGCTTTCCTCATGCTGCTCTTCGCGCACATAGGACCCAAATAATCCAATCACCTCTATTCCCAATTGCTTGATTTGATTTTTATTTTGATTGATTCTTTGCTTTATGATTTCTTTTGTCAGCATCTTTTTTGTCTTTTCACATAACCTGATACTAATTTAACGGCGTCTCTGGGGAGAAAGGTGCATTTTCCTTACTTTTTTGTCTCCACCGCAGGTGTGCCCATATATTTACCCATAAAAACATTGGCTTTCCCATCAAAGGGATTTCCGGACGAACGCCTGAAAGCGACTACTTGTCCCACATGCCAGAGTGCATCGGCAATCGGTCCGTTGATTTCGTTCCAAAATGGATGCGAATTTATTTTATCGCCTGCCTTAATGTTAATTTTCAGGTCTGCAATGCTTATCCTGCCTGTCTTCAACAAATCACTTGCTTCTTTAAGGTTCCATAGTGTGCGTTCGCGTTTTAGGGCAAAGGGCAATTTAGAGATCTCCTCTCCGGAACGGGTAAGGATTTCTCCTTTGATCGGCTTCAATATCCACTCTGACAAGCCCATGATATGATCAATGGTTTCTTCAGAGCTACGCGCTTCGGGTGTTGGTCTGAATTTCAAATCCTCCGGGCGCAGGCTTTCTGTTGCCCAATAATAACGGAAGCCCAGGCCATCAATCATTCGCGCCACCACCGCTTCGGGGGTATAAGTTTGCGGATATTCCCCAATTTCGGAATAAGGCAAGGGCTTGTTTTGGGCAAGGGACAGGACTTGTATGCCAAAGAAGCAGGTAAGGATAAACATGATCCGTAAATAGTTAACAGATATTTTCTTTTTCAACAAATAATCCAGAGGTGATTTAGGCATATTCTACTTCTTTAAAAATTTTTTGAAAGAGTACGCATTTTCCGATGAAGAAATCAGAGGAAGTTCTTTGAAAATTCGGAAAAGAGAAAAATGGGGGGTGTGTTTCTCAGGCATAAAATTCCTCCTGGCATACGCCGAAGCATACACAAAGATATTGCCAAATTTCTTTTACGGGTTATTTCGCAGGCTAATAAAGTGTGCTTACCCCCAAATGCACCCCGACAAATTTTTATGCAAAATACCGGACAAAAGCGTATTTTCAGGCCATTCTTTCACCTAAAAACCATTTTTTATGCGCCTCCGCCTGCTTTCCTGCGCCGGACTTCTGCTCCTGCTGTTTTCCTGCCAGCGGCCAACAGAATACGATCTTATTATCCGCAATGCCATGATCTACGATGGTTCGGGCAACAAGCCTTATTCGGGCAGTATTGCCGTTAATGCCGATACAATCGCAGCAATCGGCGATATTGGCCGTGCCAAAGGGAGGCGCGAAGTGGACGCGAAGGGTATGGCCCTGAGCCCCGGATTCGTCAATATGCTCAGCTGGGGTACAGAAAGCCTCCTGGTGGACCCCCGTGGGCTGAGCGACCTCAAACAGGGCGTCACTCTGGAGGTGTTCGGCGAGGGCTGGTCGATGGGGCCGCTGAATGCCAAGATGAAAGAAGGGATGATAGCACAGCAGGGCGATGTACGTTTCGATATTACCTGGACAACACTGGGGGAATACCTCCGAACGCTTCAGGACAAAGGCGTTTCTATGAATGTCGCCTCTTTTGTAGGGGCTACTACCCTGCGTATCCACGAAGTAGGCTACGACAACCGTCCGCCTACGCCGGAAGAGCTGGCTCGTATGCAAGCACTCGCACGGCAGGCGATGGAAGAAGGTGCCCTGGGTATCGGATCGTCTCTGATTTATGCACCCGCATTTTATGCCAGTACCGAAGAATTGATCGCTCTCTGTCAGGTTGCTGCCGAATACGGCGGCATGTACATTACCCACATGCGCAGCGAAGGTAATAAACTCCTGGAAGCGGTAGATGAAACGATCCGCATCGCTAAAGAAGGGGGGCTTCCTGCGGAAATTTACCACCTCAAAGCCGGAGGGAAAGCTAACTGGACTAAGATGGATAAGGTCATTACGAAGATAGATAGCGCCCGACAGGCAGGTATCCGCATCACGACGAATATGTACAACTATGTGGCTGGTGCTACCGGATTGGACGCTTCTATGCCGCCCTGGGTGCAGGAAGGCGGCTACGATGCCTGGGCCGCCCGGCTGAAAGATCCGAAAATCCGTGCCAAGGTGATTGCAGAAATGAAAACGGATGCCCAGGATTGGGAAAATCTCTATTATGCGGCGGGAAGTGCTGAAAACCTCCTGCTGGTGGAGTTCAAGACGGAAGCGCTCAAGCCTTATACGGGCAAAACCCTGGCCGAGGTAGCGGCCCTGCGCGGCAAAAGTCCGGAAGAAACAGCTATTGACCTGGTGATCGAAGATGGTACGCGGGTCGGTACGGTGTATTTCCTGATGTCGGAGGATAATGTGAAAAAGCAGATGAAGCTCCCGTATATGAGCTTTGGCTCCGATGCCGGGGCCCTTGCTGCAGAGGGCGCATTTATGAAATCCAGTACACATCCCCGCGCTTATGGCAATTTCGCCCGCTTGCTGGGTAAATATGTCCGCGAAGAGAAAGTTATCCCGCTGGAAGAAGCGATACACAAACTCAGCGCCCTGCCCTGCGAGCACCTCGGCATTCCAAATCGTGGCCGTTTACAACCCGGCTATTTCGCCGATATGGTCCTTTTTGATCCTAACACCATTGCCGACCGGGCTACGTTTGAGCAGCCACATCAATACGCTGTGGGCGTTCAGCATGTCTTTGTGAATGGTGTACAGGTGCTGGACAATGGGGAGGCGACAGGGAAGGCCGCAGGGCGGGTTGTGAGACGGGGGGACGGGGGGACGGTAGACGGTAGACGGTAGACGGTAGACGGGGGACGGGAGACGGTAGACGGGAGACGGGGGACGGTAGACGGGAGACGGGGGACGGGGGACGGGAGACGGGGGAAATAGGGGTATTTATGGGAACTTCCAGCCGAAGAAAATTGTCTGAACCGTGATTTATGGGATTAGGATGATTATTGTGATTTATGTTGGGGGAGTTGCTGACCGTTGTGGCAGGTATCCGGGTATTTTTTGTGTGGTTTACAAAATATTTCCACCAGGGTTGGAATTGGCGGTTGGTATAAGCTTGTTATCGGCAATAAAACGATGATTCCGTTAGGAGATGCCTTACAAAGGTAGATAAGAGTCGTAGCTTGAACCAATTGAGGGCATCTCCTGAGTCCGGAGTTGTGTAAAAAGCACCCGGCGTTTCATTTGGCGGCACAAGCCGCCAAAGAATATTTTTTTGAAGCGCTGAAGGCAGCGATTTACCATATCCTGCGCAATCCGAACGCTTCCCCGCCGATTAACTTGACCTTCCCGTTTCCGGAATATATTTTGGCCTTGGAAAAAGGTGCCTGGGGAAAGAAAACGTTGGTCAGGATATTGGCACCGTCATCGGCAAAGAGCTCTGCGGAGGAAGCGTCGAAAAACAGATGGAACCGGACGGTTTTGCTGTCGGAAACCCTGGTGGCGCTGGCAGGCGTCAGCCCGGTAAACGATTCGGAAAAATCGTTTTTGCCGGATTTCGACCGGTCGCTGTACCATCGGTTTGTTGCAGCATTAAACCCAATTTTATAAATATCTCCTGTATTATTGCTGAGTTCTACGCCGAAATCCGCTTCTGGTCCGGAATGGATGAAATCGAGGCGGAGCTCCATGGAAGCGGGCGAAATGCCATTCAGGGTACTATCCAGGTCCAGGGTGCCTTCGATAGCAGCACCTGGGATTGCGGCACGCGTATCCCGCAAGGCTTGTAATTCCTTCGCGGGCAGGGAAAAAATCCGGTATCCGGAAGGCGTTTTGTGCAGGGTGAGCTCGCGGGGGAGGGTCATAGCACTTCTCCAGACCGTCGTGGGCACGACCTGGGCATAGTCCCAGTTGCTCATCCAGCCCATAAATAGCCTCCGCCCATCGGAGGCAGGGATATCGGACCAGGTGACCCCGGCATAGTTATCTCGGCCTCCGTCCAGCCAAACGCCTTTGCCTTTCGCCACCGTTTTAGCAAAACCGGGATCCAGGGTGAATTTTTCCCCGTCAAATTCCCCGACGAAATACTGAGTAGCAGATCCTCCGGACGGGCCTCCGGGATTAATACTGGAGAGGATAACCCACTTCGTATCATCACCCCCTTCAACCTCTATGGGAAACATATCCGGACACTCCCAAACGCCGCTATGGGCACCCGATTCTTTTCCAAAGTTGCTGAGCAGCTTCCAGCGGATTAAGTCGGGTGAACCCCAGATTTTCAGATGGTCAAAAGCTGCAAAAATCATGATCCACTGCTTGCTCTCCTCATGCCAGCGCACCTTGGGATCGCGGAAATCGCGGATATTTTTGGAGTTTGGAATGACCGGATTGCCGGGGTACTTGGTCCAGGTCCTGCCTTTGTCATTACTGTAGGCGATGCCCTGGGTCTGGAAATCCGAACGTCCTGCCTTTTCTCCTTCGCTGTTGTGATAAGTGAATATGGCTACCAGGGGAGGTCTGCCGTCTTTCCCCAGGCCACTGCTGTTGTTCCAATCCACAACAGCGCTGCCGGAGAAGATGTAACCGAGGGAATCCGGATAAAGGGCAATCGGGAGATGCTCCCAGGAAACCAAATCCCGGCTCACGGTATGCCCCCAGTGCATGGGGCCCCAAACGTTGCTGTCGGGGTAGTATTGGTAAAACAAATGATACTCCCCTTCGTAATAAACCATTCCGTTGGGGTCGTTCATCCAGTTGGCGGGAGGGGAGAAATGAAACCAGGGGCGGTGGGGCTCATCGTATGCCGCTTTTGGCGCCTCAACGGCATTATCTGGTTTGCCTTTAGGTTTACAGGATAACCCTGCAATGAGCAGGAGCAGGGCAGGAATGAACAGGCGGTAGGCTATTTTCATAATATTTTAAAGGCGTATTGGGAAAAGTGATTAAAAATCCTCGACGCATACTTAATGCTTGGCGAGTTGCTGCCCCAGCATCTCCAGGGAAACCCCCTTCGTTTCTGGCATCAGGCGCCAGACAAAAAGCAATTGCAGGACCATCATAAAGGCGAAAGTGGCAAATACGGGTGCGGCGCCAATCGCATTGAACAATAGGGGTACCATTGACGGGATTACTGCCGCCAGGACCCAGTGTACGGAGCTGCCAAATGCCTGGCCCTGGGCACGCAGATGGGTAGGGAATATTTCGGCAATAAAAACCCAGATTACAGCACCTTGTCCAATCGCATGGGAAGCGATAAATACGAATAAAAAGGCTGGCACGGCCATGCCTTTTATGCCCATAGCAAATGCCAGGGCTACCAGGGAAAGGGATACAATATATCCTACCGAACCAATATACAGGAGCTGCCTTCGGCCAAATTTATCTATCATTGTCAATCCGATAAGGGTAAAGACCAGATTGGTGAGTCCGATACCGATACTGCTCAGCAAGGCAGCACTTTTCTCCAGTCCTGCGATCTCAAAAATCCGGGGCGCGTAATATAAAAATGCATTAATACCCGAAAACTGATTGAAAAAGGCGATGAGGAAGGCCAACAGGAGGGGAAAACGGTATTTAGGGTGAAAAATCGTCTCGCTGTGGTCTGCTGCAGCCTGGTCGGCGAGAATGCGATTAGTTTCCGCTTCGACATCCATACCAGGGTCAATAATCCGAAGTACGGCAATCGCTCCGGCTTTATCGCGTTTTTTGACCAACAGCCAGCGGGGGCTTCGCGGTACGGTGAGTACCATGAGGGTGTAAAGCAATGCGGGGACAGCTTCCACGCCGAGCATCCAGCGCCACGCGTTAGTGCCCATATTGCGCAGGAGGTAATTGGAAATAAAAGCGATGAGTATGCCGAATACGATATTGAACTGATAAAGCGCGACCAGCTTGCCCCGGTTTTTTGCCGGTGCAATTTCTGAAATATAAGCAGGAGCGGCTATGGTAGAAGCACCGACCCCCAGTCCGCCCAGAAACCGGAAAAAAGCAAAAGTCCATGGATCATTGGCGAGTGCAGAGCCAAGCGCAGAGACCAGATAGAAAATTCCAATCCACAAAAGGGTCTTTTTTCGACCTATCCTGTCCGTTGGGATACTCCCCGTAAGGGCGCCAAGCACAGTTCCCCACAAGGCAGAGGCCATTACTACAAAGCCATGGAAAAAAGCGCCCCGTGGCCAGAGGGCCTGCAGGGAAAGATCGGCACCGGAAATAACCACAGTGTCGAAGCCAAATAAAAAACCAGCCAGAGCTACAGTGACCGACCAGTACAGGATTTTTCGATGGTTCATATTAGCCAATATTTATTTTGTCCAGTTGAAAAGCACGGCTAAATTAAAGCAATTATTCGTTTGTGGAAATGAAAAAGCAGGAAGCTGGGGGAAAGATGCGTTAAGGTAGTAGCTGGCGATTAACCTTTCATACAACTCTAAAGAATCGTACCTTTGCAAAAACAACAACGTGCGACTGATTATCAAAACCCTTGCGGGGTTAGAAGAGGTGTTGGCAGAAGAGCTCAGGGCAATAGGGGCGGCCGGGGTTTCCATCGGAAAACGGGCAGTAGAGTGTGAGGGAGATTTGCGCCTTTTATACCGTAGCAACCTCGAGCTGCGTACCGCTTTGCGTGTCCTTTGTCCAATACACACCTTCGAGGCTGCCGATGAGCGCGCTTTTTATGATGCATTGCTCAACTTCGACTGGGCGCCTTATATGGATGTGGATGATACTTTTGCCATTGATGCGGTGACTTTTTCCAAGGTGTTCACCCATTCCCAGTATATCGCCCTGAAAACCAAAGATGCGCTTGTGGATGCGTTCCGCGCCAAAACCGGGCGACGGCCCTCGGTAGAGGTGGAGCAGCCCAATATCCGCTTTAATGTACATATCAGCGGCCATCAGTGTACGGTTTCTCTGGACAGTAGCGGGGAATCGCTGCACAAGCGGGGATACCGGCAGGAAACGGGGCCTGCCCCGATCAACGAAGTCCTCGCTGCTGGAATGGTGTTGCTCTCGGGATGGAAAAAAGATAGTGCATTTGTTGACCCAATGTGCGGCTCCGGAACGATTCCTATCGAGGCGGCCTATTATGCTTTTAACATCCCCCCGCAATGGTACCGCGAGGATTTTGCCTTTATGCGTTGGTCAAATTTTGATCCCATGCTTTGGGCAGACGTACGCACACAGGCGCGTGATGCGATGGTGCCGTTTTCGTTTCCTATCCTCGGTTTTGATAAAAATTACCGGGCCATACAGGCTGCCGAGGTGAATGCCCGGCACGCCCGCCTGGAGGGTAAAGTCCGTTTTGAACGTCGTCGCTTTGAAACGCTCACGCCACCTGCCGAGAATGGGATGATTATCATGAACCCCCCCTACGATTCCCGACTGGAAGAACGGAATATCGAAGGGCTTTACCAAATGATCGGCGACCGCCTGAAGCAGGCTTTTCGCGGTTATACTGCGTGGATTATCTCTGCCAATATGGAGGCGCTCAAGTGTATCGGGCTGAGGACTTCCCGGCGGATACCCTTGTTTAATGGCCCCCTGGAATGCAGAATGGTAAAGGTCGAACTCTACGAAGGTACCCGAAAATTCCGGGACGATGGCCCGGAACGCCATCAGCGCCCCTGGGGAGAGCGGGAAGCACGGCCACGGCGCGAGGTCCCGCGCGACCGGCCCGGGCAGCGGCGGCGCAATGACCGATTTGAAAAATAGACTTGTTGCAGCGGAGTATAAACTTTAAAGGATATGGTATTGAATCGAAGCCTGATCTTTGCAGTAATTACCTTACTTACAGGGTTGTTCGTCACTTCATCTTTGTCGGGACAGGAGGCGTCTTCCTGGCAGATAAAGGGAAAACCCCTGATCGAGCTCAACCGGGCACTTCCCGGTCCTGGAAACACGCAGTACCCGCTTAGTGGTGTTTATCGGATTTTCCCGCGAAAAGCGGCTTTACCAGCAGTGAAGCCCGTTATATACGAGCCGTCGGTGACCGCGAAAGGCTTTTCACCAGCTGATTTGGCCCTGTTTTGTCGTTTGGAATATAAAATGGAACGGGCTTTCCGTTTTCCGGTGAAAATCCGGCTCGGGGAAGTACAATATGTGGAGGAAATGGAGGGGAAAATCAACTCAATGAAAATAAATCCGTCACACCGGGTGTACGGCCCACGGTGAATGCCTCTGCGTATTCGAAGCCTGCGGGGCGACCGTAAGTACGGGCTTTTGCCCTGAGGAAATCGAGAAAATCCTTACCGGAAATCGGCGTATTCAGTTGATCGGCGTACTCTTCAGCGTCCGGGTTGTAGAATTGTGACCGGAAAGCCAGTACGACTTCGATTTTCTGGCCGATGAATGCCGTGATGTCCACCACGAAATCGGCAGGCAGGTTGTAGTCCTGAATATAGTGATAGACTGCTTGTGGCCTCCAGCGTTCCTGGGGCAGGCCATTATCTCCGATAGTTTCAATTTTAGACAGGCCAGCGTAGAAGCAGGCGTCGGAAGCGAGCTTTGCCGCCCGGCCATGGTCTGCATGGCGGTCGGATATCGCATTGGCAAGTACGATTTCCGGACGGTGTTCGCGGATAACCTGGATGATGGGGAGCAGGTGTTCTTTATCGTTGCTGAAAAACCCATCGGCCATACCCAGGTTTTTACGGAATTTCGCACCCATACGCGTTGCCGCCTCTGCTGCCTCGCGGTCGCGAATTTCCGCTGTCCCACGGGTCCCAAGCTCGCCCCGGGTGAGGTCGAGCAGCCCCACGCTGCGGCCCATCGCGATGTGCCGCAGCAGGGTGCCGCTACAACTTAACTCCACGTCGTCGGGGTGGACCCCAATGGCAAGGATATCAATTTTCATGGAAAAGGATTTACAGCAGCGCTTCGATCGCTTTGCGTACCTTTTCTGATTCAGGGGAGGTTTGGCTGGCGAAATAATCCTGCACCCGTCCTTCGCGGTCAATCAGGTATTTGTGAAAATTCCAGCCTGGCTTCGTATCCACCTTTCCGTTGCGTTCGATATCTGCAAGAAACTGGTAGAGCGGGCAGGCATCCTGGCCTTTGACCTTCACCTTGTCAAAGACCGGGAAAGTTACACCGTAGTTTTTGGTGCAGAACTCGGCGATTGCCTCACCCTCGAGCGGTTCCTGACCGGCAAAATCGTTGGAGGGGAAGCCAAGTACGACGAGGCCTCTGTCCTTATACGTCTCATAGAGCGATTCCAGCCCTTTGAGCTGTGGGGTAAGCCCACATCGGGAAGCTGTGTTGACAATCAGTAGTACTTTTCCTTTGTAATCGGCCAGTGATACTTCTTTGCCATAGAGGTCCTTAACGGTAAACTGATAGATGTTCTCGACCTCTTGTGGTAATTGTGGTTCGGGTTTCCAGAAACGAAGTTTCATACCTGCAGGTTTAATAAAGGAAGAAATCCCGGTAAAGCCCGCTGTAAGGAACAGCGCACCGACCAGGGCAACGGGAAAAACAACTCTTTTCATGATCCATCTTTGTTTTTGTAAAAATCAAAGCATAAACAGCTAGCGGAGCAGTTAGTTTTAATTTTCAGGGGGCTTTTTGAGAGAATATTTTAAATGAGGTTTTATAAGAAGTCTTTCGCCGCCTTCGGCGGCAAAAGACGCTTTTGCACGAACACTGTTTTATTGAGTTTGCTTTGCAAACTCAATAAAACAGTGTTCGTGCAAAATGTTATTTGGTGGTGTCAGGAATTTTAGGAGGTGGTGTAAAAAGTATTTCGCCGCCGAAGGCAACGAAAGAAAGTGTTGCATAAGGCTGTTCGAAAAGTCTTTTGTCTTGAGGTTGTGTAAAAAGGCCGGAGGCCTTCATTTGGCGGCTGATGCCTCCCAATAATATTTTGAACGAAAACTGTTTTCACTGATTTTGCTTAGCAAAATCGGTGAAAACAGTGTTCGTTCAAACCTTTCTTTCGCTGCCGTAGGCGGCGGAATACTTTTACACAACCGCATTAAATTTCAGAGCCGCGGGGTGTCCCGATTGTTGGATGAAGCACAGTGGGATGATGGGGCGGGGGAAGAAGGGTTTGGGGGGGGGCGGCGGCCACAGGGCGGGGGGGGGGGGGTTTGAACGCCCCCAGGCG
>JBEIGB010000049.1:0-26126 GCA_040382095.1 Lewinellaceae bacterium
CCTTCATTTGGCGGCTGACGCCGCCAAATGACATTTTTAAATGACACTGTTTTCACTGATTTTGCTTCGCAAAATCAGTGAAAACAGTGTCATTTAAAAACTTTCTTTCGCCGCCGTAGGCGGCGGAATACTTTTTACCCAACCCCAGAAAATTTATTACCCGAGACCCTTTCTGCTGCTAAGCGGAGTCCCTCCCGTTATTTTATTATTGTAATGTCCCCTTTGATAATCAAGCCTCTGGAAATATCCAGCCTCAGGATATAGTAATAGGTGGCATGAGGTAATTCCTGCCCGGCGCCGTTCTGGCCCCTCCAGTCATTATTATAAGGCCTTGCTTTAAAAACGATATCCCCCCAACGGTTAAAGATGACGATTTCGTTGTCGGGGAAGAATTCGGGGTCGGCATTATCGAGGATCTCAAACCGAAGTTCATCATTGGTACCATCGCCATTGGGGGTAATGGTATTGGCGACCGGCTCTCTTGCCGCTGCAGGATCGAACTTAACATCTACCTTCACCGAAGCCGTATCGCAAAGGGTCGGACAGGCCTGATTACAAAGCTGATAGGTAAACCCATCCATGCCAAAGAGCCGGGGGGCGATACTATAGGTGACCAACGGGCCTGCAATCGAATCAATACGGCCAATTTTAGGGGTTGTAATTATTTTCACCAAAGTACCCGCAGTGGTTTTGACCTGATCGTTCTGTACGACATTCAGCGTGAGCCTGCGCAGGCCGGATTCTAGTAAGATCTGGTCATCATTAGCTACAGGTGGCTCTTCCCGGGTGATGATCAGGGAGTCCGAACTGTAGTTGGGGCATTGTGATTTGGATAAAGTCCAGACAAACACATTGCGCCCGACTTTAAGGCTGAACACCTCTGTAACGAAATCGTTGGGCATCTCGATAGAAGCCCCTGTCTTGCTTGACCACACCCCTGTAGATCCGGCAGGTAAAATGGCCGTGATTTGTGCATCATCAGTACAGGTCACCTGGTCGGCACCTGCCTGTGCTTTAGCGAGGTTAGGATCAACCACTGCGGTAACGATCGCGGTATCTGAACAGCCATTCTCCGTATTACTGATTAACACGCCATAGACACCAGCAGTATTAATCTTTGGGGCCAGCGTCGTTTCATCGGTAATCGTACCCGTACCGCTGAGGGTCGTCCAGCGATAGGCATACTTCTGCCCTGTCGAAGATCCTTCTCCACTCAGGCTTACAACTGCTCCGGCACAAGGCAGGAGCACACTCCGAACCACTTTGACCGTCGGTTTTACCTTATCTTCCGGAACGGTAGTGATTGCCGTGCCTATACAGCCGTTTCTGCTATCGGTTACCTGGAGGCGATAATCACCCGTGGCGCTGGCCTTTGTCTGGTAGGGATTCCCTGTCGGCAACACAGCCTGCCCATTGACGCCCGACCAGGCGGCGGTATATGCAGCACCTTGGTCAGAGCCTGTTCCATCGAGGGTAATCTCTGCAACTTTACAAGTGATGGGGGCAGGGGATGCGATGGCTACTTGAGGTCTCAGGGTATCAATGGTCACTTTTATCGAATCACGGGCAAAGCAACCATTGGAATTATTCCGGACGGTAAGGATATATACCCCTGGGGCGGCAATAGCGCCAGCAATAGCATTTGAAGGGTTGGGTGCCGCAGTAGTTCCTACAGCAGACCAGGCATACTGAATATTCGACCCGGTGGCAGAACCATTACCGCTTAAGGTAACGGTAGTGCGGGCACAGGTAAGGAAGGTATCCCTACCAGCGTTGGCGGTGGGTGCGAGGGTATCTGCACCTACCGATATTTCCAGCTTCCCCTTACAGCCACTCAGAGGACTCGTTGCTTCTACAGTATATTTCGACGATCCCCTGACCCGGGGGGTTGCGGTATTACCACCGGAAACAATCAAGCCTCCGGGCCCTGCAGTCCAGGCATAAAGATAATTGGCAGTGCCTGACGGGGCTGCTGTAGCCTGCAGGTTCACTTCACTGGAAGCACAGGTTATCCTGGAATCGGTCGTTGTAGAAGAAACCGATACCGTTTCGATAACCGATATAACCGTCGTAGAGTCAGTCGAAGAACAGCCGTTCCTGATGTTGGTTGCCTTGAAATAATACGTACCTGCTGCGGAAGCCCTCACGGTAAGGCTGTCTGTGCCGAAATTCTGTCCGTTCAAAGTCCAGAATGAAGTAATCCCGCTGGCTGGCGCGGAAGCGACAAGGGTTCCGATGGGCTTTCGGCAGGAAAGCGTATCCACTTTCCCGGCATCAACTACTGGTGGGACTTTATCTTCCCTGACGACCAGGGTGTCCTGAGATACACAACTACTCCCGATATCCTCTATTTTGAGAATAAAGCGCCCCGGGCTGGCTACAAGTGGCTGCAGGAGCGTATCCCCACCTGCTGCCAGTGAGCCACCGTCAAGGGCGGTCCACTGTACTTTAAAATTCTGGGAATTTTTTACAGTGGAAGTGAAGCGTAACTGCGGGTTTCTGCACGTAAGGGTAGTATCTCGTCCTGCATCAACAATCGGATATTTGGTAGTTGCGAGCACTTTTATTGTATCCGTTGCGATACAACCACTACCCTCTTCTTTTACCCTTAGGTAATAAGTCCCCACCTTACTCACCTGCGTCTTTGTACCTACTGCGATTTGTTTGCCCAGGCTATCCAGCCAGGTATAGAGGACTGGCCTGAAGTTGGCCGACTGGGAGGCGTCAAGTTCCACTGGTTTTCCGTCACAAAGCAGCTCTTTATCGTTACCCGCTTTAGCCAGCGGTACCTCAACAGCAGCCTCCACACGCGCTGTATCGGTAGAGAAGCACCCATTAATAATATTACGTACTTCAAGGACATAAATCCCCGGGGCCAGGATTCGGGGAAGGAGTTTTTTCTCATCCCCGGGGAATATATCGCCACCGTCAAGTGCAGTCCATTTATACGAAATCGAATCGCCGGTTGAAGAACGCCCTGCATTGAGGATGACAGTATCCGCTGTACAACTGAATTGTTGTTCGCTGAAAACGATTGCCTCAGGACGATTGGGCGGACGCACTGTGACTGTATCCCTCACGAGGCAGCCAGTGTTCCGGTTGAACACCGTCAGATAGTAATCCCCAGGTGCCCCTGCGATCACACTGGGCTTTTGTAAATCGCCGGGAAGGTTGCCAAATAAAGTACTCCAGGAGTACGAAAACTGCGGGCCAGTGGATCCAGAACCCGAAAGAAGTGTAAACGGCGGGTTGCAACCCAGTACCTTATCACTGCCTGCATTTGCGGTGGGTAAAGTATCGGTCAGCTTGATTTCGAACGAATCGCGCAGGACAAGCGGTGGGCGGGACTCATCGAAAATAGTTACAGCGACCTTTCCGACCGGCAACCGGATCGCTTTGCTGGTAAACTGCCGTGGCGTTGATTCCCAGAAGAAGAAAATATTACCCTTTCCGCCTTCGACCTTTAAAGAGACGGTGCCATCGGAAATATTTGGACAGGTGACGGGAGTGATGATTTTTTCTGTAATCACCAGGCGGTCCAGGATACAAGCCTCTCCGCTAATCGGGTACACGCTCCCCTGGCCATTTACGGTAGAGGCAGACGGCGTAGGGCGTGCCGTCACTTCAATCGGCACGCACTTTCCTGCCGGGCCGATAGGCACATAACAGACCTCGAATATCAGGGTGCTATCCTGTAACGTAGTACCTGCCGGATTACCCGTCCAAAGGAAATCTATTATCCCGACGCCCGCATTGGTCGTTTGGAAATTAGAGGCTTGCAAACCAGGCAATCCCCGTGGCACTACCCTTGCAAATCTCAGCTCTGACGGTGCCCAGGTGATGCTGAACTCTGACCTGGTGATGCCCGTAAACCCATTTACCTTAAAATCCACGCACGCCGTATCGCCACGGTATGCGGAGTCTTTTCCGATGAGGAGGAAAAAGCCGACGGGATTGAGGATACATACTTCACCGGGAATGAATTTGAGGCCAATATTTTCCCCTTGTGAGTTTACTGTCACAGCCCTTGGCTCTACCACCAGCGGTATCTCAAGTATAGAAACCTCGTCGCAATTTTCTTTTTCCCCGGTCTCGCCCGGTGCCTGGCCACTTACTACAAAACACACATCGAAAAGCTTAGCACCGATGGTCAGGTTAACAGGCGCAGGGGAGGACCAGGTGAGCGACAGCAGGCCGCCTTCCGCGCCCTCGGTACCAAAATTGGTCAGGTTTGCTCCTGGGATCTGAATATTTTTGATCGAGGTAAAACGGACATGGCCGGGGTCCCAAAGCAAGGAAAAATCCAGGGCCGTAAGACCAGTCAGGCTATTACCCGCTGTGAGCCCCAGGCAAACCGTGTCCCCGGGAGCACCCTGTGCATTTGCAATCTTCACCAGCAGGCTCTCGGGTTGTTTGATACGCACCGCGCAGTTGGACGGTGCAATACCAATATTCAGGTTGCTGCCGGTGCGCCGAACCACTGAAGTAGAAGGATCAAAGCTCAGCGGGGCATTTCCTCCAAGACCGATTACCTCAAAGCATATTTCATAAATCTCTGTACCATCGCCGACATTAGCCGTAGCCGAAGGTACAGGCGCATTCCAGTTGACCCCAATTACCCCTTTAGCAGCGTTGAGGGTATTGAAATGGGTGGCTTTATTGAAGTTTGGGATTTGTGCAAGATTGGCAAGCACACGCACATCTTTGAATTTGAGAATATTCGCATTGAAGTTCATCAGATATGTGAACTGGTTGATGTTTTGCATCCCCCGAACCTTGACCTTTACACAGACTTCGTTGCCAAAATTAACTTCCGGACCACAATCGGCTATCACCTGCAATCCGGTCGGTGCGCAGGTTTCGACCTGAAGCTGACCGGGCACAAGGATAGTAGGTATCGAGTATTGGGTATCCTGAACGATCTTGATAGCCTCCATAGGGGTAAGGCTGGAAGAGAACCTCAGCGAAGATGTGGATTCACAACGTCCAATAATGTTGAAACAGGCCTGAAAAATAACCGTACTGTCCGGTATGGTAATACTGGGAATCTGCACGTCCGTCCAGTTCCAGGACATCGTGATCTTACCTTTACCGATACTTGGACGGTCGGGGGTACCGAAGCTCTCCCTGCTCAGGTTGCGCAATTTATCGGTAACAAGGATATTGGAGAATTGCAGCACGGATGAGTCATAGTCCATCGTGAATTGAAGACTGGCCAGGCCATCGAAACCACTCACGCCGACGTCGAAGCATACGAGATCACCGGTATTGCCCTTTGTATTTGACCCAATCAGACTAAGCGGGCGGACACAAAGGGAGACAAAGGATTTTTTTTGGATTAAGCCGATATTAAAACATGCCGGGGGTCGTCTGACGACAATCGGCTCCGGGTCGTCGAACAAGGTCTGATCATCGGTGATTTCAATAAAAGTATTAGCCCCAAAGCCCCCGACAGCGCGGAAGCACATGCGAAAAATCCTGGTACCGTCGTCACGGGTGATGGCCTGTGTACCCGCCTGGCAGGGTAAACCCAGCCAATCGAGGAAAGCCAGGCCCTCACCAACCCTGGTCGTATCAAAATTGGCCCCACTCAGATTAGGAAGGTTGAACTGGTTGACCCCTATGAGTTTGATTACTTTTGGATCCCAGCGGATCGGGAATTTCAGGGAGGTAATATCCGTGAAATCCTTGACGGTAATATCCACGCAAAATTCTTCACCCGTACACGGGGAGGCGGATGAAAAAGTGAAAGTAGGCTGTGCCCAGGACACTGCAGTGGTCATGCAGGCGATAGCTGCAGCGATTATAATTTTTTTCATGGAAGTAACTGAATTTGTAATGCCCCACATTAAACGTCCGGCTTAAATATGAAATTCGGTTGAATATTATAACTGCCAGGGTAATGAGGTACCAGGCAGCAGAAGGGGTATTGGGTCACCTTTGGAACGAGATGGAAAGGTTGACCTCATGCGTATTTCCGGCAAAAGGGCCGAAGTTGCTAAACGAATAATCGAAGCCATAGCCTAACCGGAGGTTGCTGTCAAGACCGAGGTTATTGCCCAGGTTTAGCCCCGTTTCGAGGTGTACGGTACCTGCCGAAGATCCTCCTGCGCCGATCCAAAGCGGTGCAGGAAGCTGGTAACGCAGGTTGACGTCAACATTGGCCGGTGCATTGGGCACATATTTTACCCAAAGCGATGGCTCCAGGAAACTATCGTTACCGAAGAACTTAAGAAACCCCAACTGCCCGTAGAAGTGCTGGATACGCTTTGTGAAGAATTCCCCCTGGTCGTTTTGAAAGGTCAGATCCAGGCCAATGACCTGGGGCACGGAAATCCCACCATATATATAGTTATCCGAACCATAGCGCCCACCTACCGACCTATACATGAATATACCCAGGCCGACATCAGGGAAAAGCTGCGCCTGATTCTGTGTGCCGAGGATATCGTTGGGCTCCCGCAAAATTACTTTGGTGGCATCCACCCGGTATTGGATGAGGCCCGCACTAAGACCAATAGAAAGCCCACCATAGGCGGGATCATCGGTAAGCACGCCGGCGATACGTCCGTAGAAACCCGTGAAGCCCGTAGGGCCGGTCTGGTCATTGATTAACTGCCCCCCGGCCATCAAGGCCACCCCCGACATTCGGTCTGCAAGAAAAGTACCCCGGATGGTTTGTGTACGCGGATTCCCGGGAAGCCCTATCCACTGAGCCCGGTATGATGCCCCAAGGGAGACGTTGTTGCCGAAGGCGAGATAATCGGTCTCTATCGCTGCAGGATTAATTACACTCAGGTTTTCCCGGTACTGCGTGAATAAGGATAGCTGTTGTGCAAAAAGGGTTTTTGAGGCAAAAATCAGGAACAAAAAAATCAATGACAAACGTACTCCTGCCATGGAATGTGTTTTTGAGATCACGTTGATCCGATGGTGATTAATCCGAAACATCGGCAATTTTGAACATCACAAGGTACATTGTTTATCCGCACCTTGTAATACGCTCCAAATTTAGACCAATCCTCGCTAATTGAAGTACTATATGAATGCCATTTTCCGAAAATTATTTTAACAGTGCCTGCTTTTTTCGCTTGCGGTCGAATCCGTTTTTTTTACGGCAGGTATTGGGGCTGTTTCGATAGGATCATCGCAGGTAAAAAAGCTACTTTCCGTCCGTCGTATGCCTGTTTGCGGTTGCATAGCCGGGAATCTCCCCCTCAAAGTGCGCAACGTACAGTACGCTGCCCCACTACACCGACCCATCGCAGCAAGTATATGAACAGCCTTTGAACCGATTTCTGCCTCAGCAGTTACCCATTACCTGCGCATGGCCTCCACAGGGTCCATACGGGCAGCCTGCAGGGCAGGGATCATACCCGCAATCACCCCAATGGCAATCGAAAGGGAGATACCGAGTACGATATTGTACATCGAAAGCACAAATTCAAAGCTTGTGAAAGCCCGGGAGATCACAGCCAGGGAAACCAATATCAACAGCAGGCCCAAAAGTCCGCCCAAAATACACAGTACGATAGATTCGATCAGGAATTCCAGCAGGATATGGCTGGATTTGGCGCCAAGAGCCTTTTTAATCCCAATAATCCGCGTCCGTTCTTTTACCGTAACAAACATAATATTGGCCACGCTGAACATACCGACTAAAGTGGCAAACCCGCCGATGAAAACCCCCAGGATGTTGAGCACACGAAAAAAACCGTCCAGAAGATTGGTCAGGATAGAAAGTTGGTTGAGGGAAAAATCGTCGTCTGCCGTAGGCTTCAGCCGGTGCCGGGAACGGAGGATGCCCGTGAGTTCATCTTTCACATACTCCAACGATACTCCGGGAAGGGCTTTCACCGCAACATTCGTATTGTCGAAAAAAGCATTGCTGTTGTTCAGGTTGGCCATTTTACGCGCCAGTTCGTAGGAAACCAGCAGTGTCGGGTCAAAATCCATGATATCAATTATGCTCTCCCCGGATTTTGCCAGTACGCCAATGACTTGCAGCGACCTTCCCGAAACCTTGATCATCTTGCCGATGGGATCAATATTACCCGGAAAAATGGCATCCGCTACATCGGCACCGAGGATGATTTTATTAGAGCCGAACCGATACTCCGAAGGAGAAAAAAACCGGCCTTTCGCAATATCCAGGTTCTGTACCTGCTGATAATCGTAGGTGACCGCAAATAAGTAGGCGCGTTCGGCACTGTTTGACCTGTATTTTACCGTCCGGGATCCTATACCCGTAGAATAGGTAACCCCGGCGGCCAGCTTGCTTTTTGCTTTAATCGCCTCATAATCCTGATAACGCACCGGAGGCCGGCGTAAATATTTAAAAAAATTCCTCCCGGGGTCTTCGTTCCAGGAAACCTTACTCACGTAGATCACGTCCTCCCCAAGTCGGTCGAAACTCGAGCGGACGTTGTTCTCCAGAGAGTCCACCGCTGAAAAAACACCTATGATGCAAAATATCCCGATGGTTATCCCCAGCAGGGAAAGAAAAGTGCGGAGTTTATTCGAGGTGAGCTGAGAAAATGCCTGGATGGTACTCTCCCTTATAATACGCCAAACCATTGTCATACGTACTCGATTTTGTCGTAAGGTACAAAATTATTCCCGCCACCGTTGAATTCATTCGATGAACGAAACTTTTTCCGGGTTTAGCGGCATTATATATCTGACTTACTACAATGAGGTCATCGCGGGCAAAATACAGCCCTTTCCCGCCCTGGCCGCCCGTGCCTCTGTACGACCTCAGGATTCGCCGGAAGTATCCTTTATGCTTACTTTTCAGTGCATACCGAGCTTTTTAAACAGAGAGCGAAAAATTGTTATCTTTGCATAATTTTTGAAATTGCGTGCCTGCTCAGTGTGGAATGGTAAAAATACCTTTCTGGGCAGTCGCGAAAACGTACATTTCCGATGAGGACAAAACTTTCTCAATTTACCTTCGAGCTTCCCAAAAAACTTATCGCACAATATCCCGCAGAGAACCGAGACGAAGCACGTATGATGGTGATACACCGGGATTCCGGTAAAATCGAGCATAAAATCTTCAGGGATATCCTCGGATATTTTGACGAAGGCGATGTCATGATTTTCAACAATACCAAGGTGTTCCCGGCACGCCTCTATGGCAGGAAAGAAAAAACCGGTGCCAAGATAGAGGTATTCCTGCTCCGCGAACTAAATGCCGATGCACGCCTCTGGGACGTACTCGTGGATCCGGCCAGGAAAATCCGCGTCGGCAATAAATTATATTTCAGTGATGAACAGGACAACGATGTCCTGGTAGCAGAAGTTGTGGACAACACGACCTCCCGGGGCAGGACGATCCGCTTTCTGTATGATGGCCCGGAAGCGGAATTCCAGCGCGAGCTCTACCTGCTGGGCAATACCCCGCTGCCTAAATATATCATCCGCCCCAGCGAGGAAATGGACAGGGAACGCTACCAAACCGTCTATGCCAAAGAGGTAGGGGCCGTGGCTGCTCCGACCGCAGGGCTGCACTTCAGCCGGGAGCTGATGAAAAGGCTGGAAATCAAAGGCCTCGAATTCGCAGATATCACCCTGCATATCGGCCTGGGTACCTTCCGCAGCATTGATGTCGAAGATCTCTCCAAGCATAAAATGGACGCTGAATACTTCCGTATCCCCGCTGAATCAGTGGAACTGGTGAACAAGGCCAAGGAGGGGCGCCACCGCATCTGCGCCGTGGGTACCACGACCATGCGCGCGGTCGAATCCGCAGTGTCTGCCGATGGGATGCTCAAACCCGCCGAAGGATGGACAAACAAGTTCATCTTCCCACCTTATGATTTTACCATCGCCAATGCAATGGTCACCAATTTCCACCTGCCAAAATCGAGCCTGCTGATCATGGTCTGTGCTTTCGGCGGGTATGACCTGATAATGGAGGCTTACGAAACCGCCATCCGGGAGGAATATCGGTTCTTTAGCTATGGCGACGCCATGCTCATCATATAGCGGGGCAGGTATGCTCAATCCACAATAATCACCCGGCCACCGGCATGCCCGCAGCGTACAAAATACAGGCCGGGCGGCCAGCCAGTGGTTTCCAGAAAATTCTCCTCCTGAGCCTGGCGACGGTGTATCCGGCGCCCGCCTGAATCGAAAACCTCGAGTAACTGGTCTGTCTTCGCTCCAGGCACCTTCACCATAAACCCGGACGAAGCAGGGTTCGGAAAAATATGCAGGGGGGCTGGCAATGTGCGGATTCCTGCAAGGGCAGTAGTCAGTTCGTTGCTTGCGTTAAACGACGGCGATTGTATCCTGAAGCTTCCGCTGCCGTTGGGCACACGGGCATAGCCCTTATCCGTTTCCTGGACGCCAAAAGCCACAGAGTCCACGATGTTGCGGTCTCGGTCGAGTAATATGACGACCTCCCCACCAGCAGAAAGCTTGAAATTGCAATGCCTGGGTCCCTGGTTGCCGTCCTCATCGGCCCAGAAAGTCAAAAATCCTTTAGCGGGGATGACCGTCCCACTACGGATTTCCCATTTCGGTAAGTTGGCCGGGTTATCGCTCAGAAAATACCCGCTCAGATCAATATCCTTGTCGGATAGGTTGTAGAGCTCTATCCAGTCTTCGTATTCTCCTGCTTCGTCTGCTACTGTTTTTGAGTTGGAAGCCATAAACTCGTTGATTTTCACCCCAATATTTGCCGCGCTGGCAGTTTTTACGGCGTAAACAAACACATCGTGTTCAGCACCTTGGGGGTGATAGGCTACGGTCCTGGCAGTATTTGCTGCAACCGCTTCGATATAGAAGCGTACCCAGGTACCAGCGGCCTGGCCCGGAATAGATGCCCCAAATGTGCCGTCGCCGGAGGCGCCGTCGCCGTGCAGCCCATCATCGTACATCTTCACCGGGGTAAAATTACCGACGATTTGGCTGGAATAGTAGAGATTGACCTGGTGCAGCCCGTTTACCGCACTTACCCTTGCCTGTACGTTAACGGTTTCCTGGGCAGCAGGGGGCGTCCATAGCTGCCCGCTGATATTGGCGTAGCTGACGGCAGAAATACTGGGGGCATTTTGAGCAACTTCCGGATTGGTGAGGAGGAAATTGCGCCTGGAATTGATAAAGTTGCGCAAGACGGGAAACTCGTCAATAAAGCGCTGGTAGGTATATAATTTTTTGGGGTCGTTCTGGACGAGGAGTTCGATTTGCTTGCGGAGGTTATCCAGAATTGCGTTGGATTCCTGTGGCTCCATTTCTTCTGCGATGATCGTGCGCAGGTGTGCGAGGTAGCGTTGCCGCCACTGGGGTACAGCGAGGACTTTATATAGCAGGGGATAATTTACTTTTGTTTCGTTGTAAAACGCGCTCCAGTTGGCAAATCCTGGGTTCATGACGCTGTTTCCATCGTATTCGACGAGCGTAATCCGCTCTGTTTCCGGCTCATAATATACATAAAAATCATTTTTGCCTTTATGTACGTAGCTGTCATCGTCAGAAAAGGCAATTTCTGTAGCCAGGTGCCAGAGGATGCGGTCAACATCGAAATACTTCGGCAGGATATCCGGCAGGTTTGTGGCAGGAGTGTTGTTGAGTGCATCACAGGCCGCTGCCAGCTTTGACCAGGGGCCTGGCACATCGCTGCTTTTCAGGTTGTAGTATTGCTGGTAGCGGGAGGTATCGGTGCCGAGGAAATTGAGTGCTGCGGTCCCATCGCCCCAGGGTCCGCCGGGACCGGTGATGCCGGGGCGTTCGGCACGCCAGTTGCAGCCATCATTACTCAGGAACCACTCCTCAAGGAAGTCTTTGTTAATCTGCTGGATATTGGGATAAGGACCCCAATATTCCCCATTGATATACAGGTTGATGAAATTCGCTTTGGCGGCAGGTATATGTTTGCGCGATTGACGCAGGAAAAAGACTTCGCGGAGAAAGGATTCGTCCTGAAAAGCATTATGTAAGTTGAGGGTTTTATAGCCCATAAGACGCTGCTCCGGCCGAACGAAATCAACGGAGATATTGAAAGACATTTTTTGAGCATTGGGGGGGAGCTGTAAATAAGACGTTTCCCCTTTGAACCGCACCCCAACGCTGTCGAAGCGCACCCCATCCACCGTCATCCTTGCGGGGATTTCAGTCTGGCTGTTGTAATTTTGGCGGAGCAGTTGCCAGTAGTCTGCCTGCGGGAATTCGAGGTAAATATTCCGGATGATGGAGGAATCGTAGAGCCCGGTGGCGGGTTTGTTGCCCGTGAGTAGCATACGGCCATCGGCGCTAAGGTGGATTTGCTCCGGTAACGACTGGGCAAACAAGCTGCTGGTAGTAACACACCAGAACATGGCGAAGCGTATAAATTTTTTCATGCCTGTTTTTTTGTTTGTTTTGACGTATAGCAATGATATTACCACGGATTTACTGCAATCCCATCATCAAAAGCAATATAAGGTTTTCCAATTGAATGATTATCCCCAATATTTTTTAAAAAAAATACGCCGAAAAATTGATTTAGCGTATTGATAAGCCACTGCCAGATCGTTTTGTATTCAAAATACCCTAATAATTGTCGGGCTGCGGCTACGCAGCGTCGGTATTTTCTTATTTTTGCGCATTCAAACCACGCGACCTTACCATGGCAAACAACAGTACCAAGGAAATGTCTTTCTTCGAGCATTTGGAAGAGCTGCGCTGGCACATCCTGCGATCGGCCGTCGTGGTCGTTGGTGCGGGGGTAGTCCTGTTTATCTTCCAGGGCTGGTTCTTTGATTCTGTGGTATTCGGACCGACACACAAGGATTTTTTTTCCTATCGGGCAATCTGCAACCTGTCCCATTATTTTGGAATGGGGGATGCGATGTGTTTTTCGCCCCCTGAATTCCGCAAGCAGGCAATCGGTTTCGGAGAAGCTTTCATCACCAGTATCAGTACCTCGTTCGCGGCTGGCTTCATCGTTGCTTTCCCTTATGTGTTTTGGGAGCTGTGGCGTTTTATCAGCCCGGGGCTTTATTCCAACGAGCGGCAGGCTGCCAGGGGGGTAGTGTTCATCTGCTCTTTATTGTTCTTACTCGGAGTAGGTTTCGGCTATTTTGTAATCGCCCCGTTTGCAGTCAATTTTCTCGTGGGCTTCACGATTCCCGGAGTGGAGAACACGCCCACGCTGGATTCCTACATCAGCTACATGATTATGTTCACCCTGCCCATGGGCCTGGTGTTCGAACTACCGATTTTAGTATTTTTCCTGGCTAAGTTGGGGTTATTAGGCCCGCAGACCATGCGGGACTACCGCAGACACGCCATTGTAGTAATCCTGATCATCGCAGCATTCCTCAGCCCACCGGATGCCGTTTCCCAACTCTTGATCGCCTTTCCGCTCATGGGGCTGTATGAAACGAGCATACTCGTAGCGGCGCGGGAAGCGGGGCGGCGAAGGAAGCGGGAAGCGGCGGAAGAGGAAGCACTGAAAAAAATTGAACAGGCAAACCGTCAAACTTCAGAATAGTCCTATCAGATGGAGAGGGTATCCAGTAATTCGACTTTGTTTTTCGTGATTTTCCTGCCAGTATTCTGGACGGTCTTTTTTGGTGCTGTAACTACGGCCCTACTCTTACAGCCGTTTGCTTTCATCGGCAACAACCCCGCCGGCCCTTTTCGCATCGGTCTGGCCTTCTTTTTCCTGAGTGGCCTGGCACTATTCTATTTTACCCTGTTGCGCCTGCGGCGCATCGAAATTGGCCAGGGTTTCGTCTATGTGACGAACTACTTCAAAAACTATCGGTATCCTTACCATAATATAGCAAGTATAGAAACGAGTACCTTCCTCTTTTTCCATATCGGGGCGATCACGCTTAAAAACCCCGGATATTTTGGACGAAGAATCCTCTTTCTGCCCGCAATGCGCCGATTAAAAGCTGTCCTGGCAGCTAATCCCGGGCTATCCGGCCAGTAGCGGGGGTGTGTAAAAATCCCTTGGTCTGTCATTTGGCGGCAAAATTCTTTTTACCCATCCCTAAGCGACACACAGGGGGCAGGATCGTTTGGCAAGAAAGCTACCCGCTAAATATCCAATTCTACGACGAGGGGGCAATGGTCGGAGTGTCTCGCCTCCTCAATATGGCCGGCGGCACGCAGGCTTCCAGATAAGCTGTTGGATACCGATTGGTAGTCAATACGCCAGCCCTTATTTTTTGTACGGGCATTGGCGCGGAAGCTCCACCAGGAATAGGCCGTCGTTTGGGGGTGTAGATGCCGAAAAGCATCTGTGAAGCCGCTTTCGAACCATTGCGTAAGCCATGCCCGCTCTTCGGGTAAAAACCCGGTAGATTTTTTATTGCCTACCGGGTCATGGATGTCAATTTCCCGATGGGCAATATTATAATCTCCAACGATAATCAGATGCGGCCGGTCCTTGCGCAACTCCTGTACCCAGTGGTAGAAATCTTCCAGAAACTGCATCTTAAAAGCCTGCCGTTCTTCCCCGCTGGTTCCGGAGGGGAAGTAACAGTTTAGCAGGGTGAAGTCGCCGAAGTCGGTACGCAGGATGCGGCCTTCGCTATCGTAAGCGGGAATCCCGCAGCCCGCTTTGATCCGGCTGGGTTCCTGTCTGCAAAAAGTGACTACGCCGCTATACCCTTTTTTTTCTGCAGAATGCCAGTAATGATGGTATCCCATGGCTTCGAAGGGTCCAAAATCCACTTGTTCAGGATTGGCCTTTGTCTCCTGCAGGCATACGATATCGGCCTGATGGGCGTCCATCCAGGTAATCAGCCCTTTGTTCATAGCCGATCGGATTCCATTGACGTTGTAAGTGATAATTTTCACGGGTGTGGTTTTAATTCAGTAATTGCTCCATTTTCTGGTTATAGATATCGTAGAATTGTAAATTATTGTGGCCCCCACCGGGTATGGCGATAAAGGTGTCCCCGGGTTTCAGGAGGCCTTTGAGCCGACGGGCGCTCCGCATCGGCACAATTCTGTCCTCCGTGCCCTGAAATATAATCGTCGGTATAGATACTTTGCCGAGGTACTCGTGCGAGGGAAATGGATACCTGAAAGCGAACATCCTCGGCAGAAAAGGGAAATAGGTATAGAACAAATCTTTCATGCTGTAAAAGGGAGTTTCCAGGATCAACAGCTTCGCGGCCTCGCTGGCCGCTACGTGTGTCGCAAAGGCTGATCCCAACGAGCGGCCATAGAGTATGATTTGGTCAGATGGGTAAAAACGGGCAATGGTGCGGTAGGCGGTCAGTGCATCTTTGTACAAGAGGTACTGGTTACGCCGTCCGGTACTTTTACCATATCCGCGATAGTCGTACACAAAGAAATCGTAGCCATACCGGCCGAAATAGTGGTGAAGGTGGCCCCATCGTGACAGGTTACCGGCATTGCCGTGAAAAAAGAGTATGACCCCTTTACGGGAAGGTGTTCCGCGCGGTTTGAACCACAGCGCATTGAGCCTGCCGCCTTGTGGAGTATCCATCCAGACCTCTTCGGGGGATAGGGTGAAGTGGTAGGCATAATCTACGGCGAGTTTTTTGGGGCGAAAGATAAACCAGTGCTGGAGAGGACCCGTCAGCAAGAGGCCTATTCCCCAGAGCAGAAGTATCCAAACAGCGCATTTCCAGGCCCAGTATCCAAAGAAGTCGGTCAGCGTCAAAATCTTTTTGTGCTAATGTATTATTTTAAAAAAATATTTCCGGTACACTTTAGATACTGCCGTTCAAATCCATCGCTTCCGCCTGAACCAGAAAAAAATTGACAGGGTGATGGCCAGCATGAGCGCGATGGTAAAGGGGTAGCCAAGCGTCCAGCCCAGTTCCGGCATATATCGGAAATTCATGCCATAAATCCCCACGATGAAGGTCAGCGGGAGGAAAAAAACAGAAAAGATGGTGAGTACGCGCATGATTTCGTTAGTGCGGTGGGTGGCGATCGCCAGATAGGTATCCAGGAGGCTGGAGGCATTCTCGTGCACCTGGTCGGATTCAAACTCCATTTTTTGCAGGCTGTCGAGGATGTTGTTCATGGTATGTTTATCCCGGGTGCCCGGATGATGTTTGCGGGCCACCTGCGTAGTGAGGTAAAGCAACTTGCGTACTTTGGCAGCTTTTCGCTTCATGTAATAGAGATCTTCCTGTAACCGGATGGGGGTTTTCTGGCGCAGGAAGATATCGTCTTCCAGTGCCTCCAGTGCATTGGACATGGCAGAGAGCGGGATTTCGTAAGAATCCACCACTTCGCCCAGGATACGCGTAATCACCTCGTCAGCTGTTATTTTATGTGTTTTGCCCAGGGATTGATGGTAAATATTTTCCAGAAAAGGCTGGGGCCTCCGGTGAATGGTGATAACCAGTTCCGAATTATAGAAAATAGCGACTTTAGTACTGATCTCCTGAATAGTATCGTCCTCCTCGCCCAGGGGCCAGAGGTGCTGGCGCAGAAGGATGAAATCTGCAAAAGTACCTTCTTCGACTTTGGGCAGATGATCGGGCTGCATACAATCTTCTACCACATGGCCACTGAGGTCAAACTCAACAGCCAGGCTGGTAAGCTCTTCCCGGGTGGGCTGCTCGATATCAATCCAGGTAAATTTTGGACCGTCGGTGCTTTTTTGGCAAATTATTTTCCGCATCAGTTTCCTTTCGCTGCTGGTTTTGAAAAGGCAGGTGGCGATACTTTGGTCGCCGGCTCCAGCTCCAGCAGGCGAAGCGCTTCCTGTACTGCACGCTCGAGCTGCGGATCACGCCCCTGGGCAGCCGATGCGGCATCGAGACGCACCTCGATATCCGGGGCAACGCCTTCGTTTTCGGCAATCCATTTTTTATTGACCGGATCAAATACGGCGTTGTCAGGTGCGGTGAGGGCACCGCCGTCCACCAGCGCATAGTGTACGGAAGATTTCACCAGTCCGCCCCAGGTTCGGGCACCAATGAGCGGCCCGGCTTTCTGCTGGCGGAAAACCCAGGGAAAAAAATCGCCGCCTGAGCCGGCAAGTTCGTTGATCAATAAGACTTTTGGCCCCAGGATACCCGCCGGAAGACGCATGGGCTGCCCGTCGGGCACTTCATTGGTCAGGGCTGCCCGCAGACGGCGGGTCATGAGGTCCACCATATAATCATCCAGCAGGCCACCTCCATTGAAGCGCTCGTCAATGACCGCCCCGGCCTTGTCCTGCTGGGCAAAATAGTAGCGGTTGAAAGAGACAAAACCAGGGGTACTGGTATTGGGTACCCAAACATAAGCGAGCCGCCCCTTGGAGAGCTCGTCCACCCTGCGGCGGTTATCCTCTACCCAGGCCCGTTGGCGCAGGGCACTTTCACTGGCTACAGGCTGTATGACGATTGTCCACGCACTGTCCATCCCAGCGCGCTTGTTGATATGCAGAACAGTCTGTTTACCTGCGGTGCCGTCGAAAAAGCGATAAGGATCATCAGAAGACAGCATGGGTCGTCCATCAACACCTACCAGATAGTCCCCCTCTGCCACCCTGAGCCCGGGTTGATCAAGGGGCGCCGTCAAACCGGGGTTCCAGCTTTCAGCGGTTAAAATGCGTTTTATCCGCCACGCGCCGTTCTCCGCCACGAGGTCTGCACCGGGCAAACCTACGCGGACGGTATCCACTGCGGGAAAATCGCCGCCAAACACAAAACTGTGCCCCACCGAAAGCTCACCATTCACCTGATCGAGCAAATAGCTCAGATCGCTGCGGTGACGGACATGAGGAAGGAGCGGCGAATAACGCTCCCATACCTTCTGCCAGTCGCGCCCGTGCAGGCCGGGATCATAGAAATAATCGCGTTCATAGCGCCAGGCTTCTGTAAACATCTGCTTCCATTCTGCCAGGCGGTCGAGCTCCATACGCAGGGTAAAGCTGAAAAAGCCTTCTGTGGGCCCCGGTTGCTTTGCCGTAGAAACCACCCGCCATCGGCCCCCCGACTGCAGGAGGATCTTTTCTCCGTTGGCAGAAACGGAAGCCTGCTGGATACCTGTGGCAAATTCTTCGGCTTTGCGCCCCTCCAAACTGAATTTATGCAGGGTCAGGCCAGGGGCATTCCGGTTGCTCTCTGCAATAAAAACCGAACCTTTAGGCCCGCTGATGATAGAAATATAGCTTCGCAGAGGCACCGGCAAGGCGAGGGTGCGCCGTTCTGCCCCTTCCCAGTCAATACGGACAACCGGCGTACCCTGGCTTCCATTGGATGCTTTTTCGACAGGGGACGCCTCCTTTTTCGCTTTGGCGGTATCCGGTTCTTCATCGCTTTTGAGCGGAAAAGGTGTAGGGCTATCCTTGCTGAGTACCACTACGTAGGCTCCATAACTGGGATTGGACTGCATCGAACTTGTATTGGCCCAGCCGGCGCCGAGAGCAACATCGGTACTCGCCAGAAAATACAGGTGCCGGCCGTCGCGGTCCCAGGCCGGGGCAAACGCATCGGCAAGAGGGCTGGTCAGTGCCTGCGCCACCCCGGTTTCCAGCGACCACACCGTTACCCTGCGAAAATCGTTGGGTGCGGTTTTGGCATAGGACAAAAAGCGGGAATCCGGCGACCAGCTCAAATCCATGCCGCCCCGCTCGATATTCGTACCACCTGTATCCACGGTGCGTATCGTACCCGCTTCGACATTGACGACACGCACGCGCACATCGTCGTCAACAAAAGCAAGATATTTGGAATCCGGCGACCATACTGGCTCCCAGGCCATTTTGGATTCACCGATAGGGATCCGGCGCGGAGGCGCCATGCCGTCCTGATTGGCAATCATCAATCCGTATCCTTCTCCACCGGCATCAGAAAACCAGGCGATCCGGGTGCCGTCGGGCGACCAGGAGGGGGCGCGGTCGGCACTGCCAGCACTGCGAGTCAGGTTGCGGGGATCTCCATTTTCTACCGGAACCGTGAAAATCTCACCCCTGGCTTCGAGCGCAATTCTTTTTCCTGTTGGAGACAACACTGCTCCCCCTGCCCGGCTTGTGATATTCTCCCACCGCGTTTCCGCCCAGGGAAAATCCCCGCTGATGCGGATGGAGAGTTGTTTATGTACACCGGAGGCAGGATCCATGGTATGAAGGTATCCATCGCGTTCAAAAATGAGCGTATTTTGAAAGCCGCCCAGCCATTTAATATCCGAACCCGAAAATTTACTCACCTGCCTGAGCGCCCCATTAGCCGGGGAATAGGCCCAGATATTCATTGTCCAGTCGCGGTCGGAAAGGAAATAAATCGTATTGCCCATCCAAATTGGTTGGATATCGGTACTTCTATCGCCATTCGGGATTTGAACCTCCTGCAGCTTGTCCAGGTCGAGTATGGTGAGCGGGGTATTCTGACCGCCGCGGTAAGCACGCCATTCTACATCCCAGCGGCTCATCCGGTCAAGGACGATGCGCTTGCTGTCCGGTGCGTAGGCACCATCGTTTGCCCAGGGAGCAGGCAGCAACATGGAGGGGCCGCCAGCAACGGGCACAGCCCACAAACGGTTATAGGCGGTTGGGGCCGTTTCCCGGGAACTGGCATACAGGACTTCCTTCCCGTCGGGCGTCCAGCCCCTGGCCAGCGATGCCGCCGGATACCAGGTCAGCCTCTTGGGAGTACCTCCCTCGATGGGCAGGACATAGACGGCATTCGTGCCTGAGCGATTGGAAGTGAAGGCAATCTGCTTGCCATCAGGAGAAAAATGCGGATCGCTCTCTACTGCGGCCGTACTTGTAAGGCGGCGGGCCTCTCCACCTGATTTATCTGCAATCCAAAGATCGGCGGCATAGATGAAGGCAATGTGTGCTGAACTTAGCGAAGGTTGGCGCAACAAACGCGCTTCCTGCGCCAGGGAAGGAAAAAGGATAGCTAATAGGGCGGGCAAGACCAGCAGGCCCCGGAATAGAGCGCTTAATTCAGGCATGGTTCGACGTTAAAGCATTAAAATTTAAGGGCCGCGCCAAATGCGTACCTGGTTCCAAAAATAGCAACTTTTGCTATCCTTTTTGCTGTGCGATAGCGGCATAGTCCAAAAAATAAATAATCTTCAGGGACAGACTATTATTCTGGGGCAACTCAAATAATCCGTCGAGGTTATTAAAATAATTCGTTGCCAACTGCTGCTGAACATTGAAGATCGCATTTTTCCAAATAAAAAATAAGTCACTGCCAGGCGCAAACCGCCACCGGTACACCATGTCTATGTTGAATGCATTGAAATTGGCGTTGTGGTTACCGGCGTAATTGGAAGGTTCCAGCGTACCGTCGTTCTTCAGCAGGTAATAGCCTTTATAATCCACCTTTGTCCAGTTGTGCCGGAGGCGGAGGTTTATGGTCATGGTAGGGCTAAAGGAATAATTGGCATTCAGCAGATTTTCGATATTTGCAATGTCGCGGTATCCAAAAATGACTTGCCGTTGTGCCTCGGAGCTGCCTTCGGGTTGCACGTTTCTTTTTGCCACAAAACCTGGGTTGTTCCGGGATAAGCTGTTGGAAAGCCCCCAGGTAAAATTGAGCCGGTCATTGACCCTAAAACGGGGCTGAAGCGACAAGCGCATATTTGTTCGGCCTGCTTCCTGAAAATCAGTAAAGGCGCCATTGACGGAAACGCGGAGGCGTTTGCGTTCATCAGTTCCCAGCCAGAACCCGGTATTATATAGGGCAGGTATCAAAAACACCCTTCCCGTCTCACGAGCCTCAAAATAGTCATGTGCTTGCGGTTGATAATTTCCCCAGGCGTTAAGCTCCCAGAAGTTTTTCAATTGGCCCCAGCCCCATAAAGATACTTCTGCTTCGGAATAGGCATTGGGCTTGTACAAACGTCCATAGCTGCTTTCAATACCAACCCTCCCCCGGTTGAATTTCCAGAATGGCTTGAAAGCGGCATAACTGGCTTCCAGGTTCCAGCTCCGCTCGTTGTTGTTGAACAGAAACCCCAGATCATTGGGATTGAAGCGGTCACTTTCGATATTCTGGGAAAAGCCAAAATTGAATTTACCGCTGATTTTATTAAACCCTAATAAGTAAGCATGCCCCCGATCAACCATACCAGGATAGAAAAGCTGACTGAATTTTCCATTCCCAGTGATGCTGTATTGGTTGGATTTATTCCGCAACTCAAAAACAGCCCCGCTGACATTTGCATCATAGTCTTTCCCTTCCCGAAGTACCGTCGTATTCAGAAAAGTGATATAAGAATTGTTTTTTAGGTTTTGGTCCAGGACAAAAACATTGTAATTCGTCAGTGGGTTTGTTTCGACTTCCCGGAGCAACCCTTCTGCATTTTCAATTTGTGCGGTCATCCTGCCCGCAGTAGCGTTGAAAAAGCCCATCCCAAGACCTTTGCTATTGCGTCCGGAGATTTTAGTGGCGTTATACAGCTGCGCCTGCCTGGGGTTGTTGATGATTTTTTCACCCGGGGCCAACGATTGGAAAGGCTTCTGATAATGCAAAGGCTGGCCACCTATACGCCTGGAGTAAAACAGCCCTCCTTTATTGAACAACTCCGTGCCCTCGGTAAAAAACTGCCGGTTTTCGTCAAAGCGCACTTCAAACGGGGAAAGGTTGAGCACCTGATTATCCGATTGTGCCTCGCCAAAGTCCGGCACGAGGGTCATATCGAGCGTAAAAGCATCGTTGATACCATATTTAATATCCATTCCCCCGGTGATGGTGCTGCCGTACGTATTGACAGGCAGGGAGGCAGGGTCGCGATAATTTTCTGCATAAGCAGCAACAAAAGGAGTGGCCTGCAACCGGAACGGGGACTTGATCCCCTGGATGCCCTTGAGCAAACCAGATTGGTTGAAGAGTCCGTTGATAGCGGGGTCAATTGGGCTCCACAAGCTTAATTCCTGGATACGCCGGATTTGGCGGGCAAAATTAATATGCCAGGTCTGGGTTTCGGTCTGTGGAAATCGCAGAGCGGCATAAGGGATTTTTATTTCACACACCCACCCGGTAGCAGTGGTCGAAACCGCACTTTCCCAAACCGCATCCCAATTTGGATCCTCCCCAAGTACCGAGTATTTGGAATCAATCTGTACTCCTGCTGCCGTTACAATAAAGCCAATCCCATTAATCCCATCCCGGTAGGCATCAATGAAAACCCCAAACCAGTCGGTATTCCCCATATTGTCGCGCTGGGAAAGTTCCCTTTGAATCTGCGAAGGGTCGCTATCACGACAAGTAGCCCCGATATAAATACCCGTATTGTCATACAAGACCCGCACTTCCGTCTTCTGGGTGCCTGGAAGGCCGGGATTGGGCTCCAGGGTAATAAAATCGCCTGCAAAAGGCGCATTTTGCCAGGCTTCTTCGCTTAATACGCCATCAATCCGCAGACTGGTACCCGTGGGGACTGCCTGAAGTTGTTTTTTTTCTGTAGCGGGTGCTTGTGCGAAAATTTGGGTGCTGCAGCAAAATGCCAGCAGTAGGAGATGAAATGTTTTCATGATTTTTTGTACAAAAAACGTTTTAGTGCTTGTGGAAAAAATACTCCGGAGGCATTTGACGGCTTACGCCGCCAAAGAGTATTTTTATGAAATGCTGATTTTGTTGATTTTGCTTCGCAAAATCAACAAAATCAGCATTTCATAAAATTTTAAACCCCATGCTATGAAAAGACTGCTATTTTGAAAAGATGTTGCAAGGGCGTGCGGCATTGACGCCCAGACCATGGATTTACTCGACGAAACGCAGGAATCAGGCCCTTAACGAATCTGCGATGTGCCCGTTAATTTTTCCATTCTTTGCGCTCTTGTTCAAGATGGTGGAGGATCACCTTGACCCCATATTTTTCCTTGATGTGTTTGGAGAGTTCGTCGGCGGCATAGACGGAGCGGTGCTGGCCGCCCGTACAGCCGAAATTGACGGTGAGCGAAGTAAAGCTGCGGTGGATATAGTCCTCAACGGCGCCATCCACGATGCGGAAGACGTTATTGAGGAAATCGTCCATACTGCTGTGCTGTTTAAGGAAGTTGATAACAGCTTCATCCCGGCCCGTGAGTTTTTTATAGGGTTCATAGCGACCGGGGTTGTGCAGGAAGCGGCAATCAAAGACAAATCCGCCGGCATTACCGGTCGTATCTTCCGGGATGCCCCCGGCATGATAGGAAAAGCTATTGATAAAGACCGTGAGAAGGCTGCTGGCACCTTTGATTTTATCGAAGGGCTCGTATTTTTTGGAGTCCATGATTTTGCGCAGCGACCTGGTAAGTTCAGGTAATTCGAAGGGCAGTGGCCACTGATCGAGCAGGGATTTTATATTGCGCAGGGCATGGGGAATACTCTTGAGAAAATGGTCTTTGCGCTCGAAGATACCGCGGAAGCCATAAGCACCGAGGGTCTGGATATTGCGGATGAGCACATACGCATAATAATATTGCTCAAACTGCTCCTGGTCAATCTCCGTGAGCTGGCCAGCCGTATTGAGATAATGCGCGAGCAGTTCCCGCCGGATATCGGGAGGGATATTGGCTTTGGCCTGAAAGAGCAGGGACGCGAGGTCATACTGCAGGGCGCCTTTTCTTCCCCCTTGATAATCAATAAAATAGGGTTCGCCATTTTGAATCATGATATTGCGCGACTGGAAATCGCGGAACAGGAAGTAGCGTGCATCTGCGGCGAGACAGAAATCGGCCAGGGTATGAAAATCTTTTTGGAGGGCAGGTTCATCGAACTGAACCTTGCTTACCATGAGGAAGTGGTATTTGAAATAATTGAGGTCGAAGAACATAGATTCTTTGTCGAAAGCGCTTTTAGGGTAACAAAGCCCTTCGTAATCGAGCCCTTCCCCTCCGATAATTTGCAGGCGTGCGAGCTGTTCGACTACCCGCTTGTAGATTTGGACGAGGTAGTCGGGAAAATAATCGCTCTGCTGGATCAGAAAACTATACAATGTAGTGGAGCCCAGGTCTTCCTGAAGATAGACCCTGGCTTCGAGATTTTCGGCATAAATTTCCGGAACGGGCAGACCTTTGGCATGGAAATGCCGGGAGAACCCAAGAAAGGCCCTGCTCTCGCGCTCATTGGGGCTATAAGTCCCTATTGCGCTATATTCTTTACCCTGGAGGCGGTAGTACACCCGGTCGGAGCCGGAAGGGGCGAGCGGCAGGATCAGCCCGGGGTATTCCCCGGACCAGGATTCGAACAGATCGGCGAGCGCAGATTCGATTTTCGGCGGATTCACAGTAGCGGCGGTATGATTTTAGTAGCTTAAACGGTTATGTGACGGTGGCATTGCGGGAAAGGTTATTCACTGTCCCATCCGATTGCGGGGAACTCGTCCTCGTTTTCGTCTTCCCAGGGGGTATGGGCACTGAGTCTTTCTTTTCGGGGAGCATATCTGGCGTAAGGGTCGCGTTTGGGTTTTTCTTTTGCCGTGATTTTTTCCGGGACGATCGTTGTGGCGTTGACCGTTTCCCAGAGCAGGTCTTTCAATTCATCGAGGCCTTTTCCGGTTAAAGCGGAGATAAATACACAGGGGACGCCTACCGGAAGTTCGGGTTTAATCCATTCTGCTATTTCGTCGTCAATGCGGTCGGATTTGGTGATCGCGAGTACCCGGGGTTTGGAGAGGAGTTCGGGGTTATACATTTTAAGTTCGTTGATCAGGATATCGTATTCTTTCGCAACGCTATCCGTATCCGCCGGGATCATGAACAGCAGCGTGGAATTTCGTTCGATATGACGTAGAAAGCGGTGGCCCAGGCCTTTTCCTTCATGAGCTCTTTCGATAATTCCCGGGATATCGGCGATGATGAAAGATCGCCCGTCGCGATACTGTACGATACCCAGGTTAGGGGTGAGCGTAGTGAAGGGGTAGTCTCCGATTTTAGGTTTTGCTGCGGTGATTACGGATAGCAAGGTGGACTTCCCGGCATTTGGGAAGCCTACGAGTCCTACATCTGCGAGCACTTTAAGCTCCAGGATTTTCCATTCCTCCCTTCCGAGTTCACCCGGTTGAGCAAAACGGGGTGTTTGGTTGGAAGCTGTGGCGAAGTGTGCATTTCCGAGGCCTCCGCGGCCACCTGGGACGAGGATTTCCTCTTCGCCGTGCTCAGTGATTTCGAATTCGATTTCACCTGTTTCGGCATTTTTGGCTACGGTACCAAGCGGGACGTCGAGGATGATATCTTTGCCATTTGCACCAAAGCTGGTGCTGGAGCTGCCATTTCCACCAAAGCCCGCTACAACATGTTTGCGGTATTTGAGGGCGAGAAGCGTCCAGACATTTCGGTTGCCGCGCAGGATAATGTGCCCTCCCCGGCCTCCGTCCCCTCCATCGGGACCGCCGCGGGAATTGAAGCGGTCGCGGTAAAAGTGGACACAACCTGCCCCGCCTGCTCCCGAGCGGCAGCAGATTTTGACATAGTCCACGAAGTTTTGTTCGGCCACAGGAAAATATTATGGTTAAAGGGCGTCAATCGCCTGGCAGAGGCGTGCCAAAATTTCTTCTACAGAACCCACGCCATTGATTTTTTGGGACTTGCCTTTTTTCCCATAATAATCGAATACTGGGCTGGTCTCGTTTTTATATACCTCAATGCGCTTTCTGATGATGGACTCGTCGAGGTCATCGGCGCGCCCGGAGCTCTGGCCACGCAGGAGGATGCGCTGGGTAATTTCGTCATCGGGTACTTCGAGCATAATGAGGGCAGCTACCGCAGCCCCTTTTTCCGCCAGGAGCTTATCCAGTGCCTCGGACTGCGGGATCGTCCGCGGAAAACCATCGAAGATATAGCCCGGAGCATCGGGGTTAGCTTCAACTTTATTGCGCAGCATACCGATCGTAACAGTATCTGGGACAAGCTGCCCCTGCTCCATATAGCGTTTGGCCTCCAGGCCCAACGGCGTTTTATTTCCGATTTCATAGCGGAAAAGGTCACCGGTGGAGATATGTAGAAAGCCATATTTTTCCACCAGATAAGCTGCCTGGGTCCCCTTACCTGAACCCGGGGGGCCAAAAAGGATGAGAGCGGTCATTAAAGTGCGCTTTGGTGAGCAAAACAATGCGAAATGCAAAGATATATAAATTGGACGAGGTTTGCTTTTAGATTTTGCTAAGCAAAATCTAAAAGCAAACCTCGTCCAATTTATATATCTTTGCATTTCGCATTGTTTTGCTCACCAAAGCGCACTTTAATGACCGCTCTCATCCTTTTTGGCCCCCCG
>JBEIGB010000050.1:0-25855 GCA_040382095.1 Lewinellaceae bacterium
AAAACATAGGTTCCATCGTTCATAAAGACCCTCTTTTGGGCCTATAGTTAGTTCAAATCCGTCACATCGAAAAATGAAAATAATTTATTGATTAACAAATATTTGTAACCATTTTTTAATTCAGTTACCGGACACTAGTGGTTCAAAATAGTAATTAAATGCTTTTTGAAGTAATTTTTGTGAAGGTTTTAATTTCGAAATGGAAGTTGGTTGTCTCAATTTTAATAACCAACTTTTGTAATAATCGTCGTTGTTTCTGTTTAAAGTTATTTTAGGGTCAATGGAAAGTTTTGATAAAGAAAAATTACCTAAATACCTTTCTGTAATTTTGTCAAATCGTATCTTATTTTCCTCGCTATCAATGCCTTCATCTGACCACTTCTTTAATAATGCAGTAACTGCAAGGCACAAAATCGAGAGTGTAGTTAACCTTTGTTGTCCGTCTATGATCCAGAAAGCATGCTTGCTTTCATTTTCGGGTTGCAAAACCAAATAACCTAAATAATGTGATTTATCATTTGGAATCTCTAAGATATCATTCCATAAATCTTCCCAGCCATCATTAGACCACGAATAGTCTCTTTGGTAAATGGGAACTTTATAGGATTTTCCATTTCCAATGATGGTATTTAGTGTGATAAATTCAGACATCTTTTTTTATTTTATTCTTGCGCACCTAACGAGGCTGTGCCATAAGTTCTTTGACTGCTCAAGCCGCTAAAGAACTTATGGGACAGCCTCGTTAGGTAATGTATCTTAATCCTCGCCTGAATGACCATGTTCTCGAACAGGGCACCCCGATGGTAGGTAGAGGGCACAGGTTTCGATTAACCCGGTATGTAAATGACGGGCAATCTTGTATGTTTTTATGCAAATCTAAAAGTTAATTTTATGAATGGCATAAATTTTATCGAAATAGCTCCTTGTGGGAACTTTCAGGGCATACAAAAACGTTATTAGGAACTTTAACGATAAAATATGGGCCCTATGTTCTCTACCCCCACTTTCAGCACAAATACAGATCGTGCCTGGATGGATGCCGAGCAAAATGTGATAATCGGCGAAGGAAATATCCTCTTCAACCTCAAAGAAGCCGACTGGTATAAGGATATTGTGGTCGCTATAGACGATCTGAACAAACGTCTGGAGCAGGCACAGACAAAGTATGATAAATACCCGGATGACGAGGATTTGAGCAGCGAAATACAAGAGATTGAATGGGAGCGTAGCCAAAAGGAAATTGCTTTTTGTTTGGCAGGAAAAGGTATTAGAAAAACGAATTTATCAAAATTTTGTATATTTAGAAACTTTTACTTCCATTAGGATTGGCGAGCAGAAGTGCCACGAACAGTCCTTTACGTTTCCTGTTTTAAAAGAGCATACAATATGATAGAGAAGATTGGGGTCAAGGATTTTAAAAGCTATATAGAGGCAGTACTTAAACTGTCTCCCCTGACAGTATTGGTAGGGGCCAATGCATCTGGTAAAAGCAACATATTGGAAGCCATCCGGTTTTTCAACTATTTGGCACAGGGGTATAAATTATCTTCGTTGCAGTATATGCAAAACGGTAACCGTGTGTTTAGGGGGAGGATTTCAGAGCTTCCCAGGAAAGGTGAAAGTAAATTTTCCATGAGTTGCACGATTTCGGGGATCGAATATAGTACGCTAGAATTGGAGCTGAGCCTGCGGGAAAATAATGAATTACATATTCACCTTGAGGAAATTAGGGCTCCCGATCAATTGGGATACAATGTTTTATACCGTACTACCGCACCAAGCGAAGGGGCCAATACCCAGATTACCGTTGATTACAATAATTTTGCGCGTGGAGGTAGAAAACCCCAGATATTGTGTTCTGATCAGATGGCGATTTTCCTTCAAATGGAGAGTGCTGCCCGTTTTGCAGATAGCCATATCAAAGCGAGGGAAATAATTCCAAAGGTTGCAAAGAGGTTTGAGGATATGCTGGCAGGTATCCTTTTTCTGGACCCAGTACCACAGAAAATGCGGGACTACAGCTTTTTATCGGAAAAAAAACTTCTGGAAGACGGTAGTAATTTATCATCCGTGCTCTATCACTTATGGAATGCAACTACATCCGTTTATGATATCCACACACAAAACACTGATACAAGTGACAAATTAAAAAATGATATTAGAAGTTCATTTTTGAAAGATTTTAAAGCAGAAAAAGAGCGTTATCCAAACAGGTACATATTACTGGAATTTATCCGAAGCCTTCCCGAACAGGAGATACAGGAGATAGACTTTTTGGTAGGGCCTCGTGGTGAGGTAATGATTCAATTAGTGGAAACGTTTGGGAAAGAAAAACGAAAGTTCAACGCAGGAGTGTTATCCGATGGCACACTCAGGGTTTTGGCTCTTGCAGCGGCACTATTGTCTGCAAAACCAGGCAGTATGGTCATTGTTGAAGAGGTTGATAATGGCGTTCATCCCAGTAGGACAGATATGCTATTGAAGGCAATCCATCAGGTTGCTGAACAGAAGGAATTGACCATCTTAATCAGCACCCATAACCCGGCACTTTTGGATGCTTTGCCGTATGAAGCTATACCTGGGGTTGTTTTTTGTTATCGAAATCCCAAGACGGGATGGAGCGAGCTTATTCAAATGGCAGATTTGGCAAGCTATCCTGAGCTTGTCTCTCAAGGGGCTTTAGGAGAGCTCCTGACTAAAGGGCTTATTGACCGTTTTGTAAAAAACAATCCTGGAGTAGAAGAAAAGCAACGACAGTCATTGGAATGGTTGGAATCATTTAGATAGCAGCAATATGTATGCCTGAAAAACAAGTGATTTGGATTTTGGATACCTCCGTTTTGTTAAATGTGCTCAATATTCCTGGAAGGAACCAGTCACATGACGAGGTCATAAAACAATTTGAACGAAGGATAAAGGCTAATGACATGTTTTTATTGCCTTTCACTGCAATTGTAGAAACAGGTAATCATATTGCACAGTTAAGTAAGGCAAATCTCCGGAAAGATTATGCTCAAAGATTTGTGACGGTGGTCCAGCATTCCCTTGAAGGCAATATACCCTGGAAACCTTTGGAATTTCCGAAAAATGAGCATATACGATCCTGGTTAATTGATTTTTCTCACAAGGCTCAGGCAGGTATCGGTCTGGGAGATCATACAATCATCAAACATTGGGAAGAGCAATGTCAGCGTTTTAGGGGGTTCGAAGTAAAAATTTGGAGCCTTGACAATCATTTGCAGGGCTACGAATGCAATCCCGCTTCAAAGACCAGAATAAAAGACAATTAACCCCTTCCACATAGCCGACCTATTCCCGCTTTCGCGCTATCCTCAACATCAGCGAAACGATATGCGAATACGTGGCATTGTCGGCGGCAAGGTCGGTAAAAGCATAATCCACCTGAAGGCCGCCAAAGACCAGCCCTACGCCGATGCCAGGGCGGGGCGAGAGGCGCTCCTTCGCATCAAAACCGGTCTCCTGTTGAAACTGGTTGACACCGGCACGGATAAAAACGGTTTTGCGGAAATCCAGCTCCAGGCCCAACCCGGGGTCGAGGCTGAACGGGTCGCCCGAAACCAGGGTGTTGCGCTGGCCATCGGTGGTAATCAGGGCATTGGCCTCTACCAGCAGCCCGGTAGATTTGCCGGTGCGCAGGTATCGGGATATCCCAAGCAGCAACTGTGGCCGCGTCACTTCGATACTGTTGATGGGGACCTCGTTGTTGCTGAGGCCCAGCGAGCGCTGGTCTGCCTCCGAAAACCTAAAGGACCAGGCGTTGAAGGTACTGCTGAGGTCCCTGCCAAGTAAAGCAAATCGCCAGTTGCCCCTGAGGTGCTGCGCACCGATGTCCAGCCCAAATCCCCAGGCATTGGCAAAGGGGCCAATACGCCGGTGGATAACCTTAGCATTGCCGCCGAGTAGCCACTGCCCCCTGCCCTGACTGCGCAGGCGCACGGCATAACTGAAAAGGAATGCATAATCGGCTGCCGAAAATTCCCGGAGGTTGTCAAAGTTGATGGTGCCGTCTTCCTCGTACAGGGAAAGGGTGTTTGGTATTTCATCTATCCCAAACCGGATGAGGGATATGCCGATGCGGCGCTCCGGCCGCGTCGTGGGCAAAGAAACCCCCAGGTAATCAAACTTTCCTACTCCTGCAAACCACTCGGCATGCATGGCCCCTGCCTGGAATTCATCCTTCCATTCAGGATCCGCAAGCCCGGCCGGATTCCACGTACCAGCAGTGACATCCCGTCCGGAAGCAATGACCGCGTTGCCCATCGCCTGCGCCCGCGCCCCTATACCAATGGCCAGGAATTCATTGCTGTACTTTTGTGCGTTTACCACCACATTTGAGAGCAACAATGCTGCCATCAATAGTATAAGCGACGCGCCCATCCCGCCTATCCTGTTTTTTATCATAGTTCAATCCTTTTTATCTGCCGCAGAATATTTTTGATCAGCCAACCTGCTTAGTTCTTTACCTGATCAGGATACTTTTGTTCAAACAAATCCTCCCGCTTGTCGCGGTTGACCGCTATTCCCGCATTGATTTCAAATCCTGCCAACAGCGCAAATACGTTGAGCTGAATCCACAGCATGAGGATGATAATGGCACCAATAGAACCATAAAATTGATTGTACGTATTGAAATAGTTGACGTAGGCGGAAAAAATCAACGAAGCGAGGATGCAACCGACCGTGGCAACGGTAGCCCCGGGGGTAAATAGCCTGAACTTCTTTCTCGTAGCAGCACCATGCCGGTAGATGGCGCCGATGGCAATATAGAACAAAGCGATGGTGACCAGCCAGCGCAATACCTTGAGCATCCACTCGGTCTGGAGGTCCAAATGGGTGAGCCGTACAAAAAAATGGATGAGAAAATCCCCCATAATGATCAATACGACCGATCCAATGAGCATAAGCCCGAGCAGAAACGTGAGGAAAATCGCAATTCCGCGCTTTTCGATCGCCCCGCGCTGCTTAAACGTAAGGGGATAGGATTTTTCAAAACTCTGCATCAGGGTCAGCATGCCGTTGGAAGCAAAGTAAATCGCCGTCAGGAATCCGAAAGACAACAGGCCGACACGGGGGTTGTTGGTGATATCCTCTATGAACTCAAAAAGCCGCTGGCCGGCCACGCCAGGCATGATCCGCTGGATTTCGGCCTGCAGGAAGCTATCGAACATCTCTCCCTCGGGCAGATAATGCAGAAAAGAGCGCTTTAGCCAGGGGATCAACGTGAAAAGGGCGATCAGCGCAGGAAAGAGAGACAGGAAAAAACTGAACGCCGTGGCATTCGCCCGGATAAAGAGATCGTACTGACGAAACTCCAATAAAATGAACCGGACGATATTGTAAACGGGTATGCCCGAAAACCCCGGTAAAGACCGCCGCATGGACCATAACAACACGATGCGCACCGGCCGGGCACGCAACACCGCTTTTTCGATCGCCGCCCACTTATTCAGTATTTTCTTCACTTTCAAAAAAGGGTTGGAGTTTTTCAATTAAATAATTCGGCGCAGTTATGGTGCGGCCGCTTTTGGCATCCACAAAACACAAACGCACCCTCCCGCCATTTACGAGCTTTCCCCGCTCGTTGAAGATTTCGACGTGAAAGATAATGAACCGGTCGGGAAGTTTGCGCAATTCCGTGCGGATAGTGAGCAACTCGTCATAACGCGCCGGTCGTACAAACCGCATCTCGAGGTGCAACACGGGCATGAGGATCCCATATTCTTCTTCCATCGCCTTGTAGGTGAGGCCAATGGCCCGTAGCATCTCTACCCGCCCAATCTCATAGTATTGAGCGTACTGGCCATAGTAGAGATACCCCATCTGGTCGGTTTCCCCATACCGCACCCGCTTCGGAAATTCATGCCGATACATCTTTTTATATTGATTTTAATGAAATATACAATCCGGGGTCGGGGCTGTGTTAAAAGTGAGATCATGCAAATGGGGTTGTGTAATATTTTGCCGCCTACAGCCGCCAAATGAAAGGCCGGAGCTTTTTATACAAACCCAAATGGGACTGCGTCGCCTTCCGGGAACTCAGTCCCTGGATATCGGACAGCTCATACAGTGCGATCCCCCCCTGGCCCTCGACAATTCGCTGGAGGGCAGCGTAATAATGGTATCCTCGACCGATTCCGGTAGCAGCGTACCATTGCCCACGGCCTGCAGGAAGTCTTCTGCATGCAGAATGGAATACCCCGCCGATTTAAATGCTTTTTCGGTCATGGGGTTGCGGTCATAAGCAAGGGCTACCCCCGGCTTCAGGGCAAGGAGGTTGCAGCCATCCGTCCACTGCTCGCGCTCCTGATATGGCGAAATGCCGTTGCCACTATATATAAATTGCATCAGCGGATCTATTTCGGCAAAGAGGAATTCCTGCACCGAAGGGTATTGCTGCACACTCCCGTCCCGGCGAAAAACTTCCACAGTCGAGCTGATCCCCTCGGTCACCAAAGGTTTGTACGCTACGATATGGCGGTGGTTGATCTGGGTGAATACCGTATCTATGTGCATGAACGAACGATCGGGCGGGATATTAATCTGTACGACGTTACCGACTACCCCGCGGGCAAACAGCTCCCGCGTCAGCGAGCGGATCCCATGCCGCGAAGACCGCTCACTGCTCCCGACGAGCAGGTAATCGGGGTGCAGGGCCATCACGTCGCCGCCCTCGATGGAAACGGTCTCACCTTTCCTGGAGGGCGGGAACGCATCCACGTCGTTGAGGTTGATGATCCGGTCCTCACGGCGCAGCACGTCGAAGATCGGATGCGCAGAAAAAATAAACCGCGTCAGCAGGTTCTCCCGGAAGCGGGCCTCTTTTGCCGCCTTGGTCAGAATGACGTGCCGGTTGACGATTACGGCAATGTCGCGGGTGAAAATGAAGTTGGGCACCGGATCGAAAAGAATATGATCGTCCTCCGGATAGTAGCCGTTGATCAGCACCTGCGTAAGCTCGGCATTGCCGATTTTTTCCAGTAGCCGCTGTGTAGAGGAGGGGAGTTCCTCATAAGCACAGAGCTTCCCGAGCATGTCGGCTTTAATTTCCGGTGCAGCATCCAGCGACTCGCGGAGGAGGTCTGCAGCGTCCAGCACATTGTCGCTACCGAGAAAGGCAGACAATACCCGGGTGAAAACATCGTGCTCTTTTTGCATCTGCGGCAGATATACAATGTCATCGAACAGCAGCTCCTCGGCTACCCGGGGGGAAATCCGCGCGATGCCAGAGTCCGGCCGGTGTACGATTACTTTGCGCAAATGCCCGACTTCGGAAGAAACACTGATTGGAAACGACATATTGACTCTGATTGGAATGAAAACCCAAAATTAGCCTAAATTTGCTTTCTGCTACCCTTTTGGACACAACCTGAAGGATTTTTTCAACGTTATTATTGCACTTGTGGCAATGGGATAATCAAGACTTAAATCGCGCTTTTCCCCACTACCGCCCCCCCATCGCAGCAAGCCGGAAGAACACCTTATTTCACGATTAAATGACCCTACGTCTCAACACATGACCGAATTTCAACAAAAATCGTTCTGGAAACGCCCCGAGGGGGTTACCGGCGCTATCTTCCTGATTGCCATTATTGCAGGCCTGGGCGTCCTGACGGTTTCCATGCTGCCGCTACTGATCGGGGCCCTGAAAAATGTCTTCGTGCTCACCGGCCTGATTATTGCCCTGGGGGCCCTCCTTTATGTCGTTTTTGACCCCCGTATGCGCAACCTGGTAGGCTATATGTATAAAAGCCTGATGCGCAGTATAACCAGCCTTTTTGTAAAAGTGGATCCGATCGCTATCCTGAAAGGCTATGTCGGAAACCTGGAAAATAACCTCCTGGAAATGAAAAAACAGGTCGGACGGCTAAGAGGGCAGATGCACAAACTCAAGGAAATTATTATCAACAACCAAAAGGAAATCCGCAGTAACCTGGAACTGGCAAGCGAGGCAAGGGCCAATAATAAACAGAATGTAATGATCCTTAAATCGCGCAAGGCAGGCAGATTGCAGGAATCCAATATGCGCCTCGAAGATTTCTACCAAAAAATGGAGGTCCTTTATCGGGTGTTGAATAAAATGTACGAAAATTCCCAGATCCTTAAAGAAGATATCCAGGATCAGGTCATGGTGAAAGAACAGGAAAGACAGGCAATCCATGCCGGCAACAGCGCGATGCGCTCGGCAATGAGCATTATCCAGGGCGATCCGGATAAACGCGCGCTCTTCGATGCAGCTATGGAAGCAATCGCAGAAGATGTAGCCGGAAAAGTAGGCGAAATGGAAAACTTTATGCAGGTCTCTTCAAAGTTTATGGAGTCTATTGACCTGCAAAATGGTATCTTCGAAGAAGAAGGCCTGCGTATGCTGGAGGAATGGGAGCAAAAAGGTACTTCCCTGATTCTCGGCGAAGAAAAATCTTCCCTCCTTCGGCAAGCGCACGACTCCGGCGATGTCCTTGATTTACAAGCACCAATGAAACAACCGCTCCGCGATGCAGGCCACAAAAACCAATATGATGCTTTCTTCGATTTTGAATAGAAAATTAATATGAAAAAAATCCTTTCGCTCGCTGTTGCCTTGGCCCTTTGTACTACACAAGCACTTGCACAGGCCTATAATACGGCCGGTGGCATACGCCTCGGTACCGACTGGGGCCTCACCCTGCGGCAACGGGTACACGAAAATATTTCGGCGGAAATGATCGTCCAATCCAGCTTGCAACGGGAAGAGGGGGCACTCACCCTCCTGGGTATCGCACATAAACCCCTGTTGATGCGCAACCTCAACCTGTTTGTCGGCGGTGGGATCCATACAGGATGGTCCTCAGAAGAACAGAACGGAGCGCGGGTAGGCAACCCCTTTGGTGTTGACTTCATGGCCGGTGCCGAAATCACCATCGCTAAAATTAATATCAGCTGGGATTTTAAGCCGGCAGTCAATATCTCCGGGGGCAGCTCAACCTTCTATACCCAGACGGGAATCAGCCTGCGATATGTCCTCTGGAAACGGGAAAAATACGATTGGGAAAAAGATAAACGCCGAAAAAAACGCGGCAACCAAAAAGGACGATAATTTTTGCCGCTTACGTTGACAAAAAACACTTATTGCCGTATATTTGCACGCGCCTTTCGATAAAGGCAAAATGGTGATTGTAGCTCAGTTGGTTAGAGCGCCAGATTGTGGCTCTGGAGGTCGCCGGTTCGAGTCCGGTCATTCACCCAAGTTCTCCACTTATCAAGCCCGTCGTAGAATCATTTCGCCGCCCTCAGCGGCGAAATGATTCCCTCCGACCTTATGTAAAAGGCTGGGGTTGTGTAAAAAGCCTCCGGCATCCTTTGGCGGCTTACGCCGCCAAAGAATATTTTTTTAGAGCGCGGATTCTGTTGATTTTGCAAAGCAAAATCAACAAAATCCGCGCTCTAAAAAAAATTATTCCGCCGCCTTCAGCGGCGGAATAATTTTTACACAACCTACGGATATTTCCGCCTACGGCGTAAATATCCGATTATTTACCTCCATCCCACCACACGCGGGTAGCGAACTTATCCCCACCCATACGAGCTACTGCGGCAGTGTAGTTGGCTGGGTTAGAGCCAGCTTCGTTTTCCCAGTAGATCAGGCGGCGTGGGATAACCGCACCTTCAAAGGCGTTCGGGTCTTTCGTCGGCGTGAGCTTCGGATAGTCGAGCCTTCTCCAGTTGGCATAAGATTCCATATCGTTCAGGTAGGTAGCCGCCCAGAACTCTTCGCCGATGAGGCGGATTTTGTTCTCGGTATCGGCAGCGGCAAACTTCCTGCCTGCGATATAGGCATCAATTTCTGTAGCCGGGCGCGCGAAGGAAGCATCAAATGCGGTCCATGCCTGGATTGCGCCGCGTACGCCATTGTTGAAGTGGGTTTCCGCGTTTGCGGTAATCCAGCCACGAACAGCAGCCTCAGCAGACATCAGTTCCGTTTCTGCATAGGAAATCAGATAGTACGGATCTTCCCAGTCCATATACTTCAGGTTGAGCATGGAGAACATACGGGTACCCACACCAGGAGACGTAAAGGTTGTCCTATCTGCCGGCGAGAGCACCGGCAGCAGCGTGGTGCTGGTATAGCCATTCGGCAAACCGCGCTGTGCAGCAGGATCGGTCACCCAGGTAGTAGCGACATCCGGGTTGCCCGTACCACCGCATACGATCATGAGGCGTGGGTCATTATTCGCCTTCATCCAGTTGACGAAAGTTTCGCTGACTTTGCAATCGCGGGAGTACTTATAGGTATTCCAGTAGCCATCGCTCAAACCATTGCGGTTATGACCCTGGGGGCCATTGAGGTACTTGATTGTGCCATTGTCTGCATTGGAAGAGAAAGTACCGGAGCCATAAGCTTCCGCAAAGATGTTTTTACCTGTTGCTGCATCCACTTTCTGCATACGGAGAGCGGCACGCATGAGCAGCGCGTTGGCGAACTTCTTCCACTTAACGATATCGCCACCGTAAACGACATCCTGGGCGCCTACTGCACCGCCACTGGCGCTGAGTTTATCCCGGGCGGCCTTTACGTCCTTGACAATCGCGGCATATACATCCTTTTGAGCCTCATACTTTGGAAACCAGTTTTCCGGGTTCTGCAAGCCGTAGCCCGCCTGAGTATAAGGAATATCGCCATGCAAGTCAGTAAGGCGGTGCATATCGAAAGCGCGGAGGATGGTTGCCATGGCATTGAGATTAGCCCTGGACGCATCGTCCTTGGTTTGCTCAATGATATTGGAATACAGGCGGATAACATCTGTGAAATGCCTTTCCATGTACGCACCGCTGTACTGCGCATTGTAGTAATACTTATCGCCGCTGAAATAGCCGGCAGTAGAAGCCGTATGCTGGATCATGGTAGCTGCATAGAGCATATTGGCCCGGGTATTTTCGTACTCACCACCGATACGCAAAGTCGCGGTCGTGAGCAGAAATGCAGGATCCATAGCCGTCACCGCATTTGGGTTGTTGTTGAGTTCAACGAGCGCATCCTTGTCGCAGGCGTTAAAAGCCAGGAAGCTTGCGAGGACCAGCCCGGTTTTAAACAATCTATTTTTCATTTGCATAAAATTAAAATTTAGAAAATCAGAAGCCAATGGCAAGGTTGAGACCTATGTTCCTGGACAAAGGCATAGCAAAGAATTCGAGGCCCTGGTCGGCACCTGAGGAAGAATAGGCAGACTCAGGGTCAATATTCGGAACGCTCGACCAAAGCAGTGCGAGGTTCCTGCCCACTACCTGAAGTGACAGGCTCTCGAATGGCAGGTTCTTCAGCGCACTCTTCGGGAACTTGAAACCAATAGCCAATTCGCGCAATTTGGCGAAAGAGGCATCGTACACCAGGTGTTCCGTGATATCGCTGTAACGGGCCCAGTAGTCGGAGAGGCGCTCCACAGGAACCGTCACATTAACAGGAGTACCCGTTGCCGTTACACCAGAAACCCTGAGGCCACCTTCGCGCCCTTCAAGTGTTTCCTGGTGCAGGCCCCAGCGGTATGCGAGCCAGTTTGTACCAGAGAAGATCGAGCCGCCCTGGCGCACGTCAATCAGGAAGGATAATGTGAAATTCTTATAAGCAAACGAATTGATCAAACCAGCAGAAATGGGCTGACGGCCAAATCCGAGGATGTTATTGGCGTTTGCGGAGCGGACCGGCATACCATCTTCGGTATAGATTTTGTTGCCGTTGGCATCCGTAGCGTGTTTCCAGCCTACGATAGCGCCCAGTTGTTCGCCGATGATGTGGCGCACGCGCTCACCCTGGCGCACCCTGGATTCGTTGTAGTTCAGGAACTGGATAGACTCTCCTTTGGCATTGTTGCCGAGGTTAACCGCTTCGCTCACGTTGTTGGCAAAGTTGAGCGTAACGTCCCAGTTCAGATCGCGCTTGTTGATCGCAGCGAAATTAAGCATCAATTCAACCCCTCTGTTCGTGAGCTCACCCACGTTCACCTGAGTACTTCCAAAGCCGGAAGTAGCGGAGATACCTGCATTGAGGATATCGTTGGTCGTGGTACGGTTGTAGTAAGCTACGTCAACGCCCAAACGGTTTTTGAACAACCTCACGTCTGCACCGATTTCAAATTCTGAGGAAGTATATGGGCTCAGATTAGGGTTGGGAATGGAACCGTTGGTAATGAAACCTGCGTTAGCCGACCCGTGAGGAGCGCTCAACAGACCGTACTGGACGTTGAGGGCATACGGATCAGGGCCACCGCCGCCTACCTGTGCCCAGGAAGCACGGACTTTGGCGAAGCTGATAGCAGAAGGAAGCTTCAACGCATCGGAGAGCACCATACTCACCCCTGCAGAAGGATAGAACAGGGTGTTGTTCTCAGCAGACAACGTAGAAAATTGATCCTGGCGGCCGGTAAGGTTCAGGTAAACCCAGTTTTTGTATCCAACGTTAGCAGAAGCATACATGGAGTTAATCCCGAACTGACCAAAGCCATAAATACGGCCAGGCGCCCGAACGTTGTTCACACTGTGGAAGAATGGCACAACCAGGTCGTTTCCGCCCGTACCTTTCGTCGTACTCGAGTTACGCATCTGGTTGGCGCCAACCAGGTAGTCCAGCGAGATATCGCCGAAGGCTTTTTCCCCACCGAGCATAATTTCGAAGTTGTTTTCCCTCCTGTTTACGAAGGACTCGTTGTAGTCGCCCAGCGGCTTGTATGCAGTACCATAAGCTTCGGAGCTCGCCTGGTCGCGGTTGGTGAAGTCGGTACCTACGCGGCCCATGACATAGAGCCAGCTCGTCAGGTCATAGCGTGCGGAGACGTTACCGAAGAGGCGGTTGGAGATGTCCCTGCGATAGAACTGATAAGCAGCCCAGTATGGGTTCGTGGAGAATGTGTTGCCCTGGAAGCGGAGCTCCGTAAGGTCTGCCTTTGCACCCTGCTTTTCGCCAGGACCTGCAATGACGCTCAAAGGAATTTCGCGTGGCTTGGTAACGATGGCGAAGTTGGCGTTGCCAGGAGAGTCAGACAAGCGCGGACGGTTTTTGGCATCCTGGTACGCGTAGTTGGCTGAAAGGTTGATCGTAAGTTTCTTCAACTTACTGTTCACGTTCAGCGCTACCGTCTGGCGGTTAAAGCTCGCATTCGGCATGACATCCCGGTTGCGCAGGTCGGAAACCGCGAGGCGGTAGTTGCCCGATTCATTGCCACCGGAGAAAGCCAGCGAGTTGTTGAGCGTAGAAGCCGCGCGGTAGAAATCGTTGATGGATTCACCAAGGTAAGAATAAGGGCGGCTTACACCATCGAACTGGATGGTGTTGCTGCCATCGTACTTGGCACCCCAGGCAAGGCTGGAGTTGGCAAGTGCCTCATCTGTAGAAGCAAATTTCTTGCCCTGAACACCCTGGCCGTACTGCGTTTGGAAATCCGTGAGGTCGAGGGCCTGGTCCATCGTCAGGTTAGAGTTGAACTGTACGCCGATACCTTTTCTGGCACTACCCGACTTGGTCGTGATCAGGATGACCCCGTTGGCAGCGCGGGCACCGTAGAGGGCCGCAGCCGTATTGCCTTTGAGAACGGAAATGTTCTCAATATCATCCGGGTTGATAGCTGCGAGACCATCGCCACCGTCGTTACCGCCCCAGAGACCGGCCTGGCCAAAGTTGCTCGTTTCGATCGGCACCCCGTTGACCACATACAGCGGCTGGTCGTTGCCACCGAGAGAAGAACCACCGCGGATAATAACCCGGGTAGAGCCCGCAGCGCCAGAAGCAGGAGGTGCAACGTTGACACCGGCAATTTTACCCGTGAGGGCGTTCCCCACGTTGGCCGTGCGGACTTCCTGCACCATTTCGCCTTTGATTTGCTGGATGGCATAGGATAAGGCTTTCTTTTCTTTGCTCATACCGAGAGCGGTTACGACCACTTCATCGAGTACCGCACCCTCGCTAAGGGTGATTTGCAGGTTCTGCTGTGCGGACTGCACAACAATTGACTGTGAGGAGTAGCCGATGTAGCTCACCTCGAGCGTTGCCGGAAACGCCGTCACCTGAAGGCTAAAATTCCCGTCAATGTCGGTAATCGTACCGTTCGTTGTCCCTTTTTCCAAAATGGAAGCGCCAATAACGGCACTGCCATCGGAGGCAGAAGTGACTTTACCCGATACGGTTTGGGCTTGCACACCGGCCGCTAAGCTTACCAAAGCGAGCGCCAGGGCAATACTTTTCATCCCCAGGGAGACAAAAAACTTGGAAACCCTTCTTAGTTTAAGTATTTCAACCATACGTAAACAATTTAAAGATTAATGGTTAGTTAAAAAATGTCCTTATTCCACTTCATAATGGCCTTTTTAAAAATATGACCATTAACACTTTATTCTGCTGTTCAGGACAGCATTTTGAATCATCTGTTATTCATCCGGTTTATCCCGGCAAAACCATATAACAAGGCAGCATTTCGTTAAAACGCATCGGGGGCCGGTTCAGCTGCTTTATGGCCGTAGCTGGTTCAAGTAGCAATCTTTTGCTTGGGATTGGAATCGCTGAAAACAGGGACGAACTTTGACTGCACAGCGGTTTGTTTGTTTGTTGGGTGCGCACACAGGCAATAATATGGGGTAAAATTAAATTAACTTTTGAAAAAATCATTATTATTCCCTACTTTTTGTACTAATGAAAAAGCAGTCAATAAATAGAAAAGGTATCTTCTGCCATCGGGCAATTGAAACCTTTGATATCTACGGCTTTTCCGGAAAAACAGGTATTTTATGAGAATAACGATAGCGGGCGGTGGGGCGGCGGGCTTCTTCGCGGCAATAAGGGCAGCAGAGCTTCTGCCGGGTACAAGCGTACAGATTTTGGAACGTGGCAAAGAGGTGCTTTCCAAAGTAAGGGTTTCGGGAGGTGGGCGCTGTAACGTCACCCATGCCTGTTTTTCTCCCCGGGACCTGGTGAAACATTATCCGCGCGGCGAGCGGGAGTTGCTCGGCCCCTTTCACCAGTTTTCCTGTGCAGATACCGTCGAATGGTTCGAATCGAGAGGGGTACCGACAAAAATCGAAGCGGACGGACGGATATTCCCGGTTTCGAATAAATCCCAAAGCATCATTGATTGTTTAATGGGCGCGGCACACAATGCCGGCGTAGAAATTCTTCTGCAGCAGCGGATAAGCGATTTCCTTCCACCGGAGGCCCCCGGCGACCCCTGGAAGATTACCTCTAACGACAAGGTACAAGCCACAGACCGTTTACTCATCGCCACCGGAAGCAGCACAGCAGTATGGGATATCCTCAATAAGCTGGGAATGGCTATTGTTCCCCCGGTACCTTCTTTATTTACCTTTAACATAAAGGACGAGCGCATTGAAGGGCTCCCCGGACTCAGTGTGCCTGCTGCAGAAGTGCATATCGAAGGCAGCAAACTCAAATCCACCGGCCCTTTGCTGATTACACACTGGGGCATGAGCGGGCCTGCTATCCTGAAGTTGTCTGCCTGGGGGGCACGGGAGCTTCACCAGCATGGTTATCATTTTCATCTCCGGGTAAACTGGACGGGAATCCCTTTACAAAACCTCATGGAAGCACTCGAACAACATAAGAAAGCATTCCCCCGACAGCTGGTGTCCGGACAGGCGATATTCCAGCTTCCGGCCCGGTTATGGCGCAACCTGATACTGGCCTGTGGCATCACAGAGCACCGCCGCTGGGCCGACCTCGCCAAAAAAGAAATGCAGCAGCTCCTAGAAACCCTCGGCAACTGCCGCTTTACGGTACAAGGAAAAAGCACTTTTAAGGAGGAGTTTGTCACCGCCGGGGGGGTGGATTTGAAGGAAATCAACTTCAAAACCTTTGAAAGCAAGCGCTTTCCCGGTCTGTTTTTTGCCGGGGAAGTCCTGGATATTGATGCCATCACCGGCGGCTTCAACTTTCAGGCGGCGTGGACAGGAGGGTGGATTGCAGGTGGGGCGATGGTCGCGCCATAACCCCACCTGCAATCTGCGTATCAGTCGGGCCACATCAGGGCTTTACGGCCATCCGCCGCGTAGCCGAGAACTGCCCGGAAGTAAGGGTGTATTGCAGGATACCAGCAGGAAGCCCGTTGTCTTTGAGCCGGAATTGTCCATATCCCACCCCAAAATTACCCTTCAATACCTTTAATACCCTTCCCTGAATATCGCTTACCGTCAGGCGTACTTCACCAGGCCAGGGCAGATCGAACCCGATGATCGTTTCCCCGGCAAACGGGTTAGGGACGTTCTGATAGAGCAACGCCTGGGTAACAGTAGGTACTTCAGGCTGTACCTGTAAGGCCACCTGCAGCAGTTCTCCATTTGTACGGTAGGCTTCTGCCCGGGTAAGCCTGCTGTTGACTGCAAGCAGGTGCATCAGCGTAGGATGATCAGATTTTGCGCGGACAACCATGGTGAACAGATGTGTTTCCCCGGAAACCGCCAGATATGGCTGATTCCAACTTGTCGTGATCAACCCATCTGCGGGGAATAGCCCAAAGTGGTTTTTGTCGGCGATACCATACTCCAGGTCAACCAATTCGAGGATATCCTTGTCATAGGAAAGGCTGAACTGATAGCCCTCCACACCTTGCAGCAGGGCATGGAAAGGAATCCGGTATTCCCTGCCGGCTTCAATTGTATGATCTTTCACATCAATATTTAAGGCGGCATCGCTACGGATCTGAGGTGCCGTACCCGCACTGGCGTTCAAATCACCAATTTTAACCGCAATAAAGTTAGCTTCCACATTGACCGAGAGGTCGTTGATATTGATTACCTCGGAAAATGGTGTTGCCCAGGGGTTGTTGGGTTTGGAAAACTTATGGGACGCATCCACGAAACGCCAGCTTGTATTGTTTGGGAAGCGGCTGTCCAGCCCCAGGATCAGCTTGCGCAACTGGATCATATCGAGGGTGGTAATCGAACGCGAATTGTTTATATCTGCCGCGATATACTGATATGGCGTCGAAAATGTCTGGCTGCCGAGAATATGCCGGGTAAGGGCAATCAAATCAAGGGTAGAGATACCGTTGAGATAGTCCCTGTCCAATTGTGGGATAATCGAATAATCATAGCCCTGCAGGACGTTGGGGAACATGAAAACCCCTTTATTGTCGGTAACATGTTTCATCTTAGTACTCCCGGACAGCTCCACTTCCACCCCAGGTGCCATGGCGGTCGAAGCGGTAGTGATTGATCCGCTGATCTGGGCGACCTTATTTGAAAAACCTTTACAGACGAGCAAGGGATCTTTCAGGGTAACAAAAGATTCGCACCACGCCCAATTACCGCGCAGGTCTTTGGAATACAGCCGTACCGCAAGGTTTTTGACGGAATCCCCACCTAAATCGGCACAGGTAAACTGCACCGTATCCGACGGCAGCAGGGGAATACCCTTTTCGTTCAGCCCATCTTCAGGCCCCCATTTTTTATCGCCGTTCACATCCTTGACGATATAATATTCCCTGATCAGTTTCTTGCCTTCGGCATTTGTTTCCGGGCCCTGGCCGTTACAGTCATAGATTGGGCTTGCCACAAAATCTCCTGCCCGGAGGGCCACACTGGCCACATTTGAGCCCACACTTGCCAGCAGAGTAGTGCTCAGGCCATTGACGCAAATAGGTGCTACCGCATTGGTATCGCTTACTGAGAACCTTATTTCCGCTACTTCCGAGAGGTTCCCGCAATCGTCGCGCACCACAACTTCCAGTGCGTGGTTCCCTTCCGGTAGTGCAGGCCCCGAGAATTCCCACCGGCCATTCCCTTTATTATCGCCGGAAAGCAGATGACCCGGGGTAATTGTACCCTGGTTGCCCAGTTCGACGAAAGGCCCGGTATTCAGTCGGATGCGCACGCGCTCTATTGCAGGGCCATCAGTCTGCTGGACTTCGGTAGCGCTGCAATTATCCTGGGCACTGAACTCAAAGCGCACCTGGGCGGTACAGGTATTTTTATCGGTATAGAAGGGCAGTGGACCAGGGACTACAACCCTGGGTCTTTCCGCATCGTGTACAAAAATATATTGGGTGAACGTCCAGGCGAAGTGTTCATTACCAGTATTGCGGTCATTAAACTGTGGGCAGGGCACCTGGAAGGTGTTGTTATATTGCAACTGACGGGCTCCTGTCCCTCTTATACTGATCCATTCACCAGCCTGAGGAATCAGATCCTTCGTGGCATCTTCATAATATATTTCTTCCCAACCATCATAGCCCTCACCCGTGCGCAACCCGGTACCCGGGCTAAGAATGTTTTGCCGTCCGCCGGCGATATCCCCCCCAAACTGGTCGCGCACCAATACATTGACCCCACCCGAAGCACCTGAGGTGCCATTGCCATCGGGATCCCTGGGCACCACGACCGCCCATCTTTGAGGCTCGCCACACTTTTCTTCGTACTGGCACCAGTTGATTACCGTGAACGTCCTGAAAATTTTATAACACTCCGCAGTACCCGACGCCCCTGCATAGCGCTTGTCCTGGACAAGAACGGCCAGCACATCGCAGGAGAGCTCCCCACCGTCCACGACGTTGGCCGTATCGTTCCGGGGGGTACAGTTTGTCGTTTCATCTGCAGGGAAAGCCAGGTTATACTGGTGTACCAGGCGGATATTGATTACAGCCGACCCGGCATTGTACACGACCGTATCCCCTTCCTTGATTTTTTTGCGTACTGTGTAAGTAAGGGTTACTTTCCCAGCCCCGCATTTCAGTTCTGGTTTTATGGTAACCGTTCCGGTCAATGGGATACATTCAGCACCTGTAAGGATTTCGAAACGCCCTTTGTCCCGTGTGAAAAACGCATTATCCTCAATGAATTGATACTCGGGGCTGCTGAGTTCCAGCGTCCTGGACAAGGAGAGCGCATCATTCAAAGCCCTTTCCGTACAAGGTATTTCGACATCCCTTGGCAGCAGGAAGGTCGGGGCAATTTTATCTTCCAGTAAGATAGTCGCCCAACACATATTCATATTGCCGCCACTCGTCAGCGGATGCGGGTTTGCCCCGGCAAATCCAGGTGCAGCAGGCCTGCCCGGCACCTGGATGGTTCCACAGCTATCGGAAATATTGACCATTTTGTCGCGGGCCCATACTTCGACAGAAGCAGCCTGATTGATCCCGGTATCGGAACAGAAAAACTCTGCCCAATCCAACATAGGCGAATACAACTTTCCGCTCTCGACCACAAACATTTCGAAATCTTCGGCTTTGACCTGCCCGTCCTTGTTCCAATCGAACCCATCGTTTGTTGTGATGCGGCCGTTCTTATCACTATCATATCCCAGCGCAATCAGGTAATCTTCAATGGGTTTTGCGACCCTGTCGGTCGTACCATCTGCGATTGGAAGTGCCCTTCGCAGACGAACCCAGTCCAGCCGGCAATTCTCCCCGACGCCTGATAACAGCTCACTCGTACTTACCCGCGCATACCCCGCAAATACAGCGACGGCCCCATTGCCCAGACGGGTATTTGATATAGAAACCTGTAATTTATCTTTACACTGTGGCGAGGGGGCAATCCTGTCCACTACGCTGAAAGCAACCCACTTCTCGGTCTTATTATAGCAGCGGTCATTGGCCGTGATATAGAGGTAATGGCGGCCTATAGGAACCTCTTCGAGCATAATCCTGCCATTGTTTTCCCGTTTGACCGGGTAGGGGTTCTTGCGCCATCCCTTTCCACCCACGATAAACTCCCCGTTCAAGGAATCCGTACACGACCAGACTTCGACATTCAAATCCACGGGGCCGCAGCCATCTTTTACCTCAACGCCAAAGTAATCTTTCAACCCAAGGGTGTCTATACCAAAGCGGGCATTACATGATGCAGGACCGGTAGAAATGACTATAGGTTTTTCGCTCACAGTAATTGTCGGTGGCTCATCGTCAATCCATTTCAACCACACCGTATCCAGTGGCGTCGAAATACCGGTACACCAATCGGCACTTTTGATGATTACCTCCATTTTAAAGCCATCATTACACACTTCATAGCCGCCAAGTAGTATCCAGTCGAAGCTGTAATTGCACTCCAGGGTCTTTGAGGCCTTTCCGGCAGCAACCGCATTGGCAAAGTAAGCATATTTGGCAGGACTACAGCTGTAGGGGTCGTCGAAGATGTATTTAGGTTGCGGGGTGCCCCTATAAACGTCCGGATAGTCGCCGGACAGGAACGCTTTGATCAGTGCGGTATCGCCAGAACTGCAAATACCCCCTCGTATTACGAGTTCTGAAGGCAACACATTAGTCTGGATATTAGGACGCACTAAAAGAATTTCCTGGACTACTGTGGTCCTGTTGCCATTACAATCGGTGGCGATAAACGTCCGGGTGATTTTAGCCCATACCTGATCCACTTTAACCGATGAACATTGATAGTAAAGCAATTGGTCGTTTACGCGTACATCGGAGCGGCAGTCACAGGAAGTATTGTAATCACATGCATCGTGGAAACGCGGGGAACCGGCATAATATCTGTACCCGGCATTGGGATCCCAGCTCTTCGGTTCATTAAAAATCGAATGTACATCCGTACACAGGAAAGTATCCCGCCAAACCAGAGTTTCCGGGTTGATACTATTGGGAGGGGATGGGCTGGTCGCTGCTGCGACGAGGCGGTTGCAACGTCCATAGACAGCCGTGAGGAGCGGTGCAGACTTATCCTCTGCGGTCACCTTACCCCAGCAGATCAGGTTGCCCAGCCCATCGAACAAGCCGTAGGTCCAAATTCCGGCACAATCAATCGTATCTTTGTTGAGCGGGTTTTTGTCAATTACCCGTACGGTCGCATTCGTGCAATTTCCTGAAACAACCTCGGATGGCTTCAGGGCATAGCCACAGGAATTCCGGTCAAGGGTAACCCGCACCTCATTGGTACATCCGCAGCTTGCAAGTTCGAACTGTCGCTCCATGGCCACATAACAACCCGGATCGGTAAGAATGGAATCTCCGGGGGCGCCGGCATTATAGCCATAGCGAAGGGTATTGACGCCAGGCTGCAGCATCGCGGGCCTTAGCGTCAACTTTGAAGGCGGGTTCTGACCGGTATATAATACCTGCCCATTCAGAAGAAAACTGTCCCGCTCCCCTACCGCGCCAGTCAGCGGCGGAAGGTTTAGCCGGCTCCCGACGATATCAAAAGCCGGGCTATTAGGGGAAACCACCGGCGGTAGGCCTTGTAAGGTAAGGTCGGGATAATAACAGACATTATCAATGCTCAACCGCACGTTGCCCTCCGATCCGACGGGGTTGGGACCTTCCACAGTGACGACAAAACCTGCGCTGTCCAGATGGACAAAATCTATCTTATGAATATGCATCGAGGGGGTTTGCTGAAAGGGCTTAAGAAGACTGTCGGCAGCGATCCCCTGCGGTGCGGTACCGCCGGCGATAAACGGCCCAATAGCAACAACAGTCCATACCTGGCCTGGTGCGGTAGGCTCGACCCAGACAGTCTCGTCAAATGCGCCGTTCGCTTTGCAGATACACGGATCCCCGATATTGAACGGCACATTCTTATTGGTTACCTCCAATTTCGAGCAATCCAGAATGCGCAAGTCATCGGAAGCATCGGTGAGTGCCGAACAACCCGCAGAATCCACTACATTGAATATCAAAAAGACATCCCCGGGAATACCTCCTTTAATGGTGGCAGTCCCATCCATATTATTTGTAATCTGGACACTCCCTGGATTAAGGCCCGGGAACTGCCCCCAGGAATAGGTCTTATAGGGCGGGAGACCTCCCTGAACACTGCTGGTAACTGTAAATACAGAATCTTTACAGGAAAAAGGATTTACGGAGAATTGAACCGAGGGCACGGGCTTCCCAATCAATAAAAAAGTATCCGCTATCCCTGTACAACCATCTGCAGAGGGCACTACGATAACGCGCCCGGTATCCCGCACAGTTTTTAGGTCAATAATGTTGAAAGCACCGATGTTGCCCGTACCGGACGCAGCAAGACCGATATCTGTGTTATTATTGTTCCAGGAAAAAAGGGTTTGCGCTACCTGACCCGTAAAGCTCACCGCAGTAGTCGTTTGATTATGGCAGAGTACCTGATCAGCGGTAGCAACTACGTTGGGCCGGGGCTTGACAATAATAAGGAAGGTATCCTTAGATCCTCTGCACCCGTTGATCTCGGGGGTGACGATTATCCGGGCTGTATCGCGTACATTATTGATATTCAATGCCTCGAATGCAGCAATATTACCAGTTCCCGAAGCGGCAAGGCCGATCGCGGTATTGTTGTTCGTCCACCTATAAATCGTATTGCTGGAAGGGGAGTTTACACCGCTACTGCCGCGGACGAAATTGATTGCAGTAGTACTTGCCGTGTGGCAAAGGGTTTGGTCCTGGGTAGCGGCAACGGAGGGAGCTGGATTGATCGCATCGTCGCCATCATCACAATCCAGAAGATTAGTCACATAATCTACTGGTGCGACTGGATCGCAAATAATCTGGACCTTCGTCGTGTCCCCAAAACCATCGCCATCGATATCTTTGTAGTAGGTATAGAGATCGTTGGCATTTGATGTGATACAGAAAGGTGCGTAGGTACCCGATTCCAGCAAAGGCAGGGAAGCGCTGCTGATACAAGGCAGGCTGCAATCCCGGGCAATAAAATAGAAATCGAGTTCCCCGCGCCATGAGGTATCGCGGATTTGCATTTGCACTGCACCTGACATACCGATCGTTGGCCGTAACGGGGAAAAATCAACTTCCAACGGCGTATCTGCAGATCCTTGAGTAGCTGCGGCAACATAGCTGATCCGTTGGTGGGCGGTGAACGTACGGCCAAGGGCGCCGCTATAAAACTGTAAAGTAATTTCACCGCTCGGTTGATCGCTACCGATAAGGAGAAAGAAGGAAATCTTCCCGTTGGTCTGTACCTGGGGCCCTACCACCCCTCTTAACTGACCGTCAATAAATGCTGCAAGCCTATCATTGGGATGATTGAAAACATAGCCGGGAGTATAAACCGGGCTGGCGATAATCGTCATACTGGTCAAAAATGTGCCGGAGACCGTCCATGCAGGCTGTGGGGCTAAGGGGTCGGCAGCGACCATCACAGGACGGTAATCGAATTCAAGACAGGAACCCTGGTGTTTATTTTCATAATCAGCAAGATTGAAAGCCTGGAATACAGTTCCCTTTAAAATACCCTGACCCGGAATGCTGTCCCAGCCAGGACGCGCTGGCCGTGGAAGGACATTAAATTGGATGCTCCGCTCAGCAAAATAGGCATTAGCAGTCTGCTCGGTAACACGTACGACCAGGTTGGTCGAGCCGACAAAGCCAGACCGGGGACTGACTTTCAGGACCGAATCTATTCTGGTGACCACCAGGTCGGCGTTGGGGGCCGTCGTCCAGGTCACCCCGCTGCCATCTGGCTGTACGAGATAATCAATAAGTCGGATTGAATCGAAAGGGATATCCATCAAAGTACATTCCGCAGGGATGGAATCCAGCCCCACGGGTGCATCCCCGGAGCTAAAAACAAGGACTTCGAAAGGCAAGTCAAAGTCTCCTATTGGTGTTTGAGCAATGAATATCAACTTATTCTGTGCGACATAGACCTTGTTGGTCGCTGTATGGTACCAGCGGATTTCCATCGTATCCATGGCGGAATTGGAAAAGACCGTGGCCATCTGGAATACTGCCGACCCAAGCGCCGTAGGTACAGCAAGCCCCCTTAACTGCCCCCCGACGAAAAACGCGACCGTATCCGCAGTTGAGGCCACATTTGAACCATCAAAGGTAACTTTAGCCGTTACATTCGTACTGAAGGTAAAAGCTGCAGGGTTAGGGGATACCCAGCCGGGGCTTTGGGCAAATGAAGAAGACACTGAAAATAAAAACCAGACAATGCTGCATATTTTTGTCCATCGTAGCGCAAAATCCATACAGGGCATATTTTGTTTCGGTAAAAAAATGGCCACCAGATACAGACCCGGATTTATGCGGTTAAGCCAGGCCAATGCAAATCGCCTGACGGGTCAGTCCAGTCATAATTACGCCGCTAATTTCTTGCTGAACGACCAAACAATCCGGCAAAAACTGGTTTGAAAACTGCAAAATGAAAATTACGGACTTCCACAGAGATCATTTTTCATTGATGCCATAGGTAAAATTCCTGAAGATTTAGCCCGGATCTATTTGGAGAAGTATAATGTGCATGCGCTGAGGGCCCGCATGGCAAAATAAAATTTTTTGAAACTGTCCCACAAGATCAGCAAACTCTTCAAAGTTAGGCAGGTAGGTAACCAATTCGCCTTGTAAAAAAAGAAATGGCAGGATTCATAATCAGATATGGCAGGATTGGTCGCCCTTAAAGCGTCACATCAATAAATTGGGAATGGACGCCCCTTTCGTAATCAGCCTTAAAACGGACTACGAAATTAAAGTGGACACAGTAGGCTTTACAATAGACTTGATGCGGGGGGGAGCGGGAGCGACCGCTAAAGATTTGATAAAAATTCGACCAGCCGGGTAGATGAATTGGTCAGATTGAGTTTTTTCCGCAGGCGGATACGTGCGACATTAATGCTGTTGACAGACTGCCCAGTGATCGAGGCAATATCTTTAGAGGACATATCGAGACGCAGGAATGCAGCGAGCTTTCGTTCATTAGGGGTCAAGTGGGGGTTAATTTTATTCAGCCGTTCAAAAAAGCCTTGTTGCACGTGCAAAAAGCGTACCTCAAACTGCCGGAGCGAGGTATGCCGGTCTTTTGTCTTTTGAAGTTCCCGAAGTACTTTTTTTATAAGGATCTTGCTTTCTTCACCGCTCGCGTCCACATGCCCAAGCAGTTTATCCGTTACCTCATCCACTACCTCTTGCTGCCTGACCTGGTAAAGGGCTTCAACAGCCAGTTGTTTTTCTTTGTTTTCAAGTACATTCGTGAGATTTTTGGTCTCCTCCAACAATTTTTCTATCGTCTGATCTTTAACCTTCTTTTCCTGCTGGCTTTTCCTGAGCGACCGGTAAGTATTACCGAGATAGAAATAGAACCCTCCGGCCAGGGCGAACAAAGAAAGTATCAAAAGGCCTATGTTAATTTGTTGCCGCCGTCGTTGTTTATCGGCAATTATCCTGGTTTTTTCCTGGTAATATTTTTCCAGCTCCAGGCGCGTCATCTCTTCCCTGGCCTTGGCAACATTCATTTGATCCAGCAAATCCGTAGACAAGGTCAAATACTTTAGCACAGAGTCGGATGGACCGATTTCCTCGTATAGACCGTGAAGTGACGAAGTCGCATGATATCCCAGGTCAATCCCATTACAAACCAGGGAGAGGGAATATGAGCGACGCATAAAATCGAGCGCACTGGTGTAATTCTTTTGTGCCCGGGCTAATTTGCCCAGGTTCAGCGTGGTTGAGGATTCACCTGGTATATCTTTGATTTTCTTACTTATGAAAAGGCTTTCTTCCAAAATCACACGGGCTTCTGCATAACGGCCCTGCATCTGCAAAAGGATGGCTTTATTGTTCAGCAGCTTCGACAGGTTTGAGGCATAATCCGGAAAATTCCGTGCCATCCGGATCCCTTTTTCCAGATACCCCAGTGCCGACGTATAATCTTTTTTCGTCCTAAAAATGATCCCCAGGTTGTTATATATCGGGATCGTATTTGGCAATAATGTGGAATCCCCTCGTTCTTCTGCATACAACTCAAGCATACGAAGCGCTTTCAGATGATATGTCTTGGCTTCGTCGTAATCCTCCAGGAAAAGCCTGATCGCACCTAAATTCGTATAGGCAAAAGCAAGTTCGTTTTTTGGACCGTCGGCACCGATGAGCTCCAAATGTCTATGAACATAACGCGTTGCCAATTCCATCAA
>JBEIGB010000051.1:0-25719 GCA_040382095.1 Lewinellaceae bacterium
CCCTTGCAAAAGTGATTGGTCAGGCGAAAAAGGCCACCTTTTCAACATCTTGCCAGCCTGTCGCTGCAAGCCTAATAATTGACTACTACCTGAAAACTACCTTCGTAAAGACCAACGGCCTGATTTTGGGATAGGTTAATTTTTCCGCCAACATAAAACACGGCACTACCATTCTGATCAAGTGTCAAAGAATTACCGGAAGCACTCGAATTGAAATTGGTTATTTCCATAGCATTACTCCCACTTAGTACAATTACAGAGTTTGGCAAAGTGATTGAAACTTGAGTATTTGCCTGCCCAGTAACCGATAGCTGTGCAGAAGCATGCGAATTTCCAACTATAAATCCCCCAGTCCCCGTTTTAGTCCTTGCTGAGGCAACGGAGGGATCCAGGGTTACGGAGATAGCGCCGGAGGTAGAAGGTACGATGCTGCCGAGGTTCAGATGCCGGTTGACGGTCATAGATAATCCGGTAATAATCGTGGCGTTGACGTTGACGGTCTGGGAAGCCTGGCCGAAGGCGGAAGTAAGTGCCAGGAAGAGGAGCAGGGTGGAAAAACTGATGGCTTTAGCGATTTTCATGGTTTAGTAATTAAAGCGTGAATAAAATAATGACGGGTCAAAAATGGTGCATCTTCGGTGTCTCTCCAAACAGAAGGGGGGCACCCGATGCACTGTCTTTATAATTTTCGGGCAAGTGCAGCGGAGTTTCACGCAACGGTCCCGAGGTATTTTCGGGCCGGATTATTTTGCTGCATAAAATCGCGTGGAGGAAGACCGGCATGCTTTTTAAATGCGGTCAGGAAAGCATTTCTGGAAGAAAACCCCGACTGGGTACCGATGGCTTCAAGTGTCATTATTTCTGCATATCCCTGGGAAATAAGCATCTTGGCATGCTGCACCCGCCAGGCATTCCGGTATTCGGTAAAAGACTGGTCCTTTTTATTCCTGAAATAATATGCGAGATGATGTGTGGGTATGCCCGTAAGTACCGAGAAGTGCACGAGGTTGAGCCGGGGGTCGAGATAGGGCTTTTCCTGCTCCATAAAAGTGATAATCCTGGCGGATAACTCCTGCAGGTAACCCGGGGAAAATTGCTGGTTGTTTCGCCTGGAGTTTTCTTCGCCCTCCTCGCCAACCTGGACAGGATCGGGTTGCCCGGCAACCCTGAACGACGCCCGGCCATATAATACCTCGGGAAAACAAAAAGGAAGGGTCGAGATAGCCCCAAAGTTGAAAAGAAAAAACCAGGAAAATGCCCCTGCCATTTCCTGCGACACTTCGCCGCCCCCCGGACCCGCTGTCTCGAACCCGAGAAAAGAAGTGCCAACAGCAAATGTAAACAACAACAACTGTAGCGATGTATGCCAGACCAGCGGCCGGCTATCCTTATTTCCCAATCCCTGACGCAAGGAACTGCCCGCCCAAAGGACATATCCTAAAAAGACCATCGGGCCAATAAATGCAGATGGACCGGGCAGGGCCCGTCCCAAACCAGGCAAGCCCTGTATCCACGTCTGCCCTATCCATCCAAACTCCGACGCCGAACCGCTGGCAGCCCCATCCGGTTGGACTGATGCCAAAAATAAAAAATAGGCCCCTGCGGGAATCAGGTGCAACACCATCTGGCCCGGGCGGAGTATTTTTCCGGAAAGCCCCGTTGTGTAGCCATACAGCGCAGGCCCTGCAAGGAACACCGCACCGCCCAGACAGTGATTGTAAAAGGTATGATTTCCCGATAATGCGATAAGCCCGTACCAATAAAAGAAATAGGCGCTTAATGCGATAAAAAGGATGGATAAAAATAAGGATGGCAGATGCCGCCAACCCCGGTAGATAAAAAGAATAGTAGCGGGAACAAGTCCAAGACAAGTAAAAAAAAGTAACATGGTGAAAGGGTTTAATTATTAAATATGATCGTCTGTCGCTTACAAAGTGGTGCGCAACATCATAATGTCACACCCACCGTCTGGGGGAAAAAAAAAGGGGAACCAAGTTCATGGTCACCCCTCACACTATGAAACACTATTTTTTAACCGGGGCTATCCGAGAAACATGCTTTGGCGGCGAATGCCGCCAAAGCATGTTTCTCGGATAGCCCCCGAAACTAATCGAAATATTCCGGGGTTGGTCGTCGGGGTTATATCAGTAAGACCATCTGTTACGGTCTGTTTGTGCAAATTTATCAAACCAAAAGATTCGCTTTTCTTAAAAATGCACTGATTTTGTAAAATGAGACTTTTTTTCGCACTACAGCAGCCGATTTCTCGTATGCACATTACTGGATATCCGTTTTCCGATGAATAAATCGGAGAAAGTGCTTTGAAAAGTCGGAAAAGCACAGAATAAAGGGAAAATTTGTGTTTTTCATGCGCCAATCCCCTTGCCCTGTACCGAAGTACATCAAAAATATGGTACACATCTAAAATTATCGCTCCGGAAAAGCCCGGATCAAAGGAGCGGAACAACTTTCCAGGGGAAACGTGCAAGTTTGCTATATTTGCACAGAGCTGTACAAAAGTCCCGGGACTTTTTCTACAACCCCGTACCCGGAACAACCATAAAATATTGTTCAAAACCATCAATATGGCAGGTAATCAGGGCAAGGCGTTGATTTTTATTTTCGTTACCATGCTCATTGACGTGACCGGGCTGGGGATTATTATCCCGGTAATGCCTGGCCTGATTATGGAGTTGACTGGTATCAGTCTGGGCGAAGCTGCGCGGTACGGGGGGTGGTTAATTTTTGTCTATGCACTGATGCAATTTATTTTTTCGCCAATATTAGGGGGGTTGAGCGACCAATACGGGCGGCGTCCGGTCTTGCTGGCTTCTCTCTTTGGGTTTGGCATTGACTACATCGTTTTGGGTATTGCCCCGACGATGACCTGGATCTTCATCGGCAGGGTAATTTCCGGGATCACCGGCGCAAGTTTCACTGCTGCCGGGGCCTACATTGCCGATGTGAGCCCACCAGAGAAGCGGGCACAGAACTTTGGGCTTATCGGTGCTGCTTTCGGCCTGGGATTCATCCTCGGGCCGCTGCTCGGAGGGATTTTAGGGGCCTACGGCAATCGGATCCCCTTCTTCGTTTCTGCTGCCCTGGCTTTACTGAACTGGCTTTATGGCTATTTTGTACTCCCTGAATCGCTGGCACCCGCGCACAGGCGAGCCTTCGACTGGCGCCGTGCCAACCCTCTGGGCACGCTGCGGCAGCTCAGGCGCTACCCGCTGGTCCTCGGCCTGACGGTACCCTTTGCATTGATCACCATGGCCGGATATGCTACCCAGAGCACCTGGACATATTATACCATAGAAAAATTCTCCTGGGACGAGCGGACAGTCGGGCTGAGCCTGAGTTTCGTAGGCCTCATGGCAGCGATCGTCCAGGGAGGGCTTACCCGCAGCGTGATCCCCCGGTTAGGGGCCGCCCGCTCGATCTATATCGGCTTGTTCCTCTACGCGGTAGGAATGGCCTTGTATGCAGTCGCAACCCAATCCTGGATGATGTTCGCGATCACTGTTATCGCTTCCCTGGGGGGGATTGCGATCCCCGCAATGCAGGGGGTAATGTCCAATGAAGTCCCGCTCAACGAGCAGGGAGAGCTGCGCGGGGCGATCACCAGCCTTATGAGCCTTACCTCCATCTTCGGGCCATTGCTGATGACCAACCTGTTTGCCTACTTCACTTCAGCAAAAGCGCCGTTCCGATTGCCCGGGGCCCCTTACTGGATGGCCGCGGCATTGGTCTTTCTTAGCCTTGCGCTGACGATAAAACTGCTGCGTAAAAAGGACAAGGCCACCTGAACCCAATGCCCGGATTTGTTTTCAGCCCTGCGCTGCAACCACCCAAACATACACAAACACTCAAATGCTATGATTTACATCATGATAGATTTTGATTCTACCTTCATGCAGGTAGAAGCATTAGAAGAACTCGGCGAGATCGTTTTGAAGGACATGCCGGAAAAAACCCGTATCCTCCAGGAAATCAAGGACATCACCAACCTGGGCATGGAAGGAAAGCTGTCGTTTCACGAATCCCTGGTACGGCGCATGGACTTACTGCATATCCACCGCGACGACGTCGCCCGCCTGGTCAAACGCCTGAAACGCAAGGTTTCGGTTTCTTTTTCCCGCAACAAAGCATTTTTCAAGAAATATAAGGGCCAGATATATATTATTTCCAGTGGCTTCAAGGATTTCATCGTCCCCGTTGTTGCGCCATTCCAAATAGATGAAGGCCACGTCCTCGCCAATACATTTACGTACGATGAAGCTGGCTGGGTCACGGGGTTTGACCGCGAAAACCCCCTCGCATTCAGCAAAGGTAAGCCCAAAGTGCTGCAAGGATTGGGGCTGAAAGGAGAAGTCTGGGTAATTGGCGACGGATACACCGACTACGAGATGGTCGAAGCCGGGATCGCCCATAAGTTTTTCGCCTTTACCGAGAATGTTTTGAGGGAGAGCCTGCTCGACAAAGCCGATCATATCACCCCGAGCTTCGACGAGTTTCTGTATGTCAACCGGATGCCGCGGGCGTTATCCTATCCTAAAAACCGGATCAGGGTATTGCTGGAAGAAGGGGTCCCGGAAACAGCCGCACAGGCATTCCAGGCCGAAGGATATCAGGTGACGTTTGCACAAGCGCCCCTTTCAAAGGCCTTTTTTGAAAGTGACCGGCGGGAATTATCTATCCTTGGCCTCCTGCCCGGCACTAAAATTCTTCCGGAGATGCTCCAACTGGCCCCCAGGCTTATGGCGGTGGGCATATTCGGGGCAGGGCAATCCCTGCCCGACAGCGCACAGGCGGCAGCACAGGGCGTAGCCGTATTCGACTCCCCCCATACCCATGCACGTGCGCTTGCAGAACTCGCCATTGGGAATATCATCCTGACACTCCGGGGGATAGGCCCTTTCCTGAATAGCAATCAGGCACAGGAAGGGACACTTCCCGCAGGACGCGAACTCCGGGGCAAAACCCTCGGTATCATCGGATACGGACATTCCGGCCAGCAGCTCTCCCTGCTCGCAGAGGCGGTAGGGATGCGCGTACTTTATTACGACCTGATCCATAAAACCGCCCTCGGCAACGCCTCCCCCTGCTCAACTTTGCAGGAATTGCTGCGGCATAGCGACATCGTCTCTATCCATGTGGACAAGCGCCCGGAGAACAACTCCCTCATCAAACGCAGTACGCTCCGCATGATGCGCGATAATGCCCTGCTGCTCAATATGAGCAACGAATATGCCGTCGCACTCCCGGATCTTGCAGATGCCCTCGGGTCAAATAAGCTATTCGGCGCCTGCCTCGATGCGCTCCCCCAGACACCTGACCCCGAACAGGCAGAGGCTATATGCCGGCTCCGCAGCCTGCCCAATGTCCTACTCAGCCCCCAACTTGGCGGCCATACCACAGAATCACTGGAAAGGGCCGCCAATGCCGTGCCCGCAAAAATTATCGGATACGTCAATACCGGTGCGACACAGGACTGCCTGAATTTCCCCCAGCTACAACTCCCTGTACTCCGCAACGCCCATCGCCTCATCCACATCCACGAAAACCGTGCAGGGATCCTCGCACAAATCAACAGTATCCTCGCCGAACACCAGGTCAATATCCTCGGTCAATACCTCCAGACCAACCGCCAGATCGGATATGCTATCACCGATATTGATACGGCTTACCATAAAAAAATCCTTAATGCCCTGAAAAGGGTGGGTAATACGATAAAGTTCAGGGTGCTGTATTAGCAATGCCCACTGCGCAGACGCCCAATACCGTACAGGGTGGATCGTAAGCTTTCCTAAAAATGAAAAAGCCGGCCTTTGGGTAGTACGTTTCCGCTCAGCTACAGATCAATAGCTGTGTGCCTGAAAAAGATAACCGACGTGAAGCGGTTTTTTCTGAGGATTTTAGCCCCAAATTGTAATAAATTGAAACTGAATGATGTTTTTTTTCGTATATATATAGGATTTAGCGCGACTGGTCAGCCTGGTAAGCAAAATAAGCTGTTTTTCATTCATACAAAGGCTTTTTAAGGAAAACAGCCGGGCTGTGTGTCCGAAAAAAAGCGTCGTGTGGACGGGAAAGAACCATTTTTATCCAGGTGATCCTGTCGCAACAAATCTGTACAACGCGCAGGAGAAACAAGCACACACAAACGGTATCTTCGGGGCTGTAGTAAATAGATTCTACGCCCTGTTATCTTTGAGGTGTTCACTAAGCCCGAAAGCTTTGGAAAAATTCATATTCAGTAATCTAAATCTGCTGCGGGATCACCGCCAGGGAAGGGAGGGAACCGGGTAAAGACATGAGGTGCGAAAAACGGATGCTATTCGCGGCCTTTGCACTGCTCCTCTCAGCGCGGTTGGCAGGCCAGGCTGCTGCTGTCGAGATACTCCCCCTCGGCGGGGAAGGTGGTATTGTTCACCTGGTCGCCAGGAACAATAGCAATATCCCCTATTTTGTCGAAATTGACTACCTGTACCTCGAGAATATGGATGTGGACCCCAAAAGTATTTTCGAAGAAAACCTACAGCCCGGCCAGAAGGCGGTATTGGTCAGCATTTATGCAACGGGGAAAGGGAAACCCAAATGGGAATTCAAATTCAAACAAGTCCTCGGTGCGCCGGAACGGGTCAGGCCTGAAGAAAATTTCGTTTACCGGCTCCCATTTCTAAAGGGGAACGCCTGCCTCGTCAGCCAGGGCTATCTGGGCGCATTTAGCCATCAAAACGATTTTGCGATAGACTTCATGATGGAAGAAGGCACGGCGATATGTGCCGCACGCGATGGTGTCGTAGTCGAGGTCAAAGAGGATAGCAACTATGGCTGCCCGGAACCACAGTGCAGCAAATACGGCAATTATATCCTGATTATGCACCGCGATGGCACCTTCAGCGGCTACTGGCACCTGAAACTCAACGGGGCTATTGTCGAGAACGGTCAACAGGTCACTGCAGGGCAGGTGATTGGGTTCAGTGGCAATACGGGCTGGAGCAATGGGCCCCATCTGCATTTCGAGGTATTCTATCTTACCCCCAGTGGCAGAAAAAGCATCGCCACAAGGTTTGCTACCCAACGCTCCGCGCAAACCCTCATTGAAGCAGGAAAATTATACTGGCATTAGCGCCCCCCCCTTTTCACCGCTTTTCCAATAACGGCACAATCGGTTTACCAGTAGCCCCGTTGGGTTCCATGATGTGGAGCAGCGCGGCAAGGGTAGGCGCAATATCGGAAATATATACCGGCGCATGGGTTTCCCCATGTGGGATTTTCCAGCCAAACCAAATCAGCGGGACATGGGTATCGTACGCATAAGGGCTGCCGTGGGTCGTGCCGCCGGTAGCAAAATAAGGCTCCGGGAGCCAGGAAGGATCCAGCATATAGACGACATCCCCCGAACGCCGCTGATGGAACCCCTTGCGGATTAGTTCGATAAACGGATACTCCGGCGCGACGGTGAATAATTGTTCACGGGTAAGCGCACCATAAACGCCGGGCTGCTTTTTAAGGTATTCGACGATTGCTTTGCGCACGGTCTCGACCTCCAGCTTTGCGATGGGCAGCACCGGTTCATTCACATATACCTGCTGGTTGATTACTGCTTCCACATAGGGCAGCCGGACTCCAAATACTTCTTGCAGGTGTGTGTTCAGGCTGGTGGCCAGCTTATTTTCTTCGAGGACTCCTGTCGGGATTCGGATATCCTTGAGATGGGCCACCGTCTCCCCTGCTCCGTGGTCGGCGGTGAGAAAAACAAGTACATTTCCTTTGCCAAATTTTTCGTCGAAATAGTCCAGCAGGCGGCTGAGTTCGCGGTCCAGCCGTAGATACGTATCTTCTACTTCTTTGCTATGTACCCCAAACTGATGCCCGACATAATCTGTAGAAGAATAACTGAGGCAGAGAAAATCCGGATATGCATCTTTGCCAAGTTCCATTTCTTCGATTGCCGTCATCGCGAAATCTGTAGTGAGGGCATTCCCAAACGGGGTGCTGCGCACCAGACCGGGCCCCCCCTTGGTGACAAGCGCGGGCAGAACGTGCGGAAAAGCGCCCGTGCTGTCCCCGGGAAAACGTTTTTCGTACTTGTCCCAGTCGGGTATTTTAGAAACATACGTCGCCTCCGGCTCCAATGTGTTCCAGGGTTCTGAGATATACTTGAGCGCAAGTTTTTTATTGTTGAATTTTTCTGCCCATTTTGGCAGCGCTGTGCTGTCCGGATAATAACTCGACGTTATCCAGTTGCCCGTCGCATCGTCAAACCAAAAACACGCATTGGGGATATGGCCGGCCGGGAGGATCCCGCCCCGGTCCTTGATACATATCCCAACCACTTTCGACTGCATCCCATTGGAGAGCCTCAGCTCATCGGTGATGGTGGAAGCAAGCAGTACTGCCGGCGAATGCTGGCCGCTGGAACGCTCCGTGCCTACTCCTCTTACCGATTCATCAGAGGTGACATAGCGGTTTTTTTTCGTGGCGCGGTCGTACCAATCATTGCCGATGATGCCATGTACTGCCGGTGTCGTGCCGGTATAGATGCTGGCGTGCCCTGGCGCAGTATAGGTAGGCGCATAATCATAGTGCGTGTTTTCGCAGGAAAACCCCTGGGCAAGCATCCTGCGGAATCCACCGGTACCGTAACGTTCGTAATACTTGTACAGATAATCGTACCGCATCTGATCTACCGTGATGCCGACGATAAGCCTTGGCTGGATGGATGTTTGCTGCGCCATGACGCAGTTCAGGGACAGGGTTATTATCAAGAACAGGAAATGCCGTTTCATACTGCTTTTTTCTGCAAAATAGTTTTTTTGGTTAAAAAAGGGGGTATTTTCTGGCGTTGTGTGAAAAGAATTCTACCGCCTTCGACGGCGAAAGAAAAATTTGAAGCGGCTGTTTCATAAGTCCTTTGACGGCCTGCGCTGGCAAAGGGTATTGAGGTTGTGTGAAAAGTATTCCGCTATTCCGCCGCATACGGCAGCTAAAGAAAGTTTTGAAATAACACTGTCTTCACTGATTTTGCCTCGCAAAATCAGTGAAGACAGTGTTCTTTCAAAATATTATTTGGTAGCGTCAGCCGCCAAATGCCAAATGAAGGCCTCCGGCCTTTTCACACAACCCCATGACTTATAGCCTACTCTTCTACCCAATCAGCGATAAACACATTAGTATCCTGGTTACCTCCGTTGAAGCGGTTTGAGGCGAAGACAAACTTCTTGCCATCTGGCGAAAACATGGGAAATCCATCAAATACAGGGTCGAAAGTGATCTGCTTGAGGCCGGTGCCGTCGGAATTGATTGAAAAAAGATTGAATGCCCTACCGGTCGGCAGATGGTGGTTCGAGGTGAAAATGATTTTTTTTCCGGAGGGATGAAAGAACGGCGCCCAATTGGCTTTACCGAGCCGGGTGATTTGCCGGAGGTCAGAGCCATCGGCATTACAGACGAAAATCTCCATTTCGGTGGGTTGTACGAGCCCTTTTGACAGGAAGTCTTTATACGTCGCAATGGCTTCCGGCGTTTGGGGGCGGGAGGCGCGAAACACCAGTTGCCTGCTGTCCGGGGAAAAAAAAGCGCCTCCATCGTAGCCCAAATCGAAAGTGATTTGTTTTAAATCTGTTCCATCGGTATTCATTGTCCAGAGCTCCAGGTCACCGGAACGCGTCGAAGTGAAAACGATTTTTTTACCATCAGGCGACACCGTTGCTTCCGCATCGTAGCCAGGGCCTGTGGTCAGTTGTCGTAAAATACGGCCTTTTTTATCCGCGACGAAAATATCATAGGTCGGGTAAATACCCCAGACATATTTACCGTTGATAAAACGCGGCGTCTCCGGGCATTCCACAGCACCGAGATGTGTCGAAGCAAAAAGGATCTGTTTATCGCCGGGCAGAAAATACGCACAGGTTGTACGCCCCTGGCCATTGCTCACCCGCTGTGGCTGACGGCCTTTGGTGCCGGAAATGGGCATCCAGTAAATTTGATCGCATTTGTTGCCCCAGCCGGAATAATCAGACTGAAACGCAAGATTCTTACCATCGAAACTGAAATAGGCCTCGGCATTGTTACCGCCGAAAGTGAGCTGCCGCAGGTTGGCGAAATGCCGCTCGGCAGGATAGTTCAGAGAATCGGTGGATTCAGCGCCTCTGGACATCGTTTTATGCGCTTGGCCCTCCTGATTGGTTTTCGGACCGGCCAGGGCGAGGGCCAGGAGCATCAGCAGAAATGAATACATGGATTTATTTTAATAGCTGGTTTCAAAAACTTACCGGTACTGCAACGTTTGCCATGGCATGGAACCCGTGCTGCTTTAGCAAGTTCAAAATTAAGTGGCAGAAACGCGTTTCACGATATATTTTTGTTCATGTTTATGTCATAATTTCAGCAAAGGGGCATATTCTCCTGTGCAGTCAGGGGTGTGTAGTTCAATGAGGCTGCCTCATAAGTCCTGCGCGCCGTTTTCATTGATTTTACTTCGCAAAATCACTGAAAACGGCGCGCTGAAAAATTCTATTCTGCCGCCGAAGGCGGCAAAAGACTTATGAGACAGCCTCTCCAAAAAAATATCATCCCATAATATTTTTTCTTTGAGCATTTGAAGAAGAAAAAATCGTAAAAAGTACCCAATGAAGCTTGTTGTACGTATTATAGCGGGGACGGTTGTCACCGCGTTTATATTCATCCTGTTTGGCATGCAGATGGGGTTCCGTACCACCGACAAAGGGGTCCGGCGGCACTTTGCAAAAAGGGATGTCGGGGTAAAAATCCAACGCATCCCCTACGAAGGGGACAGCCTGCGATGGATCGAAACCGGCTTATCAGGCCAGGAAGCGCCTCTGTTGGTTTTTGTACACGGCGCACCCGGCTCTTCCAATAATTTTTTCCGCTACCTTTCGGACAGTACCCTGCGGGCACGTGCCCGAATGCTGAGCATAGACCGGCCCGGATATGGTTATTCTGCTTATGGAAGATCGGAAACTTCCATTGCCCGGCAGGCGGAAGCATTGAAGGCCATCCTCGACCATGTTGGCAGTGGCCGGAAAGCTATTTTGGTCGGACATTCCTTTGGAGGGCCAATCGTGGCCAAAGCAGCCGTGGACCATCCTGATCAGGCAGGCTCGATCCTTATGCTGGCCCCCGTCAATGACCCCGCACATGAGCAGATTTTTTGGTTTTCCCACCTTGCCCGTTGGAAAGCTACCCGATGGATGCTCTCCCCGGCATGGAAGGTAGCCGGGGACGAAAAATTCGGCCATGCTGCAGCACTGGGTGCGATTACCCCTGCCTGGGCATCACTGCGGCTACCTGTAATCCATCTGCATGGGGAAAAAGACATACTCGCACCTCCTGCCAATGCCGATTTCAGCGAAAAAAATATCCCCGCCGGTTATCTGCGGCTGCTACGCCTACCCGACGCCGGACACCTCATCCCATTTATGCAATATGAAACGACAAAAAAAGAAATCCTACGCATCCTCGACCAACAGCCTTAAACCAGTATATTTGTAGTACTCTGTATTTCTTATTATTTTCGTCGGATGAATTTTTCTTCAAAATTGATCGAAACGGCGGTAAACGCATTTGCAACCCTTCCCGGGATTGGCAGAAAGACCGCCCTGCGCCTTATCCTGCACCTGATTAACCGTCCTGTGGAGGCTACCGAGCAAATTACCAGCGCCCTCATGCGTATGCGTCAGGGGATCCGGTCCTGCCAGGAATGCGGCAATCTCGCAGATGAGCCGATCTGCGCCATCTGTACCGACCGGCGCCGCGACCGGACCCTGGTATGTGTAGTGGAAAACATCCGCGATGTTATGGCGATTGAAGACACCCAGCAATACCGGGGGCTCTACCACGTCCTCGGAGGAATCATCTCCCCTTTGGAAGGTATTGGCCCCCAGGACCTGAACATAGACCTTCTGCTGCAGCGCGTGGCCAGGGGGGAGATCCGCGAACTGATCATGGCCATCAGCCCGACGATTGAAGGGGAAACCACGATTTTTTACCTTTCCAAACTATTCCGCGACCAGCCCGTAGCCATCAGTACGATTGCCCGGGGCGTTGCCTTTGGCGGAGAGCTGGAGTATGCTGATGAGATCACCCTCGGGCGCTCCATCATTACCCGGGTACCCTATAAAAACCAGTTGGACTGAGCCCCATGGACGCCATACCTGCGTGCGATCTCAGCGTCGTAATCGTGAATTACAATGTGCGGGATTTCCTGGAACAAGCCCTGCATGCCGTGCGCAATGCAGCCCGTTCGCTTCGGGTGGAGGTATTTGTCGTGGATAACTGCTCGGTGGACGATTCCGTTGCCATGGTAAGGGAAAAATTCCCGGAAGTACATCTGATGGTGAATGCGGAAAATGTCGGTTTCGCACGAGCCAATAACCAGGCGATCCGACAATCAACCGGGCGATATGTGCTCCTGCTCAACCCCGACACCGTCGTCGAGGAAGATACCTTTGAAAAATGCCTGCGTTTCATGGATGCCCACCCGGAGGCAGGTGCCTTAGGAGCACGTATGATTGACGGGGCCGGTAAGTTTCTGCCCGAATCCCGCCGTGGGTTCCCGACACCTTTCGTTGCATTCTGCAAGACGATTGGGCTATACGTCATTTTTCCGCGCTCCCGGACGTTCAACCAGTATTACCTGGGGTATCTGGACGATAAAAGGACACACCCTGCAGATATCCTCTGCGGCGCCTTCATGTGGATTCGTCGCGGTGCCCTGGAAAATGCAGGCTTATTGGACGAGGCGTTTTTTATGTACGGGGAAGACATAGACCTCTCCTGGCGGATTGTCCAGGCAGGCTACGTCAATTACTATTTTCCGGAAACGACCATCATCCACTATAAAGGGGAAAGCACCCGGAAGGGGAGCCTCAACTATGTAAGGGTCTTTTATCAGGCCATGATCATTTTTGCCCGGAAGCATTTTGAAGGGGCCCGCGGCCGGCGTTTTGTGGCGATGCTGCAGGCAGCGGTCTATTTCCGGGCAGCCCTGACCCTGGCGCACCATGGTTTCGCCCGTTTAGCATGGCCGCTGGCCGACGGCGCGGCGATTATGGCAGGAATGGCCATGCTCAAATACTTTTGGGCCGTTTACCGTTTCGGCGACCCCCACTATTACCCGACAGATTTTTTATCCTTCAATGCCCCGCTTTATACCCTGTTATGGATGCTGGGGATATATTTCAGCGGAGGTTATGATCAGAAAACGCCGCCATACAGGGCCGTCCGGGGGGTCTTTTGGGGCACCGTCCTGATTGCCGCCGTATATGGTTTTCTCAATGCCGAATACCGGACTTCCAGGGCACTCATCCTGCTCGGCGCTGCCTGGGCATTTTTTGTGGTGCTGTCTGGCCGCGCCTTAAAGCACCTGGTATTGTACCGGAATCTGCGATTTGGCGAAGACAGGGTCAAAAATGTGCTCATCATTGGTTTTCGGGAAGAAATCCAGCGGGTACAGGCCTTATTGCAGCAAACCGCTGCCCGTTGGAATTATCTCGGGGCGGTAAGCCCTGTCCCGCAAAAAGAAGACCACCTCTTCCTGTGCAGCCTCGAGCAGCTTGAAGATGCCGTGCGGATATATCGTGCCGACGAACTCGTTTTTTGCGGAAAGGACGTCCCGGCACGGGAGATGATGCACTGGATGGCCAGGCTGGGGCCGGATGTGGAGTACAAAGTCGTACCGGAGGAAGGCATGAGTGTCATCGGCAGCAGCTCGCGGAACAGCAGTGGCGAGTTGTACACCATAGATATCCGCTACCGGATTGCCGAGCCGATACAACGCCGCGGCAAGCGCTTGTTTGATCTCGCACTTGCCCTGGTCCTGTTGCCCACCCTACCCATACAGCCCCTGATCCAACGGGCTTTCAGACCCTTTATGCGGCAATGGACAAAAGTAATATTCGGGAAAACCAGTTGGGTCGGGTATAGCACCGAAGGGGGCAGCCTCTCCGCGTTGCCCACCTTGCGCCCTGCTCCGCTATCGCCTGCCAGTGGCCTGCCCCCCAGCCTGCGCAATACTGCGAATATTGACCGCCTCAATTTTCTTTATGCAAAAGATTACAGCCTGGAGACCGATTTGCGCCTTGTCCTGCGGCACTTTCGCCTGTTGGGCGGAAAAAGCGGCAAGCCAGTTAAGCCACTACCTGATATCCAACTCCCTTAAGGGTAATAATCTGTACATTCGGGTCGTTCCGGAGGTATTCCCGGAGGTGTGCGATATAGACATCGAGGTTCCGCGAGTTGAAGAAAGAGTCGTCGCCCCATATCTTTTGAAGGATAACCTTCCTTTCGACGGGGAAATTCAGTTTTTCAGTCAGGATCTTGAGTAGCTCTGCTTCGCGGTGCGAAAGCTTCTGTACCCTGTCTTTATACCTCAGCTCATATTTGCGCACATCGAACGTGTACTCGCCCAGGGCCACCAGATCGGGACTTACACCCGTTGTTTCCTGCCCCCCTGCCAGCTCCAGAAGGTTATTGATCCTGGCAATTAATTCCTCCATGCTGAACGGCTTGCGGAGATAATCATTTCCCCCGGATTGAAAGCCTTTCAGTACATCCTCTGTCTGAACTTTCGCCGTAACAAAGATGATCGGCATCTTCGTATGGACCTTGCGGATCGCCGCACAAAGCTCGAAGCCATCTCTATGTGGCAACATCACATCGAGAATGACCAGATCGGGGAGGAAATCCCTGACCGTACTCATTACCAGTGCTCCGTCACCGACCATACGCACTTCGAAACTGCGCATTTCCAGGGTCTCTCTGACGATCTTTCCGAGAAAAGGCTCGTCTTCTACGTACAGTATTTTTGGCTTTGACATCATCGTAAACATTTCTGAGGCTAAACCCTTCCCCTGCGGTACTTCCCGCATCCGCGTCATACCGCCTTTTGAAGCTTCGGGATACGCACCGTAAACGTACTGCCTTTCCCCGGGGCACTCTTTACCCAAATATCCCCATGGTGGCTGCGCACCACCTCGGAGACATAGCTCAGGCCCAGGCCATAGCCTTTGGTGTTGTGCCGGTTACCCTCCTGGGGGGCACGGAAAAATTGTTCGAAAATTTTATCCTGATATTCTTTTTCAATACCAATCCCTTTATCCCTAACACTCACCTGCACCGTCCCGTTGAATTCCCTGAGCCCAATTTCAATTTCGGGATTTGACGGGCTATACTTCAGCGCATTGTCCAGAAGATTGTAAAAAACATTGGTCAGGTGGACGGGGTCCCCTTCTATGAAGAATTGCGCTCCTTCCACAAGCAGTTCTACCCTCGCATTGACCTTATCAAACTGTAGCCCCATAGACTTCAGGATTTTCTCCATGGCAGCGCGGATATCAAAGCGCTCCGTATGTAATTGCAGGGTTTTATTTTCAAACATGGACATCTTGAGTACCCGATCGACCAGAATAGACAGCCGCTGTAGCTCGTGCTGGGAGATACTCAGGTACTCCCTGGTTTTTTCCGGGTTTTCCAGGACCTGGAAATTCTGCAAAGCCTCCAGCGCCACACTCACCGTCGAAATCGGCGTCTTTAGCTCGTGGGTAATGTTGCCAATAAAATCGTTTTTGAGTTTCGCCAGCTTGCGTTGTTGCTGCAAACTCCTGAAAATCAATAAAAAAGATAGAGATGTAATGCCAGTAAGAAGCAATGCGAACAACAGGCTGGGTACCATTTCCCAGAAAAGGAAAGCGCCGAATCCGCTTACCCTGGCCACATATAAGTGCACTGGAGGCATACCTGCAGCGTAGAAGGTGACGATACCGGTGATTCCCAGGAAGTCGGGTATTTTTTCTTCCCTGGAAATTCTGACCGGCATATTCAGCCCCGCCCTTGCCATATCCCCCTGTACGCGCGATTGGAGGTTGCCGACATTTAGGGTATCCGGGAAAATACCGGCGACTGCCGCTGTCGTTTTCCCCGAATCAGGCATACTCTCCCGGAATGCGGCAATCGCGTTCAGAAAAAAACGTTCGCGGCGCTGCAGCCTGCTTTCCGGCTCGCTGGTCGTCCTATCGGACGAAACGTGCGGATTTAAACGCTCATGATGCCCGCGGCTGCTGTCCAGACGAAAGAAAAAACGTTGGTTGATCGCTATCCTGGACTGAAAATTTGGATCTGCCGGTGCTTTACCACCCGCCAGGGTATCAAAACCAATCGCTATGATAGCCGTTTGCCGGGTGTCCATATTGCCCCTTACCCCGACATCCATCAGGCGTACACGAAAAATGGAATCCTGCATATCGCGGACACCCTGTACGAAAATATTATCAATCTCTTTGTTGAGCAGCTCTTTTTGTTCCTTATATACTGTGCGCAGCCAGTACGCCTGGAAAACTACTAATAAAAAAAGGCTGAACAACATTAAAAACCGGTAAAGATGGTTCTTTTGCGTCATTGTGATGGCGTTGTAGTCATCATAAACGGAGTTTTTGAGAAACGCCGGGGATCGGAAGCTAGCGAATACCAAAAGCTAACCGTCCCTGTTTTCGTGCTGTAATCCTGCAATTTTAACAAAAATACATGCTTCAACTTTACGGCACCTGATTTGTTAACCATTATTAACCATTCATCAAGGTCGTTTAACTTCTGCCTGGGATGGATACCCGTAGATTTACCACAAAATAACAATTATGAAAAGGTATTTGGTATTGTTGTACGTATTGGTAACGCCAATGTTCGTATTTTCCCAAAAAAACGAAGGGGTAGTCGTTTACTCCCAAACCATCAACCTGCATCAGATGATCCCGGATGAGCGTGCCCGGCAGTGGATGCCGGAAAAGCAGACTTTCGAATCAGAGCTGTTCTTCCAATCCGGAAAAACCCTGTTTAAGCCTAAAAAATCCGAACAACCACAGCAGGTCACCGCAGACGACCAGAGCTCGGGCTGGCGTATGATGATGAACCGGCGCCGCGACAATACCATCGTTTACCGGGACCTCAACGCCGGCACCCACCTCGAAGCTACAGCGTTCATGGACAAAGAATTCCTCATCGAAGGCGCAGACCCGACGATCAGCTCCAACTGGAAAGTAACCGGAAAGCAGAAAATGGTGGCCGGATACCCTTGTATCTCTGCCATGCGCAGCGACTCGGCCATGGGCCGCCCACGTGAAATCACCGCCTGGTTCACACCGGCCATTCCCGTCCAGTCAGGGCCTCAATCCTTTGGTGGCCTCCCCGGATTGATCCTCGAGATTGACCAGAACCAAGGCCAAATCCTCATTACTGCAGCCTCCATCGAGTTTAAGCCCCTCGATGCCGTAACGATGGCCCCACCGGATAAAGGTAAAAGGGTCTCCCGCGAGGAATACCGCAAAATCGTGGAAGAGCGCATGAAGGAAATGCGCGAAATGCGTGGCGGTGCGCCAGGCTCAGGCGGGGGTATGATGATCATCCGCAACTAATGCTTGGGATGGGAAGCAAAGTGGGGAAAACGCGATTTCGCCTCCACGGGAGGGATTCTGAAAGCAATATAGCCCACCTATGCGAAAAGGCTGGCGTATCCTGCGAAAGCACCATTTTGAGCCTGGAATGATCCTGCCGCAACACGTCTGATAATCGAAGGGGCGCTTAACTGCTCTTTTACAATATCAGGGATTGTTTTATCCCGAAGATAAATTCATCCACCAAAATGACAAAGCGAACCCTACATTTTCTATGCTTTCTGGGGGTCTTTATGCCGGGGTTGTGCGAAAAGTCTTTTGCCGCATTCAACGGCGAAAGACTTTTTTCCGGAGCACCATTTTCACTGATTTTGCCGAGTAAAATCAGTGAAAACGGCGCTCCGGAAAAAATATTATTCAGCGGCATAAGCCGCCAAATGAGTGGCCAGGGGCTTTTTACCCCCCCCCCTGCAAAAGCAGCTACGATCAGCGTGATGACCTTCAACATCCGTTACCCTAATCCCGGCGACGGGACTAATTTCTGGCCCAACCGCAAAGCCCTGGTGGCGAGCATGGTGCGCTTTCACGGTGCCGACCTGATCGGCGTGCAGGAAGCCTTCAGGAGCCAACTGGACGAGCTCGGACAGATGTTGCCGGAATTCGCCTGGACAGGTGTTTGCCGGACGGATGGCAGCATGCAGCCTCGTCCCGACAATGAATTCTCCGCTATTTTTTACCGCAAAGACCGGTTTAAGTTACTGGATGGACAAACCTTCTGGCTTTCCGAAACACCGGATCAGGCGGGCAGCAAAGGTTGGGACGCGGCCCTGCCGCGTATCGTCACCTGGGCAAAATTCAAAGACCTTTACAGCGGCGATATTTTCTATCATTTTAATACCCACTTCGACCATCAGGGTAATACAGCACGCAGAGCGGGTGCATCCCTCCTCCTGCAGAAAATTCAGGAGATTGCCGGGGTACTGCCTGCTATCGTCACCGGGGACTTCAATGCCCATCCCGAGGATCCTCCCATCCAGATTCTCACTGATCCCCGGGCCCCCCTGCACCTCCTCGACGCTTTTCATGTGAGTGAGACGCCGCACCACGGGCCTGACGGTACCTGGACCGATGCCTTTCAGACTCCCGGTGTGCCCGGTCAGCGCATAGACTATATTTTCGTAAAAAAAGGGATACGGGTACTCCGGCACGGCATATTGTCCGATACCTGGAGCGGCCGGCTCCCCTCCGACCACCTGCCCGTACTGGCACAGGTGGTCATTCACGACCCAAAAAACAGGCTGGTTACTGCAACAAAAAAATGAATATCCCCCTGATATTGGATAAAAAGACCATGCTTATTTCGAGGCATCTGCTAAAATAAGGCTTTTGCTAAGCCGCCTCAACGAATATCCCGGCAGTATGCGGCGAATACAGATTTGTGAGGTAGCTGCGGGGATCCTAAAAAACAATCCGTTATGGCTTATTGGTTGATTAAATCGGAACCATTTGTTTACAGTTTCCGGCAGTTGCAGGAAGAAGGCAGGGTCATCTGGGACGGTGTGCGCAACTATATGGCACGCAACTATCTCAGGGCCATGCAAGCAGAAGATCTGGTACTCTTTTACCACAGCAGGGAAGGGCTGGAAGTCGTTGGGCTCTGCAAGGTTGTGCGGGAACACTACCCAGACCCGACCGCTACGGACGGGGACTGGTCGGTAGTGGACTTTGCGCCGGTACGGGCACTTAACAAGCCAGTTCCTCTTGCTCTGATCAAAGCGACCCCGGAATTACAGCAGATCGGGCTCGTGCGCATGGGGCGACTTTCTGTCATGCCCCTCACCGAAGAAGCATTCAACAAAATCCTCGAGTTGGCGCAATAAGGCCATTTTAGCGATGTCCCCTCAGAATAAAATCGTATATTTGCAAAAAAAGAGGTAATGATTAAGCTATTGTTTCGTATCGCCATTTTTCTGGTGTTGGGGATACTAATCTACAACCGTTTTTTCGGCACTCCTGAAGAGAAAGCCCACTCCAAAGCGATTATTGCAGAGGCAAAAGCCCTCGGTAAAGCGAGCTGGGCATTGCTAAAATCCGAAAAAGAAAAGTTAAACCAGGGCAAATACGACACTGCGCTCGACCGCATCGAAACCCTGTTTGGCCAGCTCAGGACCCGTGCCCGTTCTGAAAATGACCGTGCCACCCTGGATCAACTGGCGGAGCTGGAACAGCAGCGGCTTGAGCTCGAAACGCGTATGGAGCAGCTGAATGCACAAAAAGTCAACGCATCCGGTATGGCTCAGCGCCGCGCGGTATCTCAGGAAGAAGCAGCACTTAAAACAGACCTGCGCAAGCTGCTGGACCAAACGGAAAGCGTTATGCAATACATGGAATAGCCCCCGGTTGCTTATGGTAAAAAACCCGTTTTCCAATATTCCGATTTCCAGACCAAACTACGTATATGCCATTATCAGCGTGGCACTGGTCCTGTTTCTCTTTGGGAGCTTCGGGTTATTGCTCAGCCATGCGGGGCAATTGCTCAGGTTTTACCGCGAACAGGTAGATTTGGTCCTTGAGTTCAAAAGTACGGCGACCCCGGAAGAAATCGCTTCTATCCGCACTGCTCTGGAAAACACTCCTTATGTCGTACCCGGTTCAGTCCGGTATATTAATAAAGGGGCTGCAAAAGCCATGATGACTGAAGCGTTTGGAAGGGATTTTCTCGCCCTCGACCTTCCCAACCCGTTTTTCGACATCCTGACCTTCAATGTCCGCAACAACTATATGAACCCCTCAAGTCTGGGGCAGATACGCGCAGCCTGGCGTTTGGAATCCTCGGTGAACGACATTTTTTACCAGGAAAACCTTCTGGACCAGATCGCCCGGAATATGCGAAAGGTGGGCATTGTAATCCTGGCACTCGCTCTGATTTTCACCCTTCTGGTCGGCATCCTGGTGTACAATACGGTGCGGCTGGCGCTGTATGCCAACCGCTTCCTTATCAAAACGATGGAATTGGTCGGTGCATCCTGGGGGTTCATCAGCCGCCCCTATTTATTGCGGGCGGCATTCCACGGTTTTCTCAGTGCCAGTATGGCCAATGCTGCACTCTTTGCTACCCTGAGCGCTATCCAGAGCAGAATCCCGGAGCTTGCCCAGTTCACCGATATGCGGCAGCTTTTTCTGCTCTTTGGGTTGCAGTTCCTGCTGGGGATAGGGATCAATACCCTAAGCACCTGGATTGTCGTCAACAAATACCTCAGTATGCGTATGGACGATTTGTATTAAAAATGTATTTTTGCCCATTCATAAAAAAAACGCTGCATGAGCAAGCAACAAGCACCAAAGAAAAAAGTCGTTGTCAACACCCCACAGTCGGCGCAGCACAAGGCGCCTGTCAAACCACAAGGTGGGCGGTCAGCGGACAAACCCAAAGCAGAAATGATTTTCAAGCGCCATAATTTTATTCTTCTCGCTGTAGGCGCAGCGCTGATGGCCCTTGGGATTGCCCTCATGTCGGGCGGGGCCATGCCTGACCCGAATGTCTGGGACGAACAACTGATTTACAGCCCCCGGCGTATGGTAATTGCACCTTTGCTCATGATCGCCGGCCTGATCGTCGAGATATTTGCTATATTCAGGTAATAACAGATGGGAATTGAAATAATCAATGCCATCGTCCTGGGCATCATACAGGGCCTGACGGAATTTCTGCCGGTCAGCAGCAGCGGACATCTCGAATTGGCAAAAGCGGTACTCGGTGATACCAGTGTAGGAGAGGAAAGCCTAATGATGACGGTCACGTTGCATTTCGGTACGGCACTGGCTACGGTAGTAGCTTTTCGCCAGGAAATCCTCCAGGTATTGAAGGGTACGTTCAAATTAAAGTGGAACCCGGAGTCTGAATTTTCCGCCAAAATCATCATTTCAATGATCCCTGCAACGATTGTGGGGCTTTTGCTGGAATCACAAATCGAGCAGTTATTTAGCCGGCAGGTCCTGCTGGTCGGTATTTGCCTGCTGATCACCGGGGGGTTGCTGTTGCTTGCCAATCGTGCAAAATTATCGGACAGGGGCGTGTCTTACAAAGATGCTTTCTGGGTAGGGATTGCCCAGGCCATCGCCATCCTGCCCGGGATATCCCGCTCCGGCGCAACCATTTCAAGTGCGGTATTACTGGGTATTGACAAGGAACAGGCCACCCGTTTTTCTTTTCTCATGGTAGTGCCACTGATCTTTGGTAAAATGGCAAAAGACCTGCTCGACGGGGAAATCGGAGGTAGTACGCCCCATTTCCCGGCACTGGCCGTCGGGTTTGTGTGCGCATTTGTCACCGGTTACTTTGCGTGCCTATGGATGGTGCGCATTGTTAAACAAAGCCAGCTCAACTATTTTGCGATTTACTGCCTTATCATAGGAACCATTGCTGCCGGATATGCCATTTTTGCCTAAGCCCGGTATTTTTGCTCATCTATTTTATGCGAAATGAACGACGATGCGTGTAGTAAGCGGGAACTCCCGCCCATGGCCCAATTTTCTGAAGGTGCTTTCCTGCTGGTAGATAAACCGATTGGGTGGACCTCGTTCGATGTGGTCAATAAATTGCGGAACCGTTTAAAGGCTTGCCTGGGTGTAAAAAATATAAAAGTCGGACATGCGGGCACGCTCGACCCCATGGCTACTGGCCTGCTTATCATTTGTACCGGAAAAGCAACCAAACAATTACAGGATTTCCAGCTTTTGAGTAAATCCTACTCGGGTACCCTTCGGCTCGGAGCCACAACCCCTTCCTACGATGCAGAATCCCCGATTGATGAAATCTTCCCTTTCAATCATATCACGCCGCAAATGCTGGAAGAGGCAAGGCAGCGTTTCCTGGGACCGGTGAGCCAGGTACCCCCAATCTTTTCTGCAATCAAGGTGGATGGGCAGCCCCTCTATAAAAAAGCCCGAAAAGGCGAAAAGGTACATATCGAACCCAGGAATATCCATATTTATTCCTTCGAACTCACCCGCATCGCCCTGCCAGAAGTGGATTTTGTAGTACACTGCAGCAAAGGGTCCTACATCCGCTCCCTCGCCCATGACTTCGGGCAGGCACTCCGCTCAGGTGCTTATCTTAGCGCACTGCGCCGTACGGCCATCGGGGAATTCCATATCGAAAATGCCTGGCCCCTCGACGCTTTGACGGAAGCACTGGAGGAAAGGTCACACGCCCTCCGGATCGGCGATATTCAGTAAATTTGTTTTTTCCATGAAAAAACAAGCCGCCAACAGACAATACAACTTCCCGGATGCCGAGCTGTACGTCCAGGCACTGGAACGCATTAAATACGCCCTGCGCGATATTCAATTTTTTAATGCCTACAGCTACACTACCGAACGCCTAAAAAATTTCAAAACGCTCTGTGATCAGTTTGCCGCACTTCCCGATGACGATGAGCTGGTCGGAGATCAAATGATCGCCACAGAAAAAAAAGATACTGCCGCTGAAAAGCTGAGAACCGCTGTCCGCAGCCTGATGACGCGGGTAGCCCTCAAGTATAACAACCGCAGTGGTCGTTACCGCAAGTTTGGCGCATCTAAATTAGGTGATATGACTGATGCACAGCTCCTGTTCTGCGGCAGGCGCGTCGTCCGGGTCGCCCGTCAACAAATAGACTTTCTCGCCGAGGTCGGTGTCAATGAAACCATCCTGCAACGAATCGTAGAAGCTTACCAACAATTTGAACAAGCCCTTAATATCCAACAGGATAAAGTAGCCGACCGCGATATCGCCGTCGAACGCCGTACAGAAGTAGGGAATAAGGTCTATCAGGAACTCGTGATCCTTTGCGATATCGGAAAAGATATCTGGACGACCAGGGACCCGGTACGCTACGAAAATTATTGTATTTACGAAAGCAATAACGAACAGAAAAAAGCCCGCAAAACACGCGAAAACGAAGACTTTGGCACACAGGATCCAGAGGATTAATCCTGTGGCAAAGGGACTTGCTCACCTTTAAACGCCTTTGTGTAAATAAAAAGGGGACACATTTTTTCTGGAAATACCGCGTGGAAGTTCTTTGACCATTCGAAAAAGAAATCGGCGGCGTAAATACCGACAAGAGGCCCTGTCTTCCGGGGTTGTGTGAAAAAACCGGGGTTGTGTGAAAGTCCCGACGCTACCATCTGGCGGCACAAGCGCATTTCACACAACCCCTGTTTTATCCGGGAATTCACCCTGAAAATTATTTCAACACCTCTACTTTCTCCGTCCAAACACCTTCCTGACCTGTCAATTGCATCACATAAATCCCCGCAGGGATTCCGGGCACCCCGATGGTTTGCCGGGTACCCGCTGCCCAATTCTCAAACTTTTGTACGAAGACGACCTTTCCGGAAAGGTCGTACAGACGTAACGTAGATATACCCGCAAGGTCTTTCCCCGTAAGGATTGTGAAGAAGCCATCCCCTGGATTGGGGAAAACCTGCAGTGCCGGTATAATACCCGCCGCAGACAATGGCGCCCGGCCCAGGGCGATTCGCTCCACAATTTCGAGATCGTTCTCCTGGTATATATTGTTTCCCGCAGCAAAGCTTACCCACTCCGCAGTATAAGCTTTTCTTTCCAGATGCTTCCAAACCTGTATTTTATAGTGCTCCCCAGGGCGCATACCCTGAAGGCCAGGTACGGACACGTCGTCGCCCCATACAGCGATCGCAAGGTGATTTCCATTGAACCTGGCAGCCCCACAAAGTATATTTCGCTCTGATAGGATACCAACCTCATCCCCTGGCTCCAATAACCCCTCTATTGCCGATGCCGTAATAATCAGGGTGGCATTTACGCCCGTGTTAAAGGAGGCTGGCATCTGGAAATATCCCATCCCCTTATCCTCCAAAGCTGTAAAGTCGCCGTACGGCTGCCCACCCACGAAGGCCATCCACGCGGCTGGATAACGCAGTTCACCCGAAGTCCTCGCCCTTATCTGGTAGCCCTGCGTTGGCTGTAACTTGCCGATGGTATTGATAGATAATGCAGGTAAGTAGATCCTGCCAACGTTGTCTTTTACCATATCTATCTTTCCGGCAAGGCTTTCAAATGCCTGCTCCGGATTTTGAGGCACCCTACTGAAAAACGGAACGATCTGCCAACCCGGGCGTATTGGTATCGGAGTAATCTCCGGCCGCACCGCTTCGCCTTCAATTTTAAATATTCCGTCTTCATTTGCCCTAACCCGGTAGCCTTCTTCGATTTTCCAGGAACCGATGGTGTTGACCCCCGTATTTGCGATGAGCGTTTTCCCAAAACCATCCCTAACGGTTTCGATCCAGCCGAAATAGGGAAAGAGTAATGTGTCCAAATGTATTTCTTCTGGTAGGATGTAACTGGAAATAGTGTTCCATCCTTTTTTAAGCGGGATGGAAAGGGTTTCCATCCTGAATGCACGGAATGCTGTCAGTTTACTCACCCCCCCGGAACGGAACTGATCCACGGCATTGATCCCACTACCTTGAACGGGTAGTTCAAAGGTCGCCTTGGCATGCCAGGAAATCTTTTCGCGTGCCTGCCAGATTTTTAAGATAAAACGCTCCCCCTCCGCAAGACCTTCTTTGAAAGTCGTTGCAGGGTTATCGCCATATACGGAAAATGAAGTATTTACCCCAGTCCAGAGTACCTCCCCCGCACAAATTTCCAATCCCTGACGCTTGAAAAACACCCCGATCCGATCTCCTGGCTGAATGGCTTTTCCGGAAAGATCCGATACGAGCGTAGCAGGTAGGATAAGGGTATGTATCCTGCTGCTCGGATTAATGGCCCAGGTATCTGGCAGCGAAGTATCCGGAGCCTCCTGGACGACAGGGAGAATCCGCATTAAATTATCAGTCCAAAAAACTATCTGCGCATTACGCCGGACAATACTCCCGTTAGCCAATACCCGCACAGCTAAGGATATGTTACCCTGCCCACCCGAACTGCTCAGGCTAATCCATTCTACTGTATCAATTACTGTCCAGTTCGCGTTGCTGATGACTTGCACGAGCTGAGAATCTAAACGCGGTCCAAATTTCAGGGTATCTGGCGAGATATTTAAAAATGCCGCCGCACCCGCCTGGTTTACCGTGATCGTTACCGGGGATACGCCCGTGCCGCTCAGCGTTACCGTGCCGCTGCGCGCGCTCGTAGAAGTATTCGCTTCCGCAGTAAACGTCAGCGTGCCGTTGCCGCTGCCACTCGTAGCAATTAACGTCAGCCACTAAAGCGACTCGCTCGCCGTCCAACTGATATTTGAGCTTACATCAACATTCAGCGCGCTGCCCCCGG
>JBEIGB010000052.1:0-25656 GCA_040382095.1 Lewinellaceae bacterium
GACCCCCGTCAATTCCTTTGAGTTTCATCGTTGCCGACGTACTCCCCAGGTGGCTAACTTAACGCTTTCGCTTGGACACGCAGTCCGAAAACCACATGTCGAGTTAGCATCGTTTAGGGCGTGGACTACCAGGGTATCTAATCCTGTTTGATCCCCACGCTTTCGTGCCTCAGCGTCAATTCAGGTCCAGCAGGCTGCCTTCGCAATCGGTATTCTATGGCATATCTATGCATTTCACCGCTACATGCCACATTCTGCCTGCCTCATCCTCATTCAAGCCTAACAGTATCAAAGGCAATCCTACGGTTGAGCCGCAGGCTTTCACCTCTGACTTATTACGCCGCCTACGCACCCTTTAAACCCAGTGATTCCGGATAACGCTTGCACCCTCCGTATTACCGCGGCTGCTGGCACGGAGTTAGCCGGTGCTTATTCGCAAGATACCGTCAGAAAACCATAAATGGCTCTTTTTCTTCTCAAGCAAAAGCAGTTTACAACCCATAGGGCATTCTTCCTGCACGCGGGATGGCTGGGTCAGGCTTCCGCCCATTGCCCAATATTCCTTACTGCTGCCTCCCGTAGGAGTCGGGTCCGTGTCTCAGTACCCGTGTGGGGGGCCACGCTCTCACGCCCCCTACTGATCATCGCCTTGGTAGGCCTTTACCCTACCAACTAGCTAATCAGACGCACGCTCATCCTCAAGCGCCTCGACTTTAGTAAAAATACCATGCGGTATCTCAACTCTATGGGGTATTACTCCCAGTTTCCCAGGGCTATCCCCCTCTTGAGGGCAAATTGCGTACGCGTTACTCACCCGTGCGCCACTATCCCGGCCTAAACCGGAACCGTTCGACTTGCATGTATTAGGCCTCCCGCTAGCGTTCATCCTGAGCCAGGATCAAACTCTCCATAGTAAATTTCTTGCGCTACCTCACGGTAACTATGTCATTTACTAAGAATGTTTTTCCTAACCAAATTTCTCTTTGTAGGTCCGCTATCTCTATCTGATAGCGCGTCGCTTTCCTTTACCTTCTTCCTGCAGTGTCAATGAACTCTTTTTATCCCTCTTAAGTAACTCCGCAAAGTATCTCAACTTAAATCAATACCCAGAAATTACTCCGATAATTCTATTCCTTGTTTCGGGATGGCAAAGATAAGCGTTTTTATCTTCTAACCCCAACTTTTTTTCGCTTTTTTTTCCGCCACTCTAATCGTCCCCCTCAAAAGCGGATGCAAAAGTAATATCCCAATACCTCTATTTCCAAATTTTTTTGAATGTTTTTTTAAAAAATCTCTTGACGCGCTCCGCTTACAGGGGCTCCCACCCCGGAAACATTGGGCTTACTTGTACCAACCGGGCCGATGGTACAGATGGATAACCCCAAACAATAAGAGAAAGCCATAAACCGCGTCTTCCAATGGGATGGAAATTAAACGCAGGCCCATGAATTCTTCAGGGTTATAGACCACCACAGGCGCAACCGTACATGCACCCGTCAAGACCCCATTGACGAGAAGAAATGGAACAAGGATGAACAAATAGGCACGGTAAAATAACGTCCGATAAGTATTGGGCACATATATATAATGGTACAAAAGGTACCCCCCGCTTAGCAAAAAAGTAGTAGCTGTGTATAGACGCCCGATATGCACTATCCCAAGTACGATCAGGACAATGCCCAGGATGAGCGTAATCGGCTTATCCCAGGGCGCGAGGATATCTTTTGGAAAGTATGCGTTCAGACAGGAATAAATGAAAAAACTGGCAAAAGGGACTGTAACGAAAAAGAGCCATTCTTCCCACGGCAGCCCCAGCAACCCGCCCCCTAAAAGGTAGTTGTCGTTGAAACCCCAAACGCCGACATGGCCAAAGAAAGCATCCCCGACGATAAATAAGGCCCCCATGACCAATATCGCAGGAAAAAGCCTGGGCCAGGTCCTGAAGTAATGCACTTTTTTATCAAAGCTGAGCATAAATACCGGGACGATTGAACAGACATGCAGTATGGCATACGTCCAGGGGACTTCGAGAAACGAAAGCCGAACCCAACTCCGGTTAGAAAAGTCCAATTGCCCGGGCATAACCTTATCCAGCGACCAGCACATTCCGACAACCAGAAAAGGCCATAAGAAAAAAAAGATGCGCCGTGGACCCCAGTTGTTTTTCATATCCTATGCGTTTTAAAGAAGGTTGAGGCTACTCCTCACCGCCGAACTAAAAAGGAGCATCATTTTTCTCCGGTCATTCACACGAATGCGCTTTTTCATCACCTGATGCGCAGGAACCTGCATAATACTCTGGAACAGGTTGGTATAATATACGTAAGCAAGGTACACTCCAAACCTCACCCCCTTAGGAAGCTGCACGATACCCGTGTAAGCAAAATCAAAGTCCTTTCGGATATCTGCTTCGATCTTGTGCTTTTCTTCATTGGAGAACTGCGTGAAATCTACCCCAGGAAAATAAACCCGCCCCCGATCGTCGAAATCACTTTTTATGTCGCGCAGGAAGTTGATTTTTTGGAAAGCTGCCCCTAAAGCACGGGCAGGCTCTACCAGGCGGTGGTACATTGCATCGTCCCCATCGCAAAATATCCGCAGGCACATCAGCCCCACGACTTCTGCAGAACCATAGATGTATTTCTGGTAAAGATCGTTTTCGTAGGCATGATGATGCAAATCCATTTCCATACTCTCCAGAAAAGCATCAATCAGCTCCATCTCTATATTGTAGCGGTTCACCGTTTCCTGGAATGCCTGGAGAACCGGGTTGAGGCTGATTTTTTCTTCAATTGCCAGATAGGTATCCTGACGGAAACGGTCTAAAAGGGATTTTTTGGGAAAATCATGAAAGGTATCCACAATCTCATCGGCAAAGCGCACGAAGCCGTAAATGGCATAAATCGGCGGACGGTATCTACGCTCAAAGGCGCGGATGCCCATAGAGAACGAAGTACTGTAGCGCTGTGTGATCAGCTCACTGCATTCAAGGCAGGTTTTTGAATAAAGGTCGAGCATGGCAGGCTATTTTAGGGAATCCTATGGGTAATGATGATTTTATTGTTGAGATTGTCGCTCAATCTCCCCGGCAACAACTTGACCGGAAATCAGGGAAGGGGGCACCCCCGGCCCAGGAGTGGTGAGCTGACCCGTAAAATACAAGTTTTTTAACTTCCTGCTCTTCATTTTTGGTTTTAAAAATGCCGTTTGCAAAAGGGTATTCGCCAAACCATACGCGTTGCCTTTGAATGCATGGTAATCGGACTGAAAATCCGCGTGCGCATAAGATTTTTTATATACAACATGCGGACGAATATCCTGGCCGGTATGCCGCTCTAATCGCTCCATCACAATATGATAATATTTCTCCCGGAGTTCGGCGGTATCCTGTAAACCAGGCGCAAGGGGAATCAGGACGAAAAGGTTCTCCATCCCTGCTGGCGCGACCGTCGGATCCGTGACCGAAGGAGCACTCACGTAAAAGAGAGGTTTGGACGGCCATTGGGGCTTATCGTAGATTTCGACGGCATGCTGATGAAAGTCCTCGTCAAAAAACAGATTATGATGATGCAGGTTTTTTAACCGTTTGTCAATCCCCAGATAAAATAGTAACGAAGAAGGGGCCATCACGCGCTTATCCCAGTAGCGCGCATCATATTGCCGATATTCGGGAGATAAAATATGCTGCTCTACGTGGTGATAGTCCGCACCTGCAACGACAATGTCTGCTTCGTAGCGTGCATTTGCTGTGCGGACTGCCACTGCTTTCCCGTTTTCTACTTCAATATCTGTGACTTCCTGTTCGAGCAGGATTTCAGCACCTAATTCACGGGCAAGGGATACCATACCTTCAACAATCCTGAACATACCCCCCATTGGGTACCAGGTACCCAGTTGTATATCGGCATAGTTCATTAGGCTGTAAAGGGCAGGTGTCCGCTCCGGGGTAGCCCCTAAAAAAAGAACCGGAAACTCCAGAAGCTGGATTAACTGTTCATTGCGGAACAGCGTACGCAGGTACTTTGCCATGGAGCGGAACATTTGAAGGCGAAACAGGCTCGCAACGACCCGTGTATCTGCAAACTCCACAACCGAGTGCCCTGGCTTATGAACGAACTCGTTCATGCCGACCTTATACTTATATGCGGCCTCCCGCAGAAATTTATCCAGGTTGCGACTGCTGCCGGGTTCGTAGCGCTCAAACATCTCATAATATGCCGCTAACCCGGCTGGTACTTCCATAACATCACCCTTACCGAAGGTGACCGTATAAGAAGGATCAAGACGGACAAGGTCATAATAATCCGACACTTTTTTCCCGAAAGCACCAAAAAAGGCTTCAAACACATCGGGCATCCAGTACCAACTCGGCCCCATATCGAAAACAAATCCCGATTCCCGCATCTGGCGGGCCCGCCCGCCTGGTACCGCGTTCTTTTCGAGTACTGTGACCGAAAAGCCTGATTTCGCCAAAAAACATGCGGCGGAAAGGCCGGAGAACCCAGAACCGATTACGATTACTTTCTTTGCCAACTTCCAGGAGATTAACAGACTTGTTGCGAAAGGCCAGCAAGGGGAATAAACCAACATCTTTTCGCCCTCAACAGGGCTTTTGTCAATGCGTTGCCTGGTACAATAACCGGATAGCGACATGGCGCAGATGCAGAAAGCTGTTTTATCCCACAACGTTCCCGTCGTAACAAGTCTAATGAATTTAATCCCCTATCAACATAACCGAAGCGGTTTTGTTTAAGGAATTACGGCGGGGATTTGTCCATATCCAGGAAAAGCAATCCCAGCGTTTATGCCGCAATAATTCATAAACCGCCCCCCTTGTTTTCCGCCCTATTGCTCTGCTTCCCAGGCAAGATACCCGCCCTTGAGATCATAAATGACTTTATAACCCATTTTCGAAAGCGCCGATGCAGCACGCTCGCTGCGCTTACCTGACCTGCAATATACCGCGACCGGTTTTTTCCTGGAAATCTTTGTACTGACCTGAGATTCAAAATCCCCGGATTGTACATCAATATTCAGGGCGCCCTGAATATGCCCGGCACCATACTCCTCTGGCGTACGGACATCAATTAATTGTACAGACTTCTGCCTGATCTTATTCTTGAACTCCGCTACAGACATAACCTGCACATCACCTTCCCCGGCGGTGCCCTTACTGCTTTGTGCCTGACAGGCAACAAAGCCAATCAACAGGGCAAACGAAAATACATACATTCTCATCGAAGTCTTTTTTAGTTAATAAATAGTTCAACAAACCATTAAACGGCACACATTTTTCAAAAGAAAACCGCATTGAAGTGCTTTGACCATCCGGAAAAACCGGGCCCGTATTCAACGTTATGGATTACGGACAAGCGCCTCCCCGAACCCGACGTGCCTGCAAAAGAAATCACCCTTCCGATTGCTGCATTGGAAAACGTATATACGTTCCAACGACGGACTTGTCGCAACAGGATTATCACCGCAAAAATAGCTCATTTTTCTCACCACGCTGGCCCATCGCAACAAGTCTGGTAAAAAAACGGTTTGTGTTGATTGAAAACCCCGGCTTATACCCTTTACCCGTGACGGAATTTTTTCGAAGATAAATATCAACCATAAATTACGGTTCCCGTAGTGCCGGGAAGTTATATTTTTGCAGCGTGAAGAACCTAAGCGATCTTTTAGAACGTTACCGGCAGGACAAAAGGCTGCTGGAGCTACAGGAGGCCATCCAGGAAGGAGGTGGTGCCCTGATTTCAGGTACTATGGGTGGTCAGATCCCGTTGATTATCGCTGCCAATTATTTCAATGCCCCTCGTTTTTTCCTCATTATCACCGAAGACAAAGAGTCCGCTGCTTATCTTCAGAACGACCTCGGTAGTTTTTTTGAAAAAAAACCCGTTTACTTTTTTCCGGATTCTTTCAAACGCCCGCAGTATTTTGCAGAAGTTAACCCTTCGAATGTCCAGATGCGGGCAGAATTGGTGAATATCCTGAGCAGTACAAAGGCTGCGGGCGAAATTGTGGTCACGTATCCCGAAGCGCTTTTCGAGCGCGTCGTTTCCACTGAAACCCTTCAGGCCAACCGCCTGGACCTGTCCATAGGGGAACGGCTCGGGCAGGAGGAGATCATCGAGTTCCTCAACGATTTCGGGTTTTCCCGCGAAGATTTTGTCTATGAGCCCGGCCAGTTCTCCATACGGGGTGGTATCGTTGACATTTTTTCCTTTGGCAACGATATGCCGTATCGGATCGAGTTGCTCGATGATGAAGTAGAAGGTATCCGCACATTTAACCCGCTCACCCAGTTGTCCGTTCAAAAGCTCCAAAGCATTTCCGTAATCCCCAATATCAACCTCCGCTTTGGCCCGGCAGATAAGGTTTCCCTGTTGGAAATAATGCCACCAAACACCCTTATCTGGATCAAAGACCCTGCAGGGCTATCGGAACGGCTCAGGTATTGCCTCGAAAAAGCAGAAGAAGCCGCTCATTCTTTCTCTATTATGGAAGAGAGCGAAACGGCCCAAATATTCAGAAACCGCGCTTTCCTTACCGCTGAGTACCTTGGCGGGGAATTGTCCCGGCGCACCGCAGTCGCTTTTAAAAAACCAGGCTTAAAATACTCCCGGGAAATTGTCTTCAAAACCAGCCCACAGCCAAGTTTTAACCGCAATTTCGAAATACTGATCAAAGACCTGCAGCACAATGCGCGCCGGGGTATTGACAATTTTATCTTCACCGACAGTGTCAAACAGGTAGAGCGATTCTATGCTATCTTCGAAGACCTCAACGCCGATGTAAGCTTCCATCCGATTACCCACGCCATCCATGAAGGGTTTATAGACCAGCAGCTAAAGGTGGCATGCTACACCGACCACCAGATCTTTGACCGCTTCCACCGCTATAAACTCCGGCAGGGCTTTTCGAAAGAACAAGCCTTTAATATCCGGATGCTGCAAGAACTTCAGCCCGGGGATTTCGTAACCCATATTGATCATGGTATCGGGCGCTTTTCGGGCCTTCAGAAAATAGAAATCAACGGCCATACCCAGGAATGCGTCCGCCTTTTTTATAAAAATAATGATATACTGTATGTAGGCATCAACTCGCTGCACAAAATCGCCAAATACGCCGGGCAGGAAGGAATACCGCCGCAGCTGAGCAAACTGGGCTCCGATGCCTGGAAAGCCCTCAAAAACCGAACCAAGAAAAAGGTAAAAGACATTGCCGGGGAGCTGATCAAACTCTATGCCAAGCGGAAAAGCGCACCGGGCTTTGCTTTCTCGCCCGATGGCTACCTGCAAAACGAACTCGAGGCCTCTTTTATCTATGAGGATACCCCAGATCAGCTCAAAGCGACCAACGACGTCAAGTCGGATATGTGCAAACCTCACCCGATGGACCGCCTCATCTGCGGCGACGTAGGGTTTGGAAAAACCGAAGTGGCCATCCGTGCAGCCTTCAAAGCAGTTTGCGACGGCAAACAGGTAGCAGTGCTCGTCCCTACAACTATCCTGGCACTACAGCATTTCAAAACCTTCAGCGACCGCCTTGCAGCATTTGACTTGCGTATTGACTATATGAACCGCTTCAGGAGTACAAAAGAACGCAGGGAGATTCTCGAGCGCCTCAAAGATGGCAAACTCGACCTGATTATCGGCACACACAGCCTGATCGCCAAAGATGTAGCCTTTAAAGACCTCGGCCTGCTCATTATTGATGAAGAGCAAAAATTCGGCGTGGCTTCGAAAGAAAAACTCCGCGCAATAAAAGTCAACGTGGATACCCTTACCCTCACGGCCACCCCGATACCCCGGACCCTGCAATTCTCCCTTATGGCCGCAAGGGACTTATCCATCATCCGCACCCCACCGCCAAACCGCCAGCCAATCCATACGGAAGTCCGTGTATTCAGCGAAGCGCTCATCCGCGAGGCCATCTACTTTGAAGTCAACCGGGGCGGGCAGGTATTCTTCGTCCACAACAGGGTGAAAAACCTGCCGGATATGGCAATGATGCTCCAGCGCCTTTGTCCCGATGTCAATATCGGTATGGCGCATGGGCAGATGAAGGCAGAAGATCTCGAAGAAGCACTCATCCGTTTTATTGATAAGGCGTACGACGTGCTGGTTTGTACCAATATTATCGAAACCGGCCTCGATATCCCCAACGCCAATACCATGATGATTAATGACGCCCATCAATTCGGCATGAGCGACCTCCACCAATTGCGGGGAAGGGTCGGGCGATCCAATAAAAAAGCCTTTTGCTACCTCTTCAGCCCACCGCAATCCACGCTCACCGCTGAGGCCCGCAAACGACTGCGTACGATAGAGGAATTTTCAGACCTCGGCAGTGGCTTTCAGGTAGCCATGCGGGACCTCGATATCCGGGGTGCCGGCAACCTGCTCGGGGCAGAGCAGAGTGGTTTCATTGCCGATATCGGCTTCGAAACTTATCAGAAAATCCTCGAAGAAGCGATCATCGAACTAAAGGAAAACGAATTCAAGGATATCTTCCAGGAGGAGCTCACCAAGGCAGGCTATCAGTATGTCCGGGAAGTCCAGATTGACGCAGATGCAGAAATGCACATCCCTGACGAATACGTCAGCAGTATTCAGGAGCGGCTCAACTTATACACAGAATTGGATAAGCTGGAAACTGAAGAACAGATTTCCACCTTTAAAACACAGCTCAGCGACCGTTTTGGCAGGATACCTGAGCCTGTGATGGAGTTGTTCGAAGGCCTGCGCCTGCGTTGGCTTTGCAGAAAAATCGGTATCGAACGTGTCGTGCTAAAGGCCGGAAAACTACGTGCATACCTGGTCGAAAACCCGCAGTCTGCTTTTTACGAAAGCCCGCAGTTCAAGGCACTGCTCCAGGCAATCCACGAAAGAGGCCAGGCGACGGGGCTACTCCTCAAACAATCGCCCAAAAGTATTTTCCTGGTGAAAGATGGGGTCTTCACGCTGCAGCAAGCCACTAAATTGCTGAAAAATTTCGACGTAGCCTGATCCGCTCCTTCAGGGCGTCACGCGGAGCAGTTCAAGCGCTTCATCCTCTTTCCGCCGCATCATCGCCTGCTGTTCAGCAGTTTTGTCCTGATGACCACAAAGGTGCAGTACCCCGTGGATGATGACCCGGTGGAGTTCCTGCTCAAAACCAGTCGAATAGTCCTCGGCATTTTCCCGTACCCGTTCGATACTGATGAAAACATCCCCTTCTATCCGGGGGGGGATTTGGTAGGGGAATGTGATGATGTCCGTCAAGGTATCATGCCCGAGGAACTCCTGATTTAAGCCAAGCAGATAAGCATCGGAACAAAAGATAAAATTAAGGAATCCGAGCTGGCAGTTTTCGCGGGAGATTATAGCTTTGATCCAGTCTTCGAGGATTTCGGTATTGGCAGGTTCGAAGTCAATATCCTCGGCAATCCAGTCAACGGGTGAGGAAAAATCCTGAAATCCATCGGGGGGGAGGTGTTGGTCCATTGTCGGGTAGCTCAGAGTTTGAACCGAAGTTCAACGGTGCGGCCGTTGTTGCAGAACTGTATGCGGTCGGAGAGTTGTTGCATGATGAACACGCCCCGCCCCCCACATTTACAAAGATTCTCCGGGCAGGTGGGATCGGGAATATTGTTGGGGTCAAAGCCGCAGCCCTGGTCGCTGACCCGTATCGCGATACAATTGGAGATACGTCGTGTCCTGATCTCGACTTTTTTGGATTCGTCGCACTGGTTACCATGCCGGATCGCATTAGTAACGGCTTCGGTGACACTTATAAGGATGTTGGGATAAATATCCTGGCTGATGGGATATTTTCGTACAAGGTTGTCGACGAATGGTTGTACTTCGCCGATGCTGTTGAGATTGGATGGCAGTTTGAGCATAAAACCTACTTGAACGCTTAACAGACCGTGCAAAGTTACGGGGAATACCCGTACTTGTCAATAGGGTGTTAACATTTCATTAAAGTTGTTGAAACGGGTCGGCATAGCGGGAAAAAAGTGTTGTTTTTGTCCGAACAAAGGCTTTTTTGGGGAACAGCATAGCTGTGCCGTAAAAAAGTATAGTATATTATGCCGCCTTCGGCAGCAGGATAAAATTTCTTGAAACGCCGATTTTGTTGATTTTGCTTCGCAAAATCAACAAAATCGGCGTTTCAAGAAAGGACTGGTGAGACAGCCTCTGAAAAACATTTTTGGCGGCAAAAGCTGCAAAAGGACTTGTGAGACAGGCTCCTTCAATATCGCGTTGCGGCAAGCTCGTAATCAACACTTTGCCACAGCTTTGCTGCACGGCTGTTTAACGCTGGACCACGATGCGGGCCACGGCTGAGGTAGGTTCAAAAAAACCGGACTCCCTGGGGTTTGAGGCGCTGAACACCAAATACACCCCTGAACGCACGGGCCTACCCAGATAATCATTGCCATTCCAGATCGCCTGCCCGCCGAGGGCTTCTGTTTGAAAAACGAGTTTCCCGCTGATATCCGTAATCTTCACTACTGCATCGCGCGAGAGGCCCCGGATCGCAATGGGCCCGGAATAATCCGGCGGTACAGGATTGGGGAAAACCTGCGGGGCAGCTGAATGCAGCCGGTCGCCTGCCACTGCATCCGACTGGTACGTAATAATACCTTTTTCCGTACCGATATATACCCGTCCCCTTAGCTGATCTACTGCAATATGGTTGATGCTATTGTCCGGAAGCGGAGAATTTTCGATGGTAAAGCGTTGCAACTGTTCCCGCCCGTCGGCAGAGAGCAGAAAAACGCCGCGTTTGGTACCGACCCACTTCCTGTTGCCCCCATCTACGGCAATAGCCTGGACCTCTTCGGTTGAAAGCAGGTATTCCAGGAATCCATCCTGCTCCACGGGGCGCAGCGTACCCCGGCATACGGCAGGGTCGAAGATATTCCTTCCACATTCAAAAATCACAATCCCCTGTGCGGTGCCAACCCAAACATCCCCATCGAGGTCTAAGGCAAAGCAATTGACGGCATTTGTAGGAAGGTTGCTGTTGCCGGCGGTAAAGAGCCGGCACCGGTCGTCGAGTTCATTATCAATATTACCCTCGTCAAATACGAGGAAGCCCGAAGCGCTCGAGCTGCTCAGCAGCCACTTATATCCATTCGCGTCAACCAGCACTTCGTGAAGCTGGGTCTCCCCACAGCTGGGGCGGAAGCTTTTCCATGTCCCATCCGGAAGCAAAACAGAGATGGGCCGAGCCGCGAGATGGTTGCCGACCCAAAGACGGCCCTTGGAATCAAAGGCCAGTCCGCCTACACGGGTACGCCTCGAATCCCCGACAGCATTGTTCAGGGTAGAATTCTTATCGTTGTACAATTTCATTTTATCCCCGTCGAGCTCCAGCAATCCTTCGAAAAAAGATCCGGCATAAACCTTGCCATTATCGGGATGTATAGCAATGGTCATGATATCGTACAAGTCGTCATCGGGATCAACGGGATTTTCGCCCTTTAGCTCGACGCGGGTGTCCCTGTTGTAAACCGTCCATTTGCCATCAACAAACGAAGAAAAACCATGATCCAGGAACAGATAGCTGAACGTTTGGTTGACCCCCCCGGAAGCTACCCAGAGCTGCCCTTTATTTACCACCAGCCGTCGGTTATTGGAAGAGTAGGGGGAATTAAAAGAGAGCAATTTACAGGCTCCTCCACCCAGGCGTTCCAGATACCGGAAATTGCGGTAGTTGTCTCCAAACCAAACCCTACCCTGTTCATCTTCAACTGCATAATTTGGCTGTCCTGTACAGCTTCCGTCCACTGTGGCGGCCAGCCCCTGCCCGTTAAAATACAATACCCTGCCAATATCGCCACAGCCGGGCGAGGTACAGCGGTAACCCGCCAAAAGGTTTTTCCCCTCCGCGCTCAGGAACTGCAGCCGGAAACCATCCAGCCGATGGACCAACTCCAAAGTGCCTGCGGGATTAATCCGATACAGCACCTGGTTGACATCAAAATACAGCATACCATTATATACGCAGAGTACCTGTGTGCGGTAGGCCCCCGGAAAGCCCTGGCGAGGGCCCATGAATTCCCAATTGCCAAAATTCTGAGGATTACCCGAATTTTCCCGGATGCGGTACAGGCCAGCCTCCGTTGCCAGATAAATGTATCCATTAAAAACGGTTACGCCCGTCACGTCCAGACCAGTGAAAGTAGTGAAAACGAACTCCCCCCTGCCCGGGTTTACGCGCGAAACCCCATAATTTGCTGCGATATACACCACGGAGGAATCTGCCACATATAAATCGTAAATATATTTTTCCCCTATGAAATTCTTGAAATTCCGGATTTGATTCAACGTGGATACTTTGCCGGCCCCGTCAATTACGTCTATCGCGCTGTTTGCATAGACGACCATCAAATTACGCGCAAACGGGTTATAGCGGATTGTCCGGATACCCACATTACTCAGGCCATCTTCCCGCGAGAAATAATCAACGGACAAGTCTTTTTTATCGAGGGACAGCACGGAGAGCTCCGTGGCGTAATAAATTTTTTCAGGCCCCTGCGTCACCTGAGGGCCCGAGCGATAAGGAAGCAAGCTCCTCCATTGCCCGATGCGCATAGGGGCAGGGGATTGTGCCCAGGGTTTTGTCACAAAAACCTGTAAAAGGAAGAGCACCCCTGATAAAAGCATGGTTTTTTGCATCCACAAATGGTATTTTAACGCTTGTGTTTAACTTTTTTCTCCATATACAAGCCCGATGCAGAAAGGTAATGCAAAACAGGCTCCGTGACGAGGTACTGCACTGACCTGCCCTCGAGGAGCCTTTTCCGGATAAAGCTCGAGGAAATCTGCATCAGCGGTACTTCTTCAAAAACCTGGACATTGGGGTGTGTAGCGTAAGGGCCGGGTGGATACCCCGGTCGTAAATAAACATAGATTTCGTAATCCCGCAGCAGGATATCGGGATGTTTCCATTTATCGAGCGTGGCCAGGTTATCGCTCCCCATAATGAGCACGAATTTGCGGGCGGGGTATCGCTCTCTCAGATAAGCCAGCGTATCTACCGTATAGGAAGGCCGGGGCAGCCCAAACTCGATATCGCAGGCCTTCAAACGGAGATTGTCTGCTACGGCAATATTGACCAGGTGCAGGCGGTCATAGTCTTTTGCCAGGGACTCCTTCTGTTTGAGCGGGTTTTGTGGGGAAACCACCAGCCATACCTCCTGAAGTGGGGTACTCGAGGCCATATACCCGGCAATAATCAGATGTCCGACATGAATGGGGTTGAAAGAACCGAAAAATAAGCCTGTGCGTACTTCTACCATTTACCGCTTCTTGCTCTGTTCAAAAAAGCTGTCCATTGCCGCCTCTACTTCCTCTTCAAAAAGAATTTCTTCTTCCTCCTCCGGCGCGTCCACCAGCCAGCCCTCACGCCTGCGTACCAGCGAAAAAGAGGTATTGTACGTTTCATACTCATCTCTGATCCTGCAAAGACAAGCAGCCGTTGTTGCTTTTATCTTACATTCGAGGCGGAGGAAGACAGAGTTCAGCCGGGTCGAATCCTGGCTCTCACCCATGACAATCCGGCGTACCTGCTCCAGGCGCGCCTGCTCCCGTTCCGTACTCAATCTTTTTGCCTCGTCGAATAGATTTCTGTCCACATAAGATTGATAAGCGCGGACGACTGCTTCCGGGGAGGCATCTGAACCCGCAGCCAGGTAAGGATCTTCACCTGGCTTTTCCCGTTTGCAGGAAAGCGCGGCCATTGACGCGAAGCAAAGTAAGGACACCCTGAAAAGGCATGCCCGGCTTGTAGAGCGATTCATTTTAGCCTTTCGTTATATCATCAGTTGCTCAGCATCACGGGCATGACGAGCATCAGGATATCCTCGTTCCCCACTTCTTCAACTGGTAGCAGGATACCCGCCCGGGTGGGGGTAGAAAGTTCGATCTTTACCTCATCCGATTCCAGCACCGTCAGCATTTCGATAAGGAACTTCGCGTTGAAGCCGATCATCAGCGGAGTACCCTCATAGCTGCACACCATTTGCTCTGTCGCTTCGTTGGAAAAATCGAGATCCTGGGCAGAAACCGTGAGCGCACCCTCCGAAATATTCAAAATCACCTGGTTTGTCGTTTTATTTGCATAAATCGCGATACGGCGGAGGGAATTCTGCAAATCTACCCGGGAAATCGTCAATACATTCGGGTTATCTACAGGAATGACTGCGTTGTAATCCGGGTAGCGGGAATCAATCAGGCGACAAATCAGTTTTGTGTTGCCAAAAGAAAAGAAAGCATTGTTCTTGTTAAAAGCCATTGAAACTTGTCCTCCCGACGGCAGGATATTCTTGAGGAGATTCAGGGCTTTTTTCGGTAAAATAAACGAAGCGGACACTGTACTTTCCAGCTCCTTACAAGTAAAGCGCACCAGTTTATGCGCATCCGTCGCCACCATGACCAATTTTCCGAAATCTACCTGAAAATATACGCCCATCATCGCAGGCCGCAGCTCGTCGCTACTGGTAGCGAAAAGGGTCTTGTTAATCCCCTGTGCCAGTACCGCACCTGATAATTCCACCGCCTCGACCGCTTCTTCCTCGGGAATAGTCGGGAAAGAAAGCCCGTCTTCTCCCGCCAACCGGTATTTGCCGTATGCAGAGGTGATTTCCACCCCAAAAGTTTTATCGTCAATATTCAGTGTTATCGGCTGCTGCGGAAGGGCTTTCAGCGTTTCCAGTAAAATCTTGGCCGGAACGGCTACGATCCCGTTGCTATCTGCCATAACGTCCATGGAAGTGATGATCGTCGTTTCAAGATCAGAAGCGGCGATCGTCAGAACATTATCACTTATTGAAAACAGGAAGTCCTCCAGAATAGGGAGTACTGGGTTAGAACCAATTGACCCGGCGACTACCTGGAGCTGTTTGAGCAATTCAGAGGAGGAAACACTAAATTTCATAGTTTTTTGTTATTTTGCATAATAAAGGGTAGTTTAACATAAAGAACAAATATACGCCAATCGCCTCACCTTTTTTTAAAAAATACCAACAGACTGTGGAAAAACACTACTCCCGGCAAAATGCAGGGACCTCAAAAAACCCCGATCGCTCCCGGCCTCCTGCAATCCATCCGGTCGCCAACCTCAAGCTGCCCCCGGCCGCCACTATTTACCTGGATAACAGGGCACCGGTCTTCATTAGCAATATGGGCACCCAGGAAGTCACCCGCATCGAGGTCGTATTTAATGCCGGCAGGCCGTTTGAACGAAAACCCCTCGCAGCAAGGGCTGCCGCTTCGCTCCTGCGCGAAGGTACCCGCTCCATGTCTTCTGCCGAAATTGCTGAAAACCTGGATTATTACGGCGCCGAACTCAGCTTTCCCTATTACCTCGATACCTGCAATATTGCCATAGTCGCACTCAACAAGCACCTGAACAAGGTGCTGCCGGTCTTTGCGGATATACTCTCGAACCCCCTCTTCCCGCCCTCAGAATTCGACCACTTCATTCAGCGCAATAAGGAAAGGCTGCTCGTCGAACTCAGCAAAAACGATGTCATCGCCTATAGGGAGATCACAGAAAAGATTTTTGGCAAATCTCACCCCTACGGTTATAACAGTTTTCCCGAAACTTATGATGCCCTGCACCTCGAAGATGTACAGGAGCACTATGCACGTACCTTCACGGCAGGCAATTGTTTTATCTTTGTGGCAGGCAATATCACCGAAGAAGTATTGCGCCTGATCAACCTCCATCTCGGACCGGGCATACAGCCGGATACCATAGATCCCTCTACTCCCCCGGGCTATGCGATGGATTACTCTGTACTGCAAAATAAGCGGCAAATACAGCCCTTCGACTTTTCTGTGCCCGACCCCGTAGCGCAAAAAGTCCATATCCACCGTCCCGATACCCTGCAGACTGCAATACGTATCGGGAAACGCCTCTTCCACAGGGGACATCCCGACTACCACGGCTTTTTTATACTCAATACCCTCCTCGGCGGCTATTTCGGCTCCCGGCTCATGAATAATATCCGCGAGGAAAAAGGATATACTTATAATATATATTCTGCATTGGAAACCATGCGTTTAGATGGATATTTTTACATCGCTTCCGAGGTGGGTAACGAAGTAATGGAAGATACCCTGGAACAAATCTACGGGGAAATTGAAGCCCTCCAGCAAGATCCCGTAGGCCAGGAAGAACTGGAAATGGCCAAAAGCTACCTTCTGGGGCTAATGCTTAATCAAATTGACGGCCCTTTTAACCATTCCGACCTTGTCCGTTCCCTTATCAGCGACTATTTGCCCCTTTCTTTTTTCGAAACGGCCATAGAGGCGATCCACGAAATTACCCCCGCCAAAATTCAAAACCTCGCTCAAAAGTACCTCCAAAGAGAAAGCCTCACCGAAGTTATCGTAGGCCCCTGACCCCATCTGAAATTATGCCCTGGAATTAGTCCGCAACATTGTTTAAAAAATTCACGAAAAATGTATTTGCTTTGCGGCAAAAAATACCCTATTTTCCTATTTTTCCGTTATATTACATGTTAAAGTGTTCAATTTGTTTGTGAATCAGGTAAAGGAGAGGAATGAAACTTTTAAATTTCTTTAGACAGGAACTCGCTATTGATTTGGGCACTGCCAATACCCTTATCATACAAAACGGGGAAATCGTTGTTGACGAGCCCTCCATCGTAGCTATTGACCGTCGTACAGGGCAGACTATTGCCGTGGGCAAACGCGCTATGATGATGCACGAAAAAACCCACGAAGACATCAAAACGATCCGCCCGCTCAAAGATGGCGTTATCGCAGATTTTCAGGCAGCCGAAAGCATGATCGAAGGCATGATCAACATGATCGGCAAGCGCCGCCGTTTTTTCTCCCACCTCAAAATGGTCATCTGTATCCCCTCCGGGATTACCGAAGTGGAAAAACGTGCCGTCTTCGATTCTGCTGACCACGTGGACTCCAAAGAGACTTACCTCATCCACGAGCCCATGGCCGCTGCCCTGGGTATCGGACTGGAAGTCGAAGAACCACAAGGGAATATGGTCGTGGACATCGGCGGTGGAACAACCGAAATCGCCGTCATCGCCCTCTCCGGTATCGTATGCGACCAATCTATCCGCATCGCAGGGGACGAGCTCACCAGCGATATCGTCAGCTACATGAAACGACAGCACAATATCCTCATCGGAGAACGAACCGCCGAACAAATCAAAATCAACGTCGGCTCAGCACTCCATGAACTCGATAACCCACCGGAGGATATTGCAGTGAACGGTCGGGACCTCATGACAGGAATCCCCAAGCAAATCAAAGTCTCCTACCGGGAAATTGCCCACTCCCTGGATAAATCCATCTCCAAAATCGAAGATGCCGTCCTGAAAGCACTGGAAATGACCCCCCCGGAGCTCGCCTCGGATATTTATCGCACCGGGATTTATCTCACCGGTGGCGGTGCTTTACTGCGTGGACTGGACAAGCGCCTGTCCATGAAGACGAAGCTGAACGTACATGTTGCCGATGATCCCCTCCGCGCTGTGGTGCGCGGTACAGGGATCGCCCTGAGCAACACTGAACGCTTTTCTTTCCTCATCAACAGAAAAAGCGTTTGATTTATACCCGGTCCTCCTAAACCCCACATGAAAAACTGACCTGTCCCAAATGCAACGCTTATGTTTGGCCTTTTGCGCTTATTCTCAAGGTTTGGCCCGCTGCTGATCTTCCTGTTCCTGGAAAGCGTATGCATGATGCTCATTGTCAGGTATAACGATAGCCAGAGGCTTATCTTTGCCAGCTCGGCAAGTGCCGTCTCAGGAGCCATCCTGCAAGCGAACAGCCAGTTGACCAGCTTCATCGGACTGAAAAAAGAAATTGCCGCAATGCAGCAAAGGATCGCAGAGCTGGAAAATCAAAACCGGAATGCGTTCTATTATGACGAAAACCAGACAGACACTGCTTTCACTAAAATTGACAGCTCCGGGCTCAAACCTATGTACGTCTTTATCCCGGCCGAAATCATCAATAATTCCATTTCCGGAAAACAAAATATGCTGACGATCAACCGGGGCAAAAAACATGGCATCCTGCCGCCAATGGCCGTGATATCCGACAAGGGGGTCATCGGTATCGTCCGCCATTCGACCGATCACTTCGCCTCGGTAATGTCCGCGCTGAATACCAATACGCGCATCAGTGCTTCCGTACGCGGTAAAGGGTACTTCGGTTCCCTCATTTGGAAGGGACAAGACCCCCGGTACCTTTATTTAGTGGATGTACCAAAGCACGATAGCGTCCTTAAAGGCGATACCATCGAAACCAGTGGCTTCTCAACCCTTTTCCCAAAAGGTATCCCGATTGGCACAGTAGCAAAAATATGGATCGGGCCCGGGGAAAGCAACCAGCAAATCCAGGTCCGGCTCATGACAAATTTCTCTACTGTCCGGCGGGTCTTTGTGGTCAAAAACCTCTTTTTCGAGGAATTGAAAGCGCTTCAACAGCAATCAGATAATGAATAATCTGCTTATAACGAACATATTGCGCTTTATCCTGCTCTTACTGATGCAGATTCTCATATTCAAACAGATCAATATTTTACATATAGGCCCTGTCTATCCGGATATTTTTATCTATCCTTTGTTTCTTCTCCTGCTCCCACTAACGATTTCCAGGCAGTTACTGCTCTTCATCGGCTTTATTTCGGGCCTGACCATGGACTGGTTCTACGATTCCTGGGGACTGCACGCCAGTGCCTGCGTTTTCCTGGCATTTACCCGCCCTTTCGTACTCCGCTCGATCGAACCCAAAGGAGGTTATAACACCACCTATGGCCTGACCATCCGCCGATACCAAATCGCATGGTTCCTGCAATATTGCGCATGGGCGATGCTGCTGTTCCTGGCGTTCTATTATTCCATGGAGGTATTCACCCCGGTATTTATCCTGGAAATCATCTTAAAAACCATCTCAGGTTTCGTCGCTTCCATGCTCTTTATTATTATTGTAATGCTGATTTTCAACCCGATGGATTAAATACCGTCCCAGCCTTCCCGCCTATGGAAACAAAACTGATAAAGCTGCGGAACATCCAGGCCGTATTCCTGCTCACCGCTTTGATCCTGGTGGCAAAAGCACTGCATTTACAAGTGCTGGACACTTCCTTCCGCCAGGAAGCAGATACTGTAGCCATCGAAAAATACGTGAAATACCCCTCCCGTGGTATGATCTATGACCGAAAGGGCCAGCTCCTGATCTACAATAACCCAATGTACGATCTGCTCGCGACCTATAACCAGATCAACCCGGAGATGGATACCGCCCTCTTTTGTAAACTGCTGGGCATTGACCGGAATTATTTTATCTCCGCCCTCGACAAGGATTGGTCCAGCGGCCGCTTCTCAAAAAGTGTCCCCTTCGTCTTCCTCAGCAAGATATCTTCCCTCACGTTCGCCAGGTTCCAGGAATACCTCTACCGCTTCCCAGGCTTTGAAATCCAACTCCGCAACGCCCGCGAGTATCCAAGTCCGATCGCGGCGCACTTGCTGGGATATATCCGGGAAGTCAATAAAAATGAAGTGGAAGAACAACCGAAACGCTATTCTCCCGGCGACTACATCGGCGCCAATGGCCTCGAACTCTTCTACGAAGAAGCCCTCAGCGGAAAAAAAGGGACCTCCGTAGTCCTCAAAGACAACCTCGGCAGGATTGTCGGCCCTTATAAACTGGGCGACTCGGATGTGGACCCGGAATCCGGCAAAGACCTCCTCACTTCTCTTGACCTCGACCTTCAGGCATACGGCGAGCAGCTGATGCAAAATAAAAGAGGTGCCCTGGTCGCAATTGACCCCCAAACCGGCGGTATCCTGGCAATGGTCAGCTCCCCCTCCTACGACCCCAACCAGCTCACGATTACCAATAATAACCGCGGAAAAGCCTATTCCAACTTGCAGGCCGATCCCAATAAACCCCTGTTCAACCGCGCAATCATGGCTCAATATCCGCCGGGATCCGTTTTTAAACCCCTGCTGGCCCTCATCGCCATGCAAAAAGGTACCCTGCAGCCCAATAGAACCATCGGCTGCGGAGGGGCCTATTTCTCCGCAGGCCAACGCCTCACCGGATGCCATGGCCATCCTACCTGCACCAGCGTAGCCAGCGCTATCCAGCACTCCTGCAACGCCTATTTCGTCACCGTCTTCCGCGAACTGGTGGATATGTACGGCTTCTACAAACCCCAGCGTGGCCTCGATACACTCCACCATTACCTCGTCCAGTTTGGACTCGACAGAAAACTCGGCATTGACTTCCCGGGCGAAAAAGCAGGGAACTTCCCTTCCTCGGCATTCTTCGATAAATGGTATAAAGAAGATAAATGGAACTCCGTCTGGATTCGCTCCCTGGGCATCGGCCAGGGCGAAATCCTCGCGACTAATCTCCAAATCGCCAACGCTGCAGCTATCATCGCTAACCGCGGCTGGTATATTACCCCACATTTCGTGAAAGGCTATCGCAACAACAATAACCAGGAAGAAAAGCGGTCTTTCCAAAAAAACTTCGTGCGCATTGACCCAGCACACTTCGAACCTGTAGTGGACGGTATGGCCCTCGCAGTAAGCGCTGGAACCGCCAGAAATGCGGCTATCCCCGATATCGTCGTATGTGGCAAAACCGGTACCGCCGAAAATCCCCACGGTAAAGACCACTCTATCCTCTTCTGCTTTGCCCCAAAGGATAACCCCAGGATTGCTATCGCGGTATATATCGAAAATGCCGGATTCGGTGGAACTTACGCAGCCCCCATCGCAGGCCTCATGATCGAAAAATATCTCGCAGGCGAAATCCGCACAGAACCACGAAAACTCATGGAAAAACGCATGCTGGAGACTTCCCTGATCGAAAATCCATAACCGCTATGTCCGCTACCCAACTTTTAACGATTCACCGCCAAATTTCCGCTAAAACCCTCCGGACTGCCTTCCTCCTCCTGCTGGCTATCCCCGCTTTTTCCCAAACCCACCCCTTCCTGCGCTTCAAAGTGGCCTTCGTCGGCGATATCATGGGCCATAGCCCGCAAATCACAGCAGCAACCATTGAAAAAGATAAAGTATTCGATTATTCGCCTTGCTTCCAGTTTGTTGCCCCTATTTTGAAATCTGCTAACCTCGCAGTAGGAAACCTCGAAGTCACCCTCCCCGGTAAACCTCCCTATACCGGATACCCCACCTTCCGAAGCCCCGATGCCCTGGCCACCGCCCTGCACGACGCAGGCTTCGACCTCCTGGTCACCTCCAATAACCACTCCAACGACGCAGGTCTCAACGGAGTACTCAATACGATCAAAACGGTTCAACAACTCGGACTTTATCAAACAGGTACCTTCCGGGATTCCCTCAATCGGGATACCCTCTACCCTCTCCTCGTCACCCAGGATGGCTTCCGACTGGCTTTCCTGAATTACACCTACGGCACCAACGGCATCCCTACCCCCAAACCCGCTATCGTCAACCTTATTGAAGAAAAAACCATCCACGCGGATATCCAGAAAGCTAAAAAAATGTACCCGGACTTTATCATTGCCGTCATGCACTGGGGCAATGAATATCAGCTCGATGAAAGCCCGGCACAGAAAGACCTTGCCAAAAAAATGCTGGAATGGGGCGTGGATATGGTCATTGGCGCCCACCCCCATGTGGTGCAGCCGATCAAAAATATCGCCTTCCTGGATTCCCTGGGAAACCTCCGCGAAGGGACTACCGCATTCTCCCTCGGCAATTTTATCTCTAACCAACGTCAGCCCAATACCGACATCGGGCTCATCGTGGAAGCTACCCTGGAAAAAAATATCCTGGATAACTCCACCCGCCTCATCCAATTTCAGTATATCCCCGTTTTCCGCTATATCCACCTGGATGAAAAAGGAAAAACCCAGTACTATGCCCTCCCCGTATCGGCTTTCGAAACCGAAAATGCTACGCTCCCCCTCAAAATCCCGGCAACTACCCTCCTGCACCTCCGGCAAACTGCCGATAAGCTCCGAAAACACCTGAACCGTTTCAACGCTTCAGAAAATATGATCCCCCTGGAAATACTCGCACCAGCGGCAACCGAACCCATAAAGCCCGAAAAAAAGCCCTAAACGCGCCTGCTATGATTATCTCCGCTATCGTCGCCATGGCCAGGAACCGAACCATCGGGCACCACAACGAAATCCCCTGGTACCTGCCCGCCGACCTGAAATATTTCAAAAAAACCACCCTCCACCATGCCGTGATCATGGGCCGGAACACCTTTGATGCTATTGGCAGGCCCCTTCCCTTGCGCACCAATATCATCATCACCCGCGACCCCTTTTTTATCGTTTCCGGCTGTATCGTCGTACATAGCCTCGCCGAAGCCCTCCAATTTGCACGCGAACACGACGAAACAGAAGCCTTCATCATCGGTGGAGGCCAGATCTACCAACAGGCAATGCCCTTCCTCGACCGTATCTACCTCACCTGTGTCGAAGCCGATATCGAAGGCGATGTTTTTTTCCCTGAAATGGCCCCCGCAGAATGGAAACTAGTACACCACGACCCCCATCCCGCAGACGAGCGCAACGTATTTCCCTATACTTTCCAATGCTTTGAGCGGATAAAGTAGCCGCACAAATGCCTTTTTCTGGATTTATTGGCGTAAAAAGCCTAATTTTGCCCCGCTGAAAGCGCAAAATATCCTCAACTCAGACAAATACTACCCAATATGATTCATATTACCTTCCCCGATGGCCGTGTGGCCCAATATCCGGAGGGCGTTACCCCCGTAGAAATCGCCCGCTCCATCAGCGAAGGCCTGGCACAAAAAGTCCTCGCCGCCCGCGTAAACGGTGAAATCTGGGATGGCGGACGCCCGGTCTCCGCCGATGCAACTATACAACTCCTCACCTGGGACGATAACGATGGCAAATCCACCTTCTGGCACTCCTCTGCCCACCTCATGGCGGAAGCGCTCGAGGCCCTCTATCCGGGTATCAAATTCGGTACCGGTCCTGCTATCGAAAATGGCTTCTATTACGACGTGGACCCAGGCGGACAAACCATCTCCTCCGATGATTTTCCTAAAATCGAGGCTAAAATGCTCGAGCTGGCACGCACCAAAAGTGCCTTCCGCCGCGAATCCATCACCCGCGATGCTGCCCTCACTTTCTTCAGGGAAAAAGGGGACGAATATAAAATCGAACTGATCGAAAAGCGCGGGGCCGGAGAAGCCCTCACCCTCTATCACCAGGGCAACTTCACCGACCTCTGCCGCGGCCCCCATATCCCCGACACCAGCCTGATCAAAGCTGTCAAACTAACCAATATCGCCGGCGCCTACTGGCAGGGCGATGAAAGCCGCCAGCAACTGACCCGGATTTATGGCGTCAGCTTTCCCAAACAAAAAGAACTGCAGGAATACCTGACCATGCTCGAAGAGGCCCGCAAACGCGACCACCGCAAACTCGGCACCGAACTCGAACTCTTCATGTTTTCTGAGCGGGTAGGCCCAGGCCTCCCCATCTGGCTACCTAAAGGCAACGCGCTCCGCGACCGCCTGGTGCAGTTTATGCGTACCGAACAGGAAAAACGCGGGTACAAACTCGTCACTACCCCGCATATCGGCCGCAAAGAACTCTATATCACCTCCGGCCATTACGCCAAATACGGCAAGGACAGCTTCCAGCCTATCCATACGCCGCGCGAAGGGGAGGAGTTCCTGCTCAAACCCATGAACTGCCCCCACCACTGCGAAATTTATGCCCACCGGCCCCACTCCTACCGCGACCTGCCCCTGCGCATCGCGGAATTCGGCACCGTCTATCGCTACGAGCAAAGCGGCGAATTGCACGGGCTCTCCCGCGTGCGCGGCTTCACCCAGGACGATGCCCACATTTTCTGTGCCCCCGAACAGCTCAAGGACGAATTTCTCAACGTCCTCGACCTCACCCGCGTCGTGCTGCGCAAGATGGGGTTCAAGGAATTTACCGCACAAATCTCCCTGCGAGACCCCGCCAATCCGGAAAAATATATCGGCTCTGACGAAAACTGGAATGCAGCAGAATCCGCCATCATCGAAGCCGCCCAAACCGCACAGCTCAAAACGGTGACAGTACCCGGTGAAGCGGCATTCTACGGCCCAAAACTCGACTTTATGGTGCGCGATGCCATCGGCAGGTCCTGGCAGCTCGGCACCATCCAGGTGGACTACAACCTGCCGGAAAGGTTCAAGCTCGAATATATCGGCGCCGACAACAAGCCCCACCGCCCGGTAATGATCCACCGTGCGCCCTTTGGGTCCCTGGAACGCTTTATCAGTATCCTCATCGAAAATACCGCAGGAAAATTCCCCCTGTGGCTCACACCCGACCAGTACGCCCTCCTGCCCATCAGCGAGCGGTTTATTGACTATTGCCGGGAAGTGCAGACCCTCCTCGCCGCCCACGACATCCGCGGCTATGTGGACGAGCGCAACGAGACCATCGGCAAGAAAATCCGCGAAACCGAGCTCCGCCACACCCCCTTCATGCTGATCGTCGGCGAACAGGAAGCCAATAACCGTACCGTCGCCGTGCGCAGGCAAGGAAAAGGCGACCTCGGCCCCATGGCCGTAAACGATTTCCCCGATTTTTTCAACGAGCAGATCCGCGCCGAAGAAGGCGAATAAGGGTAACCGCCCCGATACAGCCCGAAAATGCCCCTTTTTACCCCGGTTGATCCTGTACAGTGAGAAACAGCAGGGCAAATGTTAATCTTTTTTTAATAAGTGGAACTATTGTTTGCACGTACAGGTTGTTATTTGTACATTGACCGTGTTAAGAACCGATTCCAAAACACAACGCATTTAATGAAGCAATTTTTACTCGTTTTTTTCTTTTCCATCGTCATAATCCCGCTTACACTGGGCCAATCAGGCAACCGCCCCCCCTGGTTGACAGGCTCAGAAAACGGAAAAGAAAAAGCGCCGAAAATTGAAGTTTTTCCCAACCCCGCGAGCACCTATATCAACCTGACCGAAACGTCAGGGGTAAAGCGTGTTGCAGTGTACAACCTCCTCGGAAGACTGCTACGCGTCTTCGAAGAGGTAGGAGATGGAAAGAACTACTATGTCGGCGATTTACCCAGGGGCATGTACCTCGTTCAGATCCTCGGAGATCAGAACAAGATTGTCACGACCAGGCGGGTCAGCAAAGAATAACTGCGTTGATCCTGCCGAATAAAAAGCCCGTTGCCTTTGCAAGCAACGGGCTTTTTGTTTGGTGGTAATGGGGTAGTGTGAAATGCCCCCGACCTGTCATTTTGCAGCGCATTCCGTCAAATGACAGACCATGGCTTTTTATACCACCCCGCACACATCCTTTACCCCGTACCGCACACCCCCTTCATCACAATAATCACAATAATCCCATAAATCATGGTTCGGACAATTTGCCAGACCCTTCGCAAAGACGGAAAGAATGCCCGCAATCCTTATAAAAATGGTTAAAAACCCCAGCTCCTCAAAGCCGATGTCGATTTAACTAACCCCAGGTAGAGACTCAAAGTACACCCAATTCACAAAATCAACATATTGAAAATGTGTATTTTATATTAAACAACCCCTTCTAATCCCCCCTTTCATCCGGTAGAACAAACCCTGTTGTTCTGGTCTTGAC